>CAZOZZ010000171.1:0-7658 GCA_964584435.1 uncultured Solibacteraceae bacterium | reverse complement strand
CCGTACATCAAGTAATTATCAACAATTTGATGTACGTCAAACCAGGCAGGTTCAACTCCATCGCCGTTCCCGCCCGAGTCGGTGTTGCCGGACTTGGAGGGAGGTGGGTTCTGGCGTAACGAGGGTTGGGCCGGCGCCGTTCTTACCACGTCCATTCTTGGGGACGGACTGGCGACGGAGCAGGCTTCGAGAGCATGGGCTTTTCTCGGGTCCGCAATTCGCGCGGCACATTCACTGATTGGCTCTTGAAGGGAGCACCAATGCTTACAAAGCAAAGTGCTTTGCCTGCCCTGCTAGGCGAAGATTCTAGGGGCTGAGCTGATTTCAGGAACAGACGAAGATAGGGCTGTACGGGTATGAAAAAGTGTGTCAGCATCCCCGGTGTCCCACTTGACGATGGGTGGAGGTTCAGGATGAACAGGGCATGTCCCAGATGCAGATCGGATGAGGTCCGCCGCTCCGCACGGCGAGGATTGAAAGAATCGTTGCTGAAGCGAGTCCTCGTCCTTCCGTACCGTTGCACTCGATGTTAAACGCGTTTCTATCGTTTCCGGCCTCTAGTCAGCCTCACACGTAGCGTGTGACGAAGCGTTTCCCCGCTGTTCACTCGCCCTGCTTCTTACCTGGAATCCCTCCCGAATGCTATACTACCCGTTCTGTTTGTGGTGTTTAATTCGCCAGCCCTTCGTGAAAGTCGTACATAGCTGTCCGGGCGCTCTGTGAGCACCCGATGATCGGGGGTCGTAGACCGCCCCTGGCGACATGACCTGGCGTTGACGACGGCTGGTTCAGCTCTCACAACTGGCCACCAGTCATCCCGTTCGCTTGCCGCTATTTCGCTTGGGGAACTGCTGGAACGAACCTATAGAAGGTAATTCCCTAGTGGTCCCCGCCAGAGATAGCGTTACTAGATTTCGGAGTGCAACGGTGCCGGATTTGGGGGAGCGACGAGGAACCAATGCTTCGACATTGTGAGGAGGAGCGACGCCAAAGACGGTACCGTTCCGCCCGAACCCGTAGGGCCGATGGAGGTTGCCCCTCATGAACGCTCAACATCGGTTTAAAGCACACACACCACAGTGGACGTCACCCCTCAGTCCGCTCGCAACCTCCTTCGGAGATAGTGACGTTATCTCTGGCGGGGACCACTAGATGAGTGCACAGACGACGCTGCGTGCAGCCGACGAGCGGATCGATTGGATCGGCTCGATTCCTTTTTTTCTCGTTCACCTGACTCCGCTGCTGGCCATCTGGACGGGATTTCGAACAAGCGACGTCGTGCTATGCGTTGCCTTGTACTTTATCCGAATGTTCTTCATTTCGGCGGGATACCACCGATACTTCGCACACCGCGGATACAAGATGGGTCGGGTGATGCAGTTCCTCATGGCCGCGGGTGGCTCGACCGCTGCGCAGAAGGGTGTTCTCTGGTGGGCTGGATACCATCGACATCATCATTGGTACTCCGACCAGCCCGGGGACATCCATTCGCCCAGGGATGGCTTCTTCTGGAGTCATGTGGGTTGGGTCCTGTGTCCGAAGTACGGCAGAACGCCCGTGGAACTGATCAAGGATTTTGCGAAGTACCCCGAACTCCGATGGCTCAACAAGTATCACCTGGTTCCACCGGTTCTGCTGGCGGCAGGCTGTTATCTCTGGGGAGGAGCCAGTGCGCTTGTGGTAGGTTTCCTCCTTTCCACCGTCGTGCTTTTTCACGGAACGTTTACCGTGAACTCGCTTACCCACCTGTTTGGGAGTCGACGTTATGAGACGGCCGACACCAGCCGGAACTCTTTCATCATCTCGTTGTGGACCGGCGGAGAGGGTTGGCACAACAACCACCACCATTACGAGACGACGGCGAACAACGGCTTTTTCTGGTGGGAGTTCGACAGCAGCTACTACGCGCTGAAGATCTTGAGCTGGTTCGGGCTCGTGCGTGACCTGAGGTTGCCACCTAGATTCGTCCTCGAAGGGAGGCGAGCCACCGTTGAGGATTACAGGGTGGAGCCCAAGGCCCTGTGGGAAGAAGCCCAGGAAGAAGCTGTCGTTTCATCGGAATTGTCTGCTCAGGACTAGTGGTCTTGTGGCCGCTTCGCACTCGGTACACTGAATGTCAAAAACCGTAAAGATTGTGGTTCCCCTCGTAGTGGGGGCCCTGTTCGTCGCCTACCTGGTCTATTCGTCGCTGAGCCTGGATCAGGCAACATGCGAAGTCTGCATGGAATTCGGCGGACGAGTGGAGTGTCGAAGGGCGTCCGGAACCAGTAACGAGGAAGCGACCCAGACGGCGATCAACAATGCATGTGCGTTGCTGACGAGTGGACGCGACCAGAGCATCGCCTGTTCCAGAACGCCACCCCGGAGTGTGACGTGCGAGGAACCGTAGGAGGTTGCTAGGGGACCAGACGCGTGGTCCCGGGGTAGAGAGTTGGCCTCTGGAATTGGGGGTCTCGGGAAGTCCGTTTGTTCATTTCATCAACTCGGCGTGAATTCCATTCCACCAGCGGGTGTGTGTCCAACTTTCCGATCTTTTTCTTCTCGAAATCTCTGTTTGAACCGGTGATCTTCCATCCTTTCTTTACCTTGACCACCGGGCCGACGCGGAGTTCTCCTTTCAGGACAGATACTCCGTCACTCTGGACCAGATAAAGGCCGCTCTTCCTAATATGGGTTTCGAGATCGCCGACGCGCACACTGATCGGCATCTTCTTGTCGATGCGATTCACGTCGATGATCGCTGCGCCCTTTGTGAGACGGACCGCAATCTTGTCGAGGCTTTCACATTCCAGCACGATCTCCGAATCGCTTCGCATGCGCAGATAGGAATCAGGGCCCAACAGGGTTTCAACCCGACTGTCAGTTCCGGTCGTCAACGGGTTCCCTTCGCCGATGTGGCCATTGACGGTGAGGTTGACCCACCCGTGCGACAGGGTGACCATGCCAGCCTTCGCCGAAATGAGGGCGTGCTGGAGCAGCATCAAGAGAACGAGGGTTTTCATCGCCGGCATTGTACTCTGTATCCAGTCTCGTTTGAAGGATCAGGGTGGAATTTCTTGATGCGGGCGGGCAAACCTCTCTAACCGAAGGTCGTCACATACCTTCTGGGGAATCGTTCGTCGAAGAGTACGGAGGTGTTATGAAAGCTATTGTGCTGTCTTTTCTGCTTGTGGCCCTGCCGACGGGCGAAGTTAGGGCTCAATCTTCGGAGTCGGATTCTCGACCGGTCCTGACGGTCAGCGGATCGGCCCAGGTTCGCGTGACGCCGGATCTGGCGACGGTTCGGCTCGGAGTTGTCCAGCAGGCCACCACGGCCGGTTCAGCCCAGGACGATGTCAACGGAGTCGCCGGTCGGATGCTTGATGCCTTTGGCGCGGCAGGCGTCCAGGAGCGTCACATCCAGACATCTCGTCTCACCCTGACGCCAATTTACTCCAGGCAGCGTCCGGGCGAGACAGACCCCCGCATCATTGCATATCGGGCTGCCAACACCGTTACGGTGCGCGTGGAGGATCTGGATCTGCTAGGCGCTGTCATCGATGCCGGTCTCGGGGCCGGCGCAAACCAACTGCAGGGTGTGACCTTCGGTTTGATGGATGATCTCCCTGCCCGTGAGAGCGCTCTCGCCGAGGCAATCGGAGAAGCCCGGCGAAAAGCCCAGGTCATGGCCGAAGCGCTCGGCGTTCGTCTCCTGGCGGTTCTGTCCGTGAGCGAAGGCGGCGTTTCTATTCAGCGCCCGATGATGGAAGGCCGGATGATGGCGATGCAGGAAGCAGTTGCCACACCGGTGTCTGCTGGAGAAATGACGATTTCGGCGAATGTATCGATCCGGTACACGATCGCACCGAACTGATTTCCATTGTGGCTGCGCCTGACTGATACCGTACCGCGTTGGATCGATCCGGATTTTCAACACGAAGACACGAAGTAATACAAAGAAACAACTTCGTTCTTCGTGTCCTTCGTGTCTTCGTGTTGAAAAAAATCCAGCGGGAATCGAAATGATACAGTTGCGGGTGGTCAACGGTAAGCTACTTTCCCACTGACTTCCCCAACCCCCTCAACACCGACCGGGCGGCGTGATACCCGCACATCCCGTGAACTCCGCCTCCCGGTGGAGTCGATGACGAGCACAGGTACAAGTTTCCGGCTGCGGTGTGATACGGGTCGAGGCTTGCGAGCGGACGGAAGAACTGCTGCCCGAGGTCCTGCAGTCCACCGTTGATGTCACCCCCGACGTAGTTTTCGTTGTGATGCTCCATCTCGGTGGAGTTCATTCGGCTGCGTTCGATGATCGTGTCGCGAAAGCCCGGCGCAAATCGCTCGATCTGAGATTCGATGGCCTCCGTCATGTCGGTTTCCGAGCCGTTGGGCACATGGCAATATGCCCAGCAGGTATGTTTTCCTGCCGGTGCCCGGCTCGGATCAAAGAGACTTTGCTGTGCAACCAGTACAAACGGTCTCTCAGCAATCCGGCCCTTTCCCACGTCCCGCTCGGCGCTTGCGATTTCTTCCCAACTGCCTCCCAGGTGCAGAGTTCCCGCCCGGCTGCATGCTTCCGACTTCCAGGGGACGGGCTCGGAGAGGGCCCAATCCATTTTGAAGATGCCCGGTCCGTACCTGTACCTTTCCAGGCGCGTTCGATAGCGTTTCGGCAAATGGGATCCGGCGATTCGAATTAGTTGGCGGGGCGTGACATCGAACAGGATGGCGCGGGATTCAGGCAGTTGTTCCAGTTTTTCGATTCGGGAACCTGTCTCAATAGCTCCTCCCAGAGAACCGAAGTACGCTGCCAGAGCGTCGGAAATTGTCTGTGCTCCACCTGCCGGTATCGGCCAGCCCGGAGCATGGCCCAGCATCATGAGGACCAGTCCGAAAGCCGCTGTTCCGCGTCGCTCGAGTGGCAGCATTCCGTGAGCTGCCGATCCGGCGAAGAGCGCCCTGGCACGGTCCCCATCGAATACGTTCAGGATCAAACCTTTCGCGGACCAAAGAGCGCGTGGGCCAAACCGCAGGGTGGCCCAGTGACGGGGAATTCGAAGCGGTCCTAGGATGTCGTCGAGAATCGAATCGCAGCCGTCTACGAGAGGATCCATCAACCGGGAGTACGCCTTGCCGTCAGGAGGAATTGTTGCCGCGGTGGCGGCAGTGGATCGCTCGATCAACGCTGCGGTTCCATCGTCGAATGGATGTGCCAATGCCGCATCGGGATAGATCCATTCGAGCCCGTGGGGCTCCAGCGGCAAGCTCTTGAAGAAGGGAGAAGCGACCCCCAGTGGGTGAATGGCAGAACAGACGTCGTGAACGAAGCCCGGCAGCGTGAGAGCTTCCGATCTTGCTCCACCGCCGATCTTGTCCTGTGCTTCAAACACCTTGACCGATAGCCCGGCGCGGGCAAGTTCAATGGCCGCAGCCAGGCCGTTTGGCCCGGCTCCGACAACAACGGCGTCGTACCTACCCATGACGAATCATTCCCATGGAAGACGGAGAGTACCCGGGGCCCCAAGTATCAACCCGCTCCAGTTCGTCCTGGACCGTCACTATCGAGATGAAAGGAACTCAAACAGGAGGTTTGCAGCAAGGAGAGCGGTGACTTGACCGGGGCCGTCGTAGAGGGGCGTGACCTCTACCAGGTCGAGTCCAACAACATCGATACCCTTGAGTGCCCGCACAAACGTGACGGCCTCATAGCTGTCCAGTCCACCGACTTCGGGTGTGCCCGTTCCTGGCGCAAACGCCGGGTCGACGCAGTCGATGTCAAACGACACATACATCTTTCCACTCGCTCGCTGGTTCATCTCCTCGGCGACCGCACGGACACCGCGCTCGCGCACCTCGTCGATCGTGATCCAGCGTATGCCATGCTCCTTGTGAAAGTCGAAGTCGTCGGAGCCGAACAGGGGACCTCGAATTCCGATCTGGGTCATCCGGTGCGTGTCCACAAGTCCCTCTTCCACGGCACGTCGAAACGGCGTGCCGTGGAAATACTTGCCTCCGAAATATTCGTCCCAGGTGTCGGGATGTGCGTCGAAATGGATCAGTCCTACCGGCCCATGTTTCTTCGCGATCGAGCGCAGGATCGGAAGCGTGATCGAATGATCTCCTCCCACCGACACGGGCATCGTCGCCGTATCGAGGATCCGTGTGATACCGGCCTCGATCAACTCGTAGGTCTTATCGATGCTGTTAGGCGCCGTGTCGATGTCGCCACAGTCCGCAACGTTGTTCCTGTCGAAGGGGTAGGTTTTCTGCGGACCGCTATATGGCCGGATCAGGGAGGATTGCTCCCGGATTTCCCTGGGCCCGAATCGGGCTCCGGGCCGGTACGAAGCCCCTCCGTCATAGGCGATACCGATCAATGCGATATCCACATCCGTCAGATCCACGACATGGGGCAACCGCATGAAAGTGGCCGGATGAGAGAACCGCGGCGACTGCATCGAGTCCCTGGGCTGATACTTGCCTTTGTCCATCGGAGCTTGAATCTTATCACTATCTCTGTGCTTTCACCTGCCGGTTGCCGAGCGAGACCCTTTCAAGTAATCTCGGTCGATGAAAGTCATCGTGATTACCGGTGCATCGTCGGGAATCGGCCGCCAGACAGCGCTTGCTTTGGCTTCAAGCGATGTGCAACTGGTCCTGGCGGCCCGGCGCCGTGGGCTTCTCGAAGAGTTGCAGGCCGAGATCGTGGGTCGCGGGGGCCATGCCGCAATCAACGTTACGGATCTTCGCGTCCGTGAAGACATTGAACGCCTGGGTGCTGTCTGTAACAGGGAGTACGGGCGAATCGACGTCCTGATCAATAATGCCGGCTTCGGCTATTTCGGGACCGTCGAACACATGGCTCCCGAGTTGATGGATGAGATCCTGGCGGTGAACTTCATCGCGCCCGTGATCGCGATTCAGGCCGTTCTGCCGATCATGCGGGCGCAGCGATCGGGTCACATCATCAATGTCTCATCGGTGGCCGGCCGGCGTGGGCTTCCGCTTTCGGGCATATATTCCGCGACCAAGTTCGCACTCAACGGGATAAGTGAAGCGATGCGAGTCGAGCTGAGGGATGCCGGCATCCATATCAGCGTCGTCTATCCGGTGGCGACCGCGACGCCCTTTTTCGATGTCGTTCAGAAGGGTGATGTCGACGGCCGATTCAAGCCTGTCGGATATGTTCAACCGGCGGAAAAGGTCGCCAACTGCATCGTTCGCTGCATCCGCAGGCCGCGCTCGGAGGTCTATCCATACTGGCCTGGCCGCTTGCTGGTTTGGGCGAACGCGTTCGTACCGTCACTGATCGACCGGGCGATGCTGCCCTATTTCAGGGAAAGAGTGAAGGCGCGGCGGAAGTGAGACTTCGGTTAGCGGCGACCCAGAAAACGTACCTCGCACTTACTGCATCGGTAAGCCCGCCAGAAGACCAGGAAGCGTTCCATTCTCCGGCGCCTGGAACGGCGCGCGGTTTCACCGCACTGGGGACAAGTGCTCCAGGAATTTCGTTTTTTTTGAGGGGGGCTGCCTTTTGACAACCAGACAGGGCCGGTCATGACCTTGTCGCACTTCAGACAGCGAAACGGTCGCTGGAGCACGAAAGACACGGCATAGTCTGACGCGAGTCGTCTCGGTTCAGGAGTCCAGTGAGTGTTATTGCAACGGGGACAATG
>CAZOZZ010000170.1:0-7722 GCA_964584435.1 uncultured Solibacteraceae bacterium | reverse complement strand
GAGGTGCCGCTGACCGGGATGATCGATATCGAATCGGAAAGAGCGCGCTTGACCCGCGAAACGGAAAAAGTCCGCAAAGAAATCGACGGTCTGGAACGCAAGCTTGGCAATCGGAAGTTCGTCGAACGTGCGCCGTCGGCCGTCGTCGAGGAGAATCGGCAGCGCCTGGCCGACTATAAGGCCAAGGAAGCTAAACTGTCTGAAGGACTCCAGAGGATCAGGTAAACTGGACTCACATTTTTTCGAATGAAACCCGTCGACCTCACCTTGCTTCGAGAACACCTGCTGGCTGCGATTCGTGAAGACGCCGGCAGCGGCGATGTCACGTCCCGTTCGACCCTGGACGCCGATGCGACAGCCGTTGCCGGGTACGTGACCAAGCAGGACCTCATCGTGAGCGGTATTCGGATTGTGGAAGAACTCGCCCGGCTTTGTGATACCGGTCTGGAGTTTCGAGCACTCAGGATCGACGGAGATGCCGTGACCGGGAATACGCTTCTCGCCGAAGTTCGGGGCAGTGCACACTCGATTCTGACTCTTGAACGAATCTCGCTGAATTTCCTTCAACGTCTTTCCGGCATCGCGACCGCCACTGCCGAGTATGTCGCCCGGGTGACCGGTACGGCTGCGCGCATCGTGGACACCCGAAAGACGGCCCCGGGATTGCGCCTGCTGGACAAGTATGCGGTCCGTTGTGGCGGTGGGATGAATCACCGTGTCGGGCTCTTTGACGGCGTGTTGATCAAGAACAATCACCTCGTGTTCCACCCGAGTGTCGCCGACGCGGTCCGGACAGCCAGGCAACGTCTGGGACACCTGGCCCGCATAGAAGTCGAAGTAACGAACCAACTCGAGCTCGACGACGCGATTGTCGGCGGTGCCGATGTGATCATGCTGGACAACTACACCCCCGATGAGACCAGAAGAGCCGTTCTATCGGTTGCCGGTCGTGTCCCGCTGGAATCATCAGGGGGCATAACGCTGGAAAATGTCCGGGAATATGCCGAAGCCGGCGTGGACTACGTTTCCGTGGGGGCGCTGACTCACTCGGTGACTGGGGCTGACATTCATCTGCAGGTAAGACCGGATTAGGACACCAGCATAAAGGCCACTAATGTCGTGACAGCAGAACCCAAGCCGCCGTCCGTGGATCGTGATCTGGATGAGATGCTTTTCTTCCTCATGCAGAACATGACCGTCTCCGTTTCGGGAGAGAAGCTCGCCAGGGATCTGGGTGTGTCCCACTCGAAGGTCGCCCGCTGGGTTGAGAGGCTTCGCGGGGAGGGAATCGAGATACTGGGCGAGCCCTTCACTGGATTCCGATTGACCCGCCTTCCCGACATCCTGCTTCCACAGCTGGTACGGGACAGGCTGCACACCAGGGCATTTGGGAGGACCTTCCACCACCTGTATCGGGTCGATTCGACGAACGCATTCGCCGCAGGGCTTCTGGGAGGGGACAAGCCGCCTGCCAATGGCACTGTTGTCGTGGCCGAAACTCAGACGGCCGGCCGTGGGCGGATGGGGCGCAACTGGTTTTCGACCCCCGAGGCCGGTGTGTACGTTTCGCTGATCCTTCGACCGAAGATCTCTTCAAACCTGGCCCCCCTGTTGACGTTGGGGGCCGCCGTAGCCGCGCACAATTCAATTGAACGGACTACAGGGCTCGATGTGGACATCAAGTGGCCTAACGATTTGCTGTGCGGGGGAAAGAAGATCTGCGGCATTCTCTCAGAATTGCAAGCCGAGGTTGATCGTGTGCGGGCGATGGTGATCGGACTTGGAATCAACGTCAACCACACGGACATGCCGGAAGAGATCCGCGGGATCGCGACTTCCCTTCGAATGGAGTCCGGTCGTGTTCACTCGAGGATCGAGATCTTGTTGGATTTTCTCGAGGAGTTCGAAAGACTGTATGAGGCGTTCACTCGAGATGGGCCGTCCGCTATCATCGATCCGTGGACGGCGTGTTCGAGTTTTGCCCACGGAAAGATGCTGGAAGTTGATGATGGGGTTCGTCGGATCAAGGGTGCTACCCGAGGGCTGAATGCCCTGGGAGCCCTTCGGATCGAACAATCCGGTGGAGTGGTCGAAGAAATATACAGTGGAGACGTAATCAAATGGGAGCCGAATAGCTGATGTTGTTGACAATCGATCAGGGCAACACGAACACGGTCTTCGGTGTGTTCGATGGCGAAGACATGACTAACGATTGGCGCCTGTCGACCGATAAGGAACGTACGGCCGACGAGTACGGCGCCCTGCTCCGGAGCCTGTTTGCACTGGACAAGCTCGATGTCGACGCGATCGACAAAGTGGTAATTTCGTCCGTGGTTCCATCGTTGGACCCGGTTCTCCAACAGATGATCCGTCGCTACTTCTCTGTTGAAGCGGGTTTCGTTACCACGGAAAATGCCGGGGTTCCGGTTCTCTACGAAGACCCTCGCGAAGTCGGGGCAGACCGAATCGTCAATGCCGTGGCGGTTCTCGAAAGATACGGCTCTCCGGCGATCATCGTCGATTTCGGTACGGCTACCACTTTCGATGCGATCACCAGGAATGGCGAGTACCTGGGAGGCTTGATCACGCCTGGCATCGAAATTTCCGCAAATGCGCTTACGGACCGGGCAGCCCGCCTGCCCCGAATTGACATTCGGAAGCCCGATCAGCTCATCGGCCGCTCGACCCAGGGAAGTTTACAGAGCGGCTTCTTCTGGGGGTATGTTTCCCTCGTCGACGGCATTATCGATCGGATGAGAGGAGACCTGGGGGAGGACTCTCGTATCATCGCCACGGGAGGGATGGCCGGATTCATCCACGGAGAGTCGAAATGGATATCGACGATCGATCCCAATCTGACACTCAGGGGCCTGTACCTCGTCGCGCGGCGGTTGGGCTGACAGACACTATTATTTCCTTCGGGCTTTACTTGTGGCGTGGTGTTCCATGTCATACTTTACGGACCGACTTTGACTCTAACGTGTTGAACCGAGTTGTGTTCGATGACCTGAGGCCGGGTACGGCGACTGAAAAATAGCTGGCGCTCAATCAGGAGTTGCCTCGATGGGAGGACGAAAGGAATCGTCGAATTTGCGGATTGCTGCTGCTAGGGAGCGTGTTCGTCGCAGGATGTGGCGGGGCGGGACCAACGGCTGGTCCCGCAGCGGGTGATGGTATTCAGGATCCCGTCCAGGGGGACTGGCTCGTATTGTCCTACGGTGCAGAGGCGGACAATCTGAACCGGATCATTTCCAACAATGCGTATACGGGCTACATCATGAACGGTGCCATGGGCTCCATGGTTGGAGAATTCCTGCTCTCCTACAATCCCGAGACCTGGCGATTGGATGTTCCGTTGCTGGCGGAGTCCTACCCGGAGATTTCCGAGGACCACCTGACATACACCTTCACGATCCGCGAAAGTGTCGAATGGCACGACGGTGAACCCTTCACCAGTGAAGATGTCCTGTTTTCCGTTAAGGCGTTGATGAACCCGTTCGCCGACTCGGCGAGCCTGCGCGGCTATTTTGCCGACCTTGCTGATGTCGAGATCGAGGGTCGACAGGTCCGATTCGAGATGAGCAAGCCGTACTGGTCGAACGATGAGGCGCTCGGCGGCACGCTCCCCTTTGTGGCCAAGCACGTCTATGACCCGGACGGAGTCCTCGACAACTACTCCTTTGCGGACCTCATCGCACCCGATGCCCGCAACGACGCCACGCTCAGAGAGTTCGGCGAAGGATTCAACACGCATCCTGCGAATCGGGATCCTATCGGGACCGGGCCGTTCAAGTTTGAGAGTTGGGAAAGCGGATCTGAGTTGGTTCTAGTTCGAAACGACAACTACTGGGGGGAGAAGGCCTACCTCGAAAAAATTCTCATACGGTTCATCACCGATGACACTGCCCGGTTAACGGCCCTGAAGGCGGGCGAGATTGACTTCGACAGCCGGCTCACCCCAATTCAATATGCAAGGCAAACCAGCGGGGCCAGTTTTGACTCCGAGCTTCGAAAGTCGACTTTCAACATCCCTCAGCTTTCCTACATTGTCTGGAATTCCGAGCGGCCATTCTTCGCGGACAAGCGTGTCCGACAGGCAATGACGATGCTGATCCCTCGACAGCAGATCATCGACAACTTGCGTTTCGGCCTGGCGGAACTGGCCACTTCTCCCTTCAACCCGAGTTCTCCGGACTTCAATCCAAATATCGAGGCATTTAGCTACAATCCGGAGGGGGCGGCAGCGCTTCTGGATGAAGCCGGCTGGACCGATCACGACGGTGACGGCATTCGCGACAAGGACGGCGTCAAATTCAGCTTCGAGTTTCTGGGTTCGGTCAGTAGTGGCTTCACCGACCAGCTTCTCCCTATCGTCAAGGAGGAATTCGCAAAGGCCGGAATCGAAATGACGGAGCGGCGTCTCGAGTTCACCGTCGTGATCGAAAACGTAAGAGATCTAAGGTATGACGCCTACGCGGGCGCCTGGTTGTCGGGTCTATCCTATGATCCTTACCAACTCTGGCATTCCAGTTCCATCGGCAACCGCGGTTCCAATTTCGGAAGCTTTAACAATCCGGAAGCAGACCGGATCATGGAAGAGGCGCGCACGGAGTTCGATCCGGAGAAGCGGAAGCAACTCTATTGGCGCTTTCAGGAAATCATTCACGACGAACAGCCCTACACGTTCATGCTCTATCCGCAGGAATCGGCCGCTTACCATCGACGATTCGAGCAAGTTGATTTCCTTCCGGTTCGACCCGGCTATGATCTGACGAAGTGGTTTGTCCCCCAGGTTTCCCAGCGGTACCGCTCTGTAGGTCCGTAGGAGGCGGCGGGACGGTTCGACAGCGTCGGATCGTCCCAGGCTGATCCTGCCATGCGAAGCTACCTCCTCAAACGGATTTTGTTGATGATCCCGACTCTGCTCGGGATTTCGATGGTTTCGTTCCTCATCATCCAACTGGCTCCTGGAGATCCGGCGACGATGAGGCTCGGGAATGCCCAGGGGGTTCGGGATCAGGCGATGGCCGAGCAGATCATCGCCGAAACGCGTGCCCTCTACGGCCTCGATCGACCCCTGCATGTGCAGTATCTAAGTTGGCTCAAACGGATCGTAACTCTGGACTTTGGTGTCTCGCTCAAGGACCATCGACCCGTTATAGACAAGCTGAAAGAGCGGGTTCCCGTTTCCCTGCAGCTGAGCGGAATCTCGCTGCTCCTGGCTTATCTCATCTCGATCCCCATCGGTATCTATTCCGCAACACATCAATACAACCGCGCCGATCAGGCAACGACCGTGTGCCTCTTTACCCTTTATTCGTTGCCCAACTTCTGGGTGGCGACAATGGGGATCGTCTACCTTGGAGGCGGCGACTTCTGGGACGTATTTCCGGTTTTCGGATTACAGACGATCGGCTCGGACACATGGCCCCTGTGGGACCAGTTGACAGACCGGGCCTGGCACCTCGCGCTGCCGGTCATCTGTATGACGTACTACACTCTCGCCGCGCTCTCCCGATACATGCGGTCGAGCATGTTGGAGGTTGTCCGGCAGGACTATATTCGAACCGCCCGGGCGAAGGGCTTGAGCGAACGCCTCGTCGTCTATCGCCATGCACTCCGGAATTCCCTCATCCCGATCGTGACGCTGCTGGCCGATCTGCTGCCGGCTCTGATCGGAGGAAGCATCGTTATCGAACAGATTTTTTCGATTCCCGGTATGGGCCAGCTGACCTTTGAGGCCGTGTTGTCACGCGACTATCCCGTAATCATGGCCTCTTTCACAATCAGTGCCATGATGACCCTCGTGGGTATTCTGATCGCGGACATTCTCTACACCTTCGTCGACCCGAGGATTTCCTATGAAGCACGATCTGCCTGAGGCTGCGGGCTTCGACGGGCACCCCGTGTCACGGATGCGCGAGGACTACTGGTCGATCATCGTCCGTCAGTTCCGAAAGAATCGGATTGCGATGGTCGGCCTGGCGTTCGTTGCTCTGCTGTTTGTCGTTGCCCTGATGGCGGACTTTATCGCTAACGACAAGCCGTTGATGATGAGTTACGAAGGGGAGATCTATTTTCCGGTCTTGAAGGACTATGGTGTCAGGCTTGGCCTGGTTCGATGGAAGCCCGAGTTTCAGAACATCAAGTACAAGGAATTTACGGCAGATAAATTCGAAGATGACGACTGGGCGGTGTTCCCGCCGATCAAGTACTCGCCTAACGACATCGACCTGCTCCAAACCATCCAGCCACCTTCCAGGGCGAACTGGCTCGGAACAGACGACATCGGACGGGACATATCGAGCAGGATGGTCCATGGTTCCCGCGTGTCGCTGTCGGTGGGGTTCGTAGCGGTTTCCATCTATGTGGCGATCGGAATGTTCATCGGAGCCATGGCCGGCTACTACGGAGGTATCGTCGATATCGTCGCCTCACGTCTGATCGAAATCATGCTTACGATTCCGACGTTCTTCCTGATCATCACGGTGGTTGCGTTCCTGCCTCAGAGCATATTCACAATCATGGTGGTTATCGGAGTCACCAACTGGCCGACCGTGGCTCGCCTGACGCGAGGGGAATTCCTCAAGTCAAAATCGCTGGACTACGTCGTTGCCGCGCAAGCCCTCGGTGCGAGCGACTTTCGGACGATTTTTCGCCACGTTCTTCCGAATGCGCTCGCTCCCGTCTTTGTTGCCGCAACGTTTGGTGTTGCGTCCGCCATCCTGATCGAATCGACGTTGAGTTTCCTGGGCTTCGGAGTTCCGCCCTCCACCGCAAGCTGGGGTTCGATCCTGGCCAGCGCCAGGACGCTTCTTCCCAGCGGCTGGTGGCTGACAATGTTTCCAGGCCTGGCGATCTTTATCACCGTGACCTCATACAACCTGGTCGGCGAGGGACTGAGGGACGCGGCCGACCCCCGACTGAAGAGCTGATCTGTCGGCAGCCTGATGTAGGTGCGCTCTGTGAGCGCATGATTTGTGCGGTCATAGACCGCACCTACAACCGACCACTGACAACTACTCGCCGACCATTCTATAATTAGTTGATACGGATGGCTCAGACACGCACTGAAATTCGAACTTTTTACGACGAGTTGAGCGTCGACCGGGATGCCGGTGCGTCCGACATCAAGCGGGCGTTCAAGGACATCGCGAAGGTCTACCATCCGGACATGAATCCTCCGGACAAGCAGGACTGGGCTCATGAGAAAATGAGCCGGCTGAACTTCATCGTCGATACCCTGCTGGATTCGGAGACCCGGGCAGAATACGATCAACTCGTCGAGAAATATGAGCGCGGCTTCTCCGACCGCCCGAGGCGCACTTCCCGCCAGGAATATGCGCTGCAGAGGGAGTATGCCAGGACCTCGGTGGAGATCATGAATCTCGGTGTAAAGTACTCCAATTGCCGACTCAGGATGATGTTCGGCAGCTTCGTGAGCGGGTTCTCGCTACTCGTCCTCTTCGTCGCGGAATTTACTTCCGTTGGGTCGCTCATGTCTGAGTTCCTGCTTGCCTTCATCCGTTTTTTTGTCCTCATCGGTCTCGTCATGGCCATCATCGGCCTCTCCGACTTCATGGGCCGCAGGCACCTCCGCAGGCGCATTGACGAGCTGGAAGTACGCCTGTCCGAACTGCGCCGACGCATGTACGAAACCTAGGAGCCTGCACGGCAGAAGGAATCTACTGCGAAAGCGGTAGGAATCGGTCCATATTTCCC
>CAZOZZ010000169.1:0-7731 GCA_964584435.1 uncultured Solibacteraceae bacterium | reverse complement strand
CGGTGCGACGAGGGGGGAGGTCGCTCTTCGCGTCCTCCCCTACTCTACCGGTGAAGAAAATCTAGAGTTCTGACGGCTACCCGCAGAGGGAAGAGCTACTGGCGGATTCTTCGGATTTCTATGGTGCCCCGGGAAGTCTGCAACCGGATGATGTTACCGCCGCCGTTCAGCTCTGTGGTAGATCGATCGGATCGTTGGATGGCGAAGCCCTGGGCGATGGGTGGGCGGTTGTTGTTCCCTGAACCGACTGCACGCAGGGGGAAATCGGAGCGGACACGTGGCGCCTGCATCAGCGTGCGTTCGATGATGGTCTCGAGGTTTGCGGGGAGGCCTTCCGGAATCGCGAGGCGGATGTTTCCGGAAGTGGTTTTCAATTCAATGTGGAGATCTCCTTCGAGGGAAAGCGGCGCCAGACGTGCCTGGATATCTCCGAATCCGGAGGTCGCTTCAATGGATGATTCGGCTCTCTCGATGCGGATATCTCCCAGTTCGGTGTAACCCTGGAAGGCTCCGTGGATCACCAGACCGATGATATTTCCCCCGGCTGTCTGCAGGGTTGCCTTGCCAGCCGTTCCAATGATGATATCTCCTGCCAGCGTGACCGCATTCAACTCGCCCCGGCTCTCTTGGATGTTGATCGATCCTCCGGCCGTTTCGGCCTGTACCTGGCCCGAAATCGTTCCGGTCCGGATCGGTCCTCCCCGCGTTTCAAGTTCGGCGTCTCCGGCGACGTCGCCGATTTCGATCTGGCCGCCCAGACTTCTCAGTTCGGCATTGCCTCCGATGTTTCCGGCCAGGATCGAACCGCCCTGTGTGATCACGGCGGCACCTCCGCCGATATTCTCCATGACGACGTTCCCGCCGGTCGTTCGGAGGATGACGTCACCTTCGGTTGTCGCTACCCGTATGCCGCCGGCGTAAGTGATCAGGTCCAGATCCACCGTCGCGGGAACCCGGATTCGCCAGTCGATCGGACCGAACTGTCTTGCCGGAGCCGTTCCGCCGATCTCAACGTGGTCGTCAAAGCATTGTTCTTCCACTTCGATCGTGCTGTCGGAGACCTCGACTTCAATGAAACCGGTAACGGATGTATCGACGAGTAGGTTGCCGAGGGGCGCCCGTAGAAAGAGGGAGCCGCCGGCGAGTATCGGGCAGCGTGCCAGGGCAACGGATTGAAGGACAAAGATCGCCAGGACAAGATGGATGCCACGCCGGGCAAGATATCTGAATTTCGTTAATTGACTCACTGTCTTCCAGTACCTACAAACTGCAAGGCCTTCATCCGGACGTATGCGTTTTCGTCTTGCCGGGCCGCTTCCTGAATGATCGAATCCATGGTTTCGTCGACCTCGGCCTCGGCGATGGAGGTCAGGGCTTCGATCGCTTCGACACGGATACCTGCATTCTCGTCATTTTCAAGCGTGTACATGAGAGCGAGACGGACATCGTCTTCCATGGCAAATGCCTTCAAACCTTCGAGCGCATACAGACGGACACCGGCGTTCTCATCGTTCAAAAGCGAGCCGATGAGCACTTCCTTTATGCTGGGGTCGCGAGTACTCTGGGCCAGTAATTCCACGGCCTGGAGGCGGAATCCCGGGTTGCTTGGCGAACGCAGCCCACCGAACAGCAAACGTCGCACGTCGTCATCCTCGAGGTTTCCCTGAAGCCTCATCGGCTGCACCATCTCGCCGGCCAGTTGCACCTGGCCCGTAGCCGGATCGGCTTCGACGATCCTCAGGTTCGAAACGGCGGCGTTCTGGGGAATCAGGGCGGCCTGGGCCTGTTGGGGAGCAGCAGGAGTCGGTGCGGGGTTCTGGCTCATGACGTACACTCCCATCGCCAGACCGATCGAGACCAGCGCTGCCGATTCCAACAAGCGCATTCGGGAGAAGACCGGCGCCAACAATGGGAAGCGCCACCATGCGCGCCTGGTTTCGATACGGTCCAGTTCATCCGAAAGCGACCGCCGCGACTCGACGAGCAGATCCGAAGGGACTTCCCAGTCCGAGAAGTCTTCAGTCAGTTTGAAGTGCAGTTCCCTCTCGTTTTCGTAGAACCCCTGACAGGTGGCGCACTCGTCCAGATGCACTCGGAGGTCCATCGAGTCGCGTTCGGGCAACTCTTCGTACAGGTACAGGACGATGTCGTGTTCGCGTTCTCGACAGTTCATATCTTTACCAGATAAGCACGAAGCTTTTGAGTGGCTCTGAACAGGTAGTTCTTGGCTGTCTCTTCGGTGCTTCCCATGATCTCTCCGATCATCCGCAGCCTCAGCCCCTGATAATGCCTCAACTCAAAAACCAGTCTTTCCTTTTCCGACAGGGATTTCAATCCTTTCTGTATCTTGTCGCCGATTTCCCGACCGTAAAGGCGCCGCTCAGGGTTACTGTAATAGCTCTTTTCTTCGAGCGTGTCCTTGAGAGCCGGGCGATCCGGATGGGCGTCGGTGTCGGCTTCGTACGATATCTCCTCTCGCAGGGATTGCCGCTTGCGCAGATGATCCAGCGAGACGTTGGTCGCAATCCGGTAAATCCAGGTATAGAAGCTCGCATCGGACCGAAACCTGCCCAGTGAACGGTAGGCCTTCAGAAACGTCTCCTGAAAGACCTCTCTAGCCTCCTCCCGGTTGCCAAGCATATGAAACGCCAGGCGCAAGATATCACGATCGTGACGGTATACCAACTGCTCGAAAGCCTCACGATCGCCACTTTGAGCCTGCTGGACGAGGAGTCGATCTTCCTCGTTGGTAGCCGCTCGTTTTGACGAAGCCGGTTTCAATGTAATTGCGTCCATGACATGGGTTTTGACGCCCCCAAGTCGGAAAAGTTAAAAGAGAAATTACAATTAAGTTACTAACACCTGGCACCCGAAGGCGGATGCGTCCCCTGTCACGGGTTCCATGCTGTTTTGTGGCCCTCCGGGAAAAGTTTAAAGCATTGCAATAATTGGGGATAGACTCAATGACGACGTCCGACCGCCTCTGTCAGCCTCCGATATAATAATAAGACACCGGACACTCGAAAAAAGCTTAACGCTTCATATAGATTGTGATCTGGTCGCCCGGACGGATGATGGAGAGGTCGGATTCCGGGTTCCATTCCCGGATTGCTCGAACGGAAGTCTTATGGGACAAGGCGATCTTGCTGAGGGTGTCGCCGCGCCGGACCCGGTACACCAATCGTTGGTTCGGTGTGTCCGATTTTTTGGCCGAGGCTCCGGTTGTGGCCGTCGGTGTCGTCAGAACGAGGCTCTCGCCGGCGATGAGCAGGTTCGAAGCCATCCGGTTCCACACCTTGATATTTCCGATCGAGAGTCCGAATCTCCGGGCGATCGTCGATAACGTGTCGCCTCGTCGAATCCTGTACACCTCGGGTGGCGCGACGGGTGTGGCGGGCCGAGCCCCGACCACTCTCGCCAGGGAGTCCCCGGGTACCGTTATTCCGCTGATTGGAATCACGAGCGATTGACCGATCCGAATGATTCGTCGCGCTGATATCTTGTTGGTTTCGGTGATGGCCGATATTGAAACGCCGTACCGCCTGGCGATGTGAGACAGGGTCTCACCTGACGAGACCAGGTGGTGACGGAACAGTATGCGCTTGTCGTCGGGGAGGGGCGCGATCCTTTCCGCGTAGGATTTCGCATATCCAACGGGCAAGTTGAGTTCGAACTCCGTATCGTCGGGCGGCGTGGCCCATCGCAGCACGTGCGGATTCATTGTCTGGAGTTGATCGAGCGGCAGATCCAGATAGTCGGCGATCACGCGCAGGTCGGTGGCACTGCTCACCCGGACACGCTCGGCTTCGATGCCGTCGGACGGGGTGACGTCAAATCCGTATTTTGTCGGGTTCTTGCCGATGATCGTCATGGCCAGGATCGTCGGGATGTAGTTCCGGGTCTCCCTGGGAAGTTGGCGTTGTCCGGCGAGTGTCCAGAAGTCCGAAGACCCGGTCCGCGCCATGGCCCGACTGACCCGCCCGGGGCCGGAGTTGTAGGCGGCCATTGCCAGGTACCAGTCTCCGAACTGCTCGTAGAGGTCGCCGAGGTGTTGGGCGGCCGCCCGCGTGGATTTCTCCGGATCGGACCGTTCGTCGATCCACCAGTTCTGACGCAGGCCGTATTCGGCTCCGCGTGATGAGATGAACTGCCACATTCCCTGCGCCTGGGCCCGCGAGCGGGCCTTCGGCTTGAACAGGCTTTCGACCTGTGCCAGGTAGATCAGATCGAGAGGCACACCCTCTTCGGCAAGAATCCTTTCGATCATCGGACGGTAGAGGCCTATCCGCTCCAGCGCGACCTCGATCGTTCTGCGGCCGCTGCCCTTCGTGTAGAGGTCCAGGAAAGAGATGACGCGGTCGTTGATTTCGATAGGGAGGTCGTAGGTCGTTTCCCGGACGTCGGCCGCGGCCAGTTTCCGCAGTTCGGGATCGGTCACCTCGCCTGTCTCCACCGCTCGGAGATCGTCGATAGCCGCCTTCTCGGCCTCCCGGGCAGCTTCCAGCGTTTCGAGCCTCACGGACAAGAAGTCGATTTCCCGCTCGATCCGAAAATTCTTTCGCTCTGCCCTTCGGGAAAACGCATCGAGGACTTCCAGGGCTTGCTCGAATTCCGCCCGTGCTTCTTCGATCAACCCTTTGTCCAAAAGGTCTTCGGCGTGGTCGGAGCGCTGCCGCGCCTCGATGAGCGCCTCGGCGAGGGCATCCACAGGCGCTTCGCGTTCGTCAGCGATCCGCACCGGCGGAGCAGAGGGTTCCGAGCGATCAATTGGTGGAGGCACCTGCCGCGCAGTCGTCCGCGCACCCCGGCCGCAAGCCGAGACGACAAGCATCGAAAGAATCAGGCCACCGAGGAGGAGGCGATTGTGAGGACCCAAGAGAGACACCCCCAGATGTCGCGGTCGAATTATCAGCCGAGGAAACCGATCCTTCAGGCCCGCCAACAGGTGGTGTTTCGCTTAGTGGCCGCCCTGCAACAAGTTAGGTTACACACAAGGTTAATCCGAGTCAACTGGGCGGGTGTCCTGGAGTTGGTTGATTGACGGGCACGTGTTTGTCAACGCAAAGTCGCAAAGGAAGTTCTTTGTAACTCTCTACCGCCGAGCCGCGCCTGCCCTGGCACTGAAGTTGGCGAAACGGGGGACATCCCGCGGACTTGCGGAGGTCACGGACGAAATGCGAACCACTATCTTTCTAGCCCCTTGTCCGCCGCGTCCATTCGTTCATTATCCTACCCCAACAACCTTTGCGTCTTTGCGTTTTTGCGTTGACCAAGAACCTGCCATTCCTCGTCACGTTACAGGCCAGGAAACGTGACGATGGGTTGGCCCGGGACCAAGACGATTTGGATGGCACCTAGGATGTCGGTGCGGAGCGCGGGGAGTTTGCTGGGGTGGGGGTGGCCGAACGGGTTGGAGGCGCCGACCGAGACGATCGGGATTCTGGCCTGGACGATGAGACGGGTGTTTTTGCTTCCGTGGTGTGGGATCTTCAGTATATCGACGGACCCAGGAACGGGAATCGCTCGTTCCAGGTCGCCCGTCAGGAGGACTGTTGTTCCATCAATACCCAACTGCAGGACAACGGAGTCGTCGTTCTTGACGCGACCCACCGCAGTCCAGTCACGTGGCGGATGCAGGACGGTGAACGGGCCGATCTGCTGGCCTGCCCAGACCCATCGGATGGGGACCTGGCGCTGGTAGATCTCTTCGAGCAGGTTTTGATATTGGGGGACCATCGGATTCCGGCCGAGCCAGACCTCGCCGACTTCGAAGTTTCCGAGGACATCCAGCAGGCCATCGATGTGGTCCTGGTGGGCATGGGTCAGGACGAGCGCGTCGAGCCTCCGAATGCGCCTCTTGAATAGATATGGGCTGACGACGTCTTCGCCAATTGAGAAGGTCCCCTCCTCGCCGGGGGATCGATATCCGCCCGAGGAAACGCCACCGCCGTCCACGAGAATCCGCTTTCCGTCGGTCAACTCGATCAGAATCGAGTCCCCCTGCCCCACGTCGAGGAGCGTCAGGGTTGCATGCTCGGGTGGAGGGGGCGAGAAGTCGGCGAAGATGATCGCAGCCTGTAGACACATGGCTGCGGAAGAGCAGAGTCCGGCGGCGAGAAGCCGGCGTCGTCCGATTGCCAGAGCCCAGCCGCCGATCACAATGGTATAGGGGACCCAGAACCAGCCCGGGGGGGATCCCACCCGGAAGCTTGCGCCGGGCAGTTCCAAGCCCATCTTGACGGCGAGGACTAGGAGCGCCAGCAACGATTTCATGATCCAGGCCAGGGCGATGCCGAGAAAATTCGGCAGGCCGATCAGCAACAAGCCCATCGGCGTGATCACTGACGCTACGAGAGCCCCCAGTACGTTCAGTGGCAGTGTGATCGGTGAAATGCGGTGATAGGACTCGACCATGAACATCACCAGTACAAATTGGGCGGCGGTCGTCACGATTAACGCTTCGCCCAGGATTCGTCCGACCCGCCAGGGTACGGTAATGGCCCATGTCGGCCAACCTCGGAGCTCGCACCAGAGCCGTCGGGACACCCGCCAGTCGACGATGTCGGGCGGAAGATGTGCGTCGATCTCCTCATTCGGAAGATCGCCGATCGCCGGGCCCAGCCAGCCGAAGCTCCATCGGATCAGAGGAACCGCCAGAATGAGAATGGAAAGTACCGCTGCGAAAGTCAGCTGGAAGCTGGGGTCCTCCAGAGCCCGCGGCTCGAGCGCCAGAATAACCAGAGCTGTTGCGGACAGGGCGTTGGCGATGGAATAACCCCGATCCAGCAACGACCCCGAGATGAGCAGGCAGGCCATCAGTGTGGCTCGGACTACCGGAGTATTGCCCTCAACCAGCATCGCGTATGCGAGTACTGCCGCCAGCGCAAAGACCTTGCTGCCGGTCCGCCGGCGGTGTCCGAATGGCAGGCGGCGACCCAACCACAGGGCACTGGTGGCGACAACGGCAAGGTTGAATCCGGAAACCACAAGCAGGTGGACGAGTCCGGCAGCCTGGAAACGTCTGGCATCGGCCGCCGGCAGTCGTCGCTGCTGACCGAGAACCATGCCGAGGACGAGTGCCTGGATGGTCCGGTCCCGAGCGAAGTAGGAGCCAATCCTTTCGGAAATCCATGCCCGAACGTGATCCGGGCCGTGCCGACCGCGAGCGAGAACCTGGCTCAATCTCGGATTGCGGATCGAACCTGTCCAGTAGATGTCCTGGCGTTCCAGGTGCCGTCGGTAGTTGAACACGCCAGGATTCCGATACACCCGTGGAGGCCGAAGCCGAACGAGAATCTCCAGACGGTCTCCCGAACCCAGTTGGAAGCTGCGAAACAACGTGTCCAACTCCGGTTCGCCCGGAAAGTAAGAAATAAGGGCCCGTCCTGAGATCGGCCGATCACCGACCGAGATCAACTGCACATCCAGATAAAAGCCAGGCTCCCGCCACTCCGGAGGCCCACCAAGTCGCACAACGACACGTGCCGGATATCCATCGTCAGGGATGACCGGCGGCTGAACATCCTTGTTTGCCCTGAGCCCGGATCCCAGGAGAAAGACCACCAACACAGCACACTTCGGCCGAGCGATCGCGATCAGGAGTGCCGGCACCACCGACAACCAGACGTAATAGGGATGGAGACACGGCGCAGCCAGGATGCCCGAAACGAGCGCGATGTGAACCTGCCTGGTTTGACGTACATCAAATTGTTGATAATTACTTGATGTACG
>CAZOZZ010000168.1:0-7760 GCA_964584435.1 uncultured Solibacteraceae bacterium | reverse complement strand
ATACGAAACAACAATCCCTCAAAAACTAATTCACTGTTTTAAAACACTCCGTAACCGTCGAATGAAGATCTTCAACGCAAAGACGCAAAGACGCAAAGACGCTGAGGACCGCAAATGTTCTTCGATGTCATACAGAGACAGCATCCATGGCGTTGCTACCGCCCGTGAGTCCGGTTGGTTCGGTATGAAACACGAGAAAACCTTGTTGCGTCCTTTGCGTCATAGCGTCTTTGCGTTGACCAGGACCTATCGAACACCTAGGCATCGCAGTTATGAGTATTGACCTCAAGGCAAATTTGAACTCGGAGCAGCTGGCTGCCGCCGAGGCGGTGGACGGAGCGGTTCTGATCCTGGCGGGGGCGGGGAGTGGGAAGACCCGTGTGATCACCTACCGGATTGTCCATTTGATTGAGAATTTTGGTGTGAGTCCGGAGTCGATCCTCGCGGTGACGTTCACGAACAAGGCCGCGGATCAGATGAAAGGGCGGGTCAGCACCCAACTGCAGGCGCCGCGTTCCGCCGATGCGTGGATCTCCACGTTCCACTCTCTCTGTGTGCGGTTGTTGCGGCGGGAAATTGAACCGCTGGGATACACGAACCGGTTCACGATCTACGACTCCGCGGATCAGCTTCAGGTGGTGAAGTCGACGATGAAGGAGCTGAAGGTCGACGACAAGGTCGTTACGGCTCGCACGATCCAGTCACGGATCAGCAGTGCGAAGAATCAGAGGACCGGCCCGCAGAAGATGGCAGACGACGCCTGGCAGCCCGACTGGGAGTACACCGCATCTGTGTACGCCGAGTACGAGAAGAAACTCAGAAAGGCTAACGCGCTGGATTTCGATGACCTGCTCGGAAAAACCGTGGAGTTGTTTGAGAAGTTTCCTCAGACGGCGGAAAGATACAGTGATCGTTTCCGCTACATCATGGTCGATGAATACCAGGACACGAACCGGACGCAATACATGCTCGTGCGCCACCTGTCCCGCCTGCATGGCAATGTTTGTGTCGTCGGCGACGAGGACCAGTCGATCTACAGCTGGCGGGGTGCCGACATTCAAAACATCCTGTCGTTCGAGAAGGATTATCCGAATGTTCGGATCGTTCGTCTGGAACAGAATTACCGCTCAACCAAGACCATTCTGAGTGCGGCCAGCTCGGTTGTAGCCAACAATCAGATGCGGGAGGGTAAGGATCTGTGGACGGAAAACTCGTCCGGCGAGCGGATTGCGTACTTCGAAGCTTCAGATCCGGACGAGGAAGCGGCGTTCGTCGCCGAGAAGATTATCGCCCATCGGCGCCGCCAGCCCGAAGCTCCCATCGGCGTTCTTTATAGAACGAACTTTCTGTCTCGGATTCTGGAAGAAATGTGTCGCCGCTTCGACATACCTTACCGTGTCGTCGGCGGCTTCAGTTTTTACGAGCGTGCCGAGATCAAGGACCTGCTCAGCTATCTCACTGCGGCCTTGAACCCTGATGATTCGGTTCATCTGTTGCGGATCATCAACACTCCGGCGCGGGGGATCGGTAAGACTACGATTGATGCCCTTCTGGACCTGGGAGCCCGGCGGGAGATCTCGTTGTGGGAAGCCGTGGCGCTGGTGCGTGATGAGGCCACCTTGCCGTTGCGTTCCCTGAGGGCCCTGGGTAACTTCTACGACATGATGTCCGAATTTGTCGATAGTGCTGACGAGTCTTCGAGCGCCGACCTTCTCAAGAGAATCACCGAGAAGACGCGCTACGTTGAGGTCCTGGAGCAGGAAGACACCGAAGAGGCAATGACACGCATTGACAACATAAAGGAATTGCTCAACGCGGCCCAGCAGAGTGCCGAACGGGGGGAGAGCTTAAGGGAATTCCTCGACAACGCGGCGCTTGTCTCCGATCAGGACGAATATGACGAACGAGCTCCAGTCACCTTGATGACCCTGCACACCGCCAAGGGGTTGGAGTTCCCCGTAGTCTTCATCATCGGTATGGAAGACGGTCTGTTTCCGCACAACCGGTCGATCAACGAAACAGCGTCTCTCGAAGAGGAACGCCGTTTGTTCTACGTCGGGATGACCCGGGCCGAGAAGCAACTCTATCTGACTTCCGCTCGATACCGTCGAACCTTCGGTACGATGGAACCATCGATTTCGGAGGTGTCCCGGTTTCTGCGGGAGATTCCCGCCGAACTCCTCGACGGGCTCGAACGACCCGGGGCGAGGAACCCGCAATTCCGTCAGGAAAGAAACTATAAAGGGACCAGTTACAACACTGTCGATGCGGTCCAGGGTTTCCTGAAATCGAAAGGGAAGGGCGTCGGAGCGAAAGGGGCGGCTCGCGGCGCCGCAGGCTCATGGACGGTGGGAACACGTGTTAAACATCCCAAGTATGGATTCGGGACGGTTTTGCGAACGGAGGGCAGTGGCGCCGACGCGAAACTTACGATCAGTTTCAGCAACTACGGACTCAAGAAAGTGATCGCCAAATTCGCATCCCTTACGGTCGTCTAGTCCGCGGGTTCCTCTTCCTGTGGAAATGCCGAATATCCGCTCGAAGAGATGTAGTAGAATTGCCCTTCCCAGCGCGAATGAACGTCTCGTACCGCGCAGAATTTGCACCTTGGTTCGTCTATGCCTTCTGAAGACCAACTGCGACAACATATCGCTGACTTTTCTCAACTGACATATCAGAAGGGGTATCTCGCGTCCACGGACGGCAACCTCAGCGTCCGGCTCGCCGACGGTAACGTGCTGTGTACTCCCACGATGCTCAACAAGGGTTTTGTTCAACCTGGAGATCCCGTCGTTGTAGACATGAAGGGCGAAAGGGTAAGTGGGGAACGCAAGGCATCCAGCGAGATCGCGATGCACCTGCTGGTCTACGAACTTCGTCCCGACATCAACGCGGTCGTTCATTGCCATCCGCCATGCGCGACGGCCTACGCAGCCGCCGGAATTCCTTTGAACAAAGCCCTGATTTCGGAGGTTGTCCTGGCCCTGGGCTGCATACCGGTTGCGGAGTACGGGACGCCGGGTACACCCGAGTTGGTCGAGCGCTTGAAGCCCTATGTGTCCAACTTCGATGCGCTTCTGATGGCGAACCATGGAGTTGTTACCTACGGGGCCGATTTGATGGGCGCCTACAATCGGATGGACACCGTCGAGCATTTTGCAAAAATTTCGATTTATACGAGGATTTTGGGTCGAGAGCAGCTGTTATCGACCGAAGATGTTGAAAAATTATGGGTCCAGAGGCAGAAATACTTCGGGCTGGAGGATGCAGATGCGGCGCGTCCGAAGGACCCGTTGTGTCCGGTGACCGACGGAAGATCGGAGGCGATCTCTCTCACTAGGGATGAACTGGTCGATCTGATCCATCAGGTCGTTTCGAGTCTGGAGAATTAGTGTTTGGGGTCCACCCTTGGGCAGGCCCTTTGCTGACTCATTTCGCTGACAGCCGAGCGGATAGCTTATAAGGAGTAATCGATGGCACGAGAGGGAGAAACGATTGGTGAAGCCTTGGGTATGATTGAAACCAAGGGCCTTGTGGCCTTGATCGAAGCGTCGGACGCGATGGTGAAGGCGGCCAAGGTCAGTCTCATGGGTTGGGAAAAGATCGGGTCCGGATACGTGACGGCGATGGTCCGTGGAGACGTTGCAGCCGTCAAAGCGGCAACCGACGCTGGTGCCGCTGCGGCACGCCGGGTAGGCGAACTCGTCAGTGTCCATGTCATCCCGCGCCCCCACTCCAACCTCGAGGATGTATTTGACATCGGGCGGGCAAGCGAATAGATGCAGCTGGCAAGGGTCATCGGTACGGTCGTTGCAACGCGGAAAGACCCTCGTCTGGAAGGAAAGAAGCTGCTTGTGTGCCGTCCGGTGGATCTCGAAGATGGGGATCTGGAAGGCTATGTCGTTGCCGTAGACACCGTGTCCGCCGGTTTTCGAGAGAAAGTGCTCGTCGTCCAGGGCAGTTCGGCCAGGATGGCGACCGGATGCAAAGACGTTCCCGTCGATGCGGCCATCGTCGGGATCGTCGACGACGTTTCAACCGACTAGGAACCTGTTGGGCAGGCTCCCGGGGCTCGATTGACATGTATTTGGGGAAAGTCATCGGTCGTGTGGTTTCGTCGGCCAAGGACGAAGCTCTTGTAGGAAAGAAGCTTCTGCTGGTCCGTCGCACAGCGGACAATCAAACCGTTGTAGCTGTCGACTCGGTAGGCGCGGGAACCGACGAGACCGTCTACGTATGCCGAGGGCGCGAAGCCTCGTTCCCATTCGCTCCGGACCTGGTGCCCACCGACGCTACGATCATCGGCATCGTGGACAACATCAATGATCATCGCTAGGGTCGTCGGAAACATCGTGGCAACCCAGAAGGATGTGACCCATGAGGGTCAGAAAATTCTTCTGGTACGGCAAGTTGACCTTGCTGGAGAGGAGTTCGGAAATACCCTGCTGGCTCTCGACGGTGTTGATGCCGGTCCGGGCGACAGGGTTCTCGTCGTACAGGAAGGCTGGTCGGCGGCCACAGCGGTGGGCCGGCAGATGGCACCGATTGATGCTGCCGTGGTTGGTGTTGTTGATCAGGTGGAAATGGCGTGATTGCCCGTCTCCGAGGCAAGCTGTTCGAGAAGAATCCAGGGCATTTGGTTGTGGATGTCCATGGTGTTGGCTATGCCGTTTTCGTCGCCATGCCGACCTACTCCTCAGCACCCGAACCCGGTTCGGAAGTCGCCCTCGATATCTACACCCACGTCCGGGAAGATGTCATTCAGCTCTACGGTTTTTCCACCCGCCTCGAACGTTCGATATTTGAGCGCTTGACCCAGATATCCGGTATCGGACCCCGCCTCGCCCTGACCATTCTTTCCGGGAGTTCCGTCGAGGACCTTGTGGGTTCGATCAAGCGGGGAGACCTGGCCCGGTTGACGGCGATCCCCGGGGTCGGAAAGAAGACGGCTGAAAGGATCGTCCTGGAACTGAAGGACAAGCTGCGCGAGTTCGATGTCGATCGGGACCGGACCGACAGCGAGACCGACGTAATATCCGCCATGGAGAACCTGGGCTACAATCGAGGTCTGATCGAATCAGCGATCAAACGCGCGCTGGACGGAGCGGCAGCACCCGGCTTCGACCTGTTGTTCAAGAAAACCCTGCAGATTCTCACCAAAGGATAAATGGCCGAGCGAATAACCACCGGAGCGGCCACGGAAGAAGAGATTCCGTTCGAGCTCTCGTTGCGTCCCAAGACGCTCGGCGAGTACATCGGCCAGGACCTGGTCAAGGAGAACCTTGAAGTCTCGATCGAGGCTGCACGGAAACGGGGCGAGCCCCTGGACCACATCCTGCTGTATGGTCCGCCGGGCCTTGGCAAGACCACTCTCGCATCGGTGATCGCCAACGAAATGGGCGCGCACTTTCGTGCCACAGCCGGCCCTTTGATTCAGATCAAAGGCGATCTGACCGCAATTCTGACCAATCTGGAAGCAGCTGACATTTTCTTCGTCGATGAGATCCATCGCCTTCAACCTGCTATCGAAGAGATCCTCTACCCCGCGATGGAGGACTACAAGTTGGACATCATCATCGGTCAGGGACCCAGTGCCAGGACCCACCGTCTCGACCTGAACCACTTCACGCTGATCGGTGCGACCACCCGGATGGGCCTGATCACGGCGCCGCTACGATCGCGCTTCGGCATCGTCCATCGCCTCGACTTCTATACACAGAAAGACCTGGAGATCATCATCCGCCGATCCGCCGATATCCTGAAGGCACCGATCACCGAGGAAGGGGCAATTGAAATCGCGCGGCGCTCGAGGGGAACGCCACGAATCGCGAATCGTCTTCTCAAGCGGACCCGTGATTTCGCCGAAGTTCGTGCCGATGGCCGGATCACACCGTCCATCGCCCGGGATGCGCTCCGCCTCCTGGACATCGATGAACACGGTTTCGATGAGACGGACCGCCGGTTGCTGCTCGCGATCATCGAGAAGTTCAACGGCGGCCCCGTGGGCGTCAACACGATCGCTGCTGTCTTGAGCGAAGAAGTCGATGCGATCGAGGACATCTACGAGCCGTTCCTGCTACAGATTGGATTCCTGCAGAGAACTCCACGCGGCCGCGTGGCCACCAAACTTGCCTACGATCATTTGGGGATAGAGTACCGACCTTCGGGACAGAACGGACTGTTCTGATCCGGTCCGCGCCCCAAACCGTCAACTTCGGTTCAGTGTGTCGGGGTGGCCGTCCCTGGCCACCCGCGGGGAAAGCCTACAGTACGCCGAGAGAAGACACCTGCCGGCAGGACGCAGTCGGGCGTCCACGGCGGATCGCCCCAACACGCTAACCGCTTGTGTGTGCCCCCAAAATGGCAATATGATTTCGAAGAATCTGCAAACGCATTGAACCGGCTCCTTGCAGTCGTATGAACTGAGCAGACTAGAGAGCCAAGAGTCTTCGAAAGGAAAACCGTGCCTGAAGGCAAGAAAAGCCACCTGACCCCCTACATCTTTCTCGCGATCGTTGCGGCGGTGATACTCGCGCTCGTACGTCCTCGCCTTGCGATGGGCTTCGAAGTCGGTGGGGAGGTCTTCCTCCGGCTCCTGACCATGATGGTTGTGCCGCTCGTGATGGCGAGCGTCATGAGCGGAATCATCGGGCTGGGTGACGTCCGGAAGCTGGGGCGTCCCGGTGGCTTCGCGATTTCCTACTACCTGACTACCACTGTTCTGGCGGTGATCGTCGGTCTGATCATGGTGAACCTGATTCGTCCCGGCGTGGGGGCCATCGATCAAGCAACGCTCGACGTCCTGGCATCAGAGGGCGAGGGAGTTGCTGCCGCACAGGGAGACGCCACACTTGGGACGATCCTGCGGAATCTGCTCCTGATGCTCTTCACGGATAATCTCTTCTCTTCGGCCGTGGAGACCAACCTCCTTCCTTTGATTGTCTTTTCCATGATCTTCGCGGGAATGTTGACCACGATGGGCAAACGGGTCGAGGCCATCAATCAGATGATCGTCCAGATCAACGACGCGCTGCTGTCTTTCATCCTCTTGCTGATGAAACTGGCTCCGATAGGTATTTTCTGTCTCGTAACCGCCCGGTTCGGCGAGGCTCAGGCTGAGGGGAACATGGCCGAAGTCCTCCGTCAGACCGGAGCTTACTTTGTGACCGTTCTGGCGGGACTGGCCCTGCACGCCTTCATCACTCTGCCATTGATTCTCTGGGTCTTCACGAAGAGGAACCCCCTCCGCTTCATGTCCCAGATGTCCCAGGCCCTGCTGACGGCATTCTCAACCGCCAGCTCGGTTGCAACGCTCCCGGTAACGATGGAATGTGCTGTGAGCAAAGCCAGCGTTTCGAAACGCTCGGCCAAGTTCGTCCTGCCTCTCGGCGCAACCATCAACATGGACGGAACGGCACTCTACGAGGCTGCCGCGGCCATCTTCATAGCCCAGGCCATCGGGTTTGAGCTCAGCCTGCTGCAGCAACTGATCGTTGCGGTCACTGCTACGCTGGCCGCGATAGGAGCAGCCGGAATTCCCGAGGCCGGTCTCGTCACAATGATCATCGTCCTGAACGCAGTGGGCCTGCCGGTCGAATACATCGGTCTGATTCTGTCCGTCGACTGGTTGTTGGACCGCTTTCGAACGGCGGTCAACGCGTTTGGGGATTCGGTGGGATCTGCAGTCGTGGAAAAGAGCTTCGCTGACTAGCCCGCATTTCTCATGGATAGAGTCCAAGGCTGTGTTTTGGAGCAGGAAA
>CAZOZZ010000167.1:5132-7943 GCA_964584435.1 uncultured Solibacteraceae bacterium | reverse complement strand
TAGTCCGGGCTAACCCCATTAGATCCATCGCCATTCTATGAAAATCGAATGAGCGGTGCCCTGTGTGGAATGCAATACCTCGATACGCTCAGCCCGAGAGGAATTTACGACGGGGCCTGTTCATGAGGGGCAGCCTTTCCGATGACACTTGCGGCCGCCCTCTTCCCCTCTTCTGCGAGGTAAGCGAAGTATGCCTTATGCTTGCTGGGGTCGAAAGTGTACAGGCTACCGCCACTCTGGAAATACGGAATGAAGACCTGGCCCAGGGCATAAGTCGTTCCATATGCGAATGCTGGAACAGCGGCGAATCTGGCAACACCAACAAACGGTATGGTCTTGACGACACTCGCGGCAAAGAAGCCTAGAGTTGCCGGAATAAAGCCCCCGGTTAGCGCGAAGATCCACTTGGCCGCCTGATCCTGGCTGAAGGGCTTATCATAGAGTTCGCACAACTGCTTGAGCATTTTGATCTGGATCGTGGTCACCGCTATCCAATCGGCAACCGGAATCGGGACAAAGCCAAGGCCTGCGGCCCATTTGCAATTCCCCGTTACGATGTCATGCGCCTTCAGCAGCTTCTGGTCCTCGGGATCGATCGCAGGAGGGTCCGGAAGGGCGTTCGCCCCGTCACCCGCACTTTCGCTGATCAACGAATCGCTCTTTTTCACCATCACATCTCCTTACGTCATCGAGAACGCACCTAAAGCCGGGCCTGGATTGATCACTACAGGGGGGGCTGGCAGTGAGGTGGAATGCGTTATTGACTCGCCAGATTATCCTGCCAGTTTCAGCTAGCCTGCACATGCATTAAAAAGGTATTTTCTCGCAGAGGATCCGTATTTTTAACGGCACGCCCGCCAGCAGGGGAATTATCTCCCGCTGCTGGCCCATCGCCCCAAATCTAGCCGAGGGAGCGGTACGCGATCCACCGAACTATCCGTCAGGCCTGACGGCATCAAACGGCTTCGAGCATGTCACCTGAAGCCGCCGGTTAAGTCCCGCCCGTCACTTCAACTGGCGGTCACGTAAACAGTAGAGATCCCTTACTCCGCCGGAGCATCTTCCTTAGCCTTCTCGAACTCTTGACGAAAGTGCTCTCGCGTAGCGTCGGTATCGAAGGTGAACAGTGTGCCACCTGCGGCAAAGTGCTGATTGAAAACGCGCCCGACTGCGAGAGTCGATGCGTAATTGAAGGCCGGAGTGACAACGATCCCGACAAGGGGACCGACGATGGGAACCATCTTAACCAGCGAGCCGGCGCTTGCGTATCCAAGCTTTGCAGGAACGATCGCTCCCAGCAACGCCCCGATCAGACACTTCCCGCTACTGTCGTCATAGTCAACGCCGTGTATCTTGGCCAGACGCCTCAACATCTTGAGTTGAACAGCCGTTACGGCAGCGAGGTCAACAATCGGCACTGGTATTAATCCGGTCCCGGCGGCCCATTTCGCGTAGTAAGTTGTAAGTTCGGACACTTGGGTTGAGGTTGACACGACCTCGAGTGTAGCTGCTTCAGCCATTCTTAAAGCTCCTTATTTTGAACACCGCGTCAGCGTTGCCGGAAATCTGACCGACCATTCTCTCAACTGGAAATCTACGTGGGATGACCAACGAATTCAATTAAAATCTGATGACCGGCTCGTCACGGCGTCCCAGGCACCGCCGGCAACGTGCTCTCCGTATTCAATATCAGTGGTAGACCGTCGCTGTTTCCGATGACGACAAGTTTGGCGTTGTTAGATTCGGCTAACTTGAGCGTCGCCTCGATTCCGCGCCATCGCAGGTAGGGCTCCTCGATGCCCGTGGAAATGATCTGCTGAAATTCCTTGATTCCCTGGGCTTCAACCACTTTCCGCTGGGCTTCACGGCGCTCCTTCTCGATCCGGTACTCATACTCCAGCATCTCCTGTTCCTCACCGAGCTTGTTCTGAATCGCTGTCTGGACGAATTCGGGCAGATGTATCCGCCGCACCAAAACGTCGTCAATGATGACGAACCGGTCCCGCGCCTGGATGGCCGCCCGGGAAACGATCTGGCGCTGCATGTCGCCGGTATTGAGAGCGTACAACTCTTCGGGACGATATTGGCCCATGACTTCTCGAACCGCGGTAATGACCTCGGGAACAATAATCCTTTCAACATAGTCGGGGCCGACATTCTGGTGAAGTTGTGGCACAGTTTTCGCCACGGGCCGATAACGAGTTGAGACCTCAACGTCGATCTCGAGTCCGTCGGTCGACAAAACCTGTATGGTGTGATCGAGTTTCTGGATCCGCACGTCGTAGATGTGGAGTTCGTTCCAGGGCAAGATCACGTGCACCCCTTCCATGTACAACGTGTCAAGATCGGTGCCGCTAAAACGTCGCCACATCACGCCCTCTTCGCCGGCGCGAACGGTGTGCACGATCGCCGACCAGAAATAAATCGTCCCGAAGGCGAACAAAAGGGCCGGGACCACGAGGGAAAACAGGTGGCCCTCTATCCAACTCGCTACAGACTTGAGTACTTTAGTCTCCCGAACGTTGTTCTCAAATTCCCGCTCATCAATCGCGTCAATATTTTCTTGATCTTCTTCGCTCATGTCAGACCTCCCTCAGTTCTCCGACGGCTTTGAAGCCTTGTACGCAACATCCATCTCCAGGCCGTTGAAGGGACAAATCACCTCCACATTCGCGACACTGTCCGACGCCCCGTCCCCGTTGCACTCCATGTTGTCGAGCCGCCCAACGACCACGACATAGTCGGAAATCCGGATCTGCTTGGGACTTGAAGCGGCGGTACGGGGGTCGAACTCCCTGCTGGTGGTGGGAA
>CAZOZZ010000167.1:1560-5122 GCA_964584435.1 uncultured Solibacteraceae bacterium | reverse complement strand
ATTGTCTTCAACCGCAGGCCCAAGAGCGCCGGTAATGCTGTATCCATCGTAGTCCGAGTCGCCGCCCCAATCAAAACCAACCGCCGCCTCTCCGTCCGGTTCGAGATCCAGATAACCGACATCCCGACCGTTTTGCGTGCTCTGCAGATGGACGATTCGTGGAGGCTTCGAGACATTGCGCAACAACATGCATCCGCATGTCTGGCTTTCCGACCGGACCGACAGGGTACGATTACTATTTGTGAAATTGACCCCACCCCGAATGCTGTTCGCATACTCCTGCCCGGCCTCACTGTTCCACGCGTTTCCGAGTCCCAGTGAACCAAAGACGCAGGTCGATTCCCTGCAGGGAATTCCTAAAGCTTCGGTGGTGACACTCACCGACTGGTCGATAACCGAGTCGACGATCGGTTTCAATTGAGCTCCTCTGACACCGGTCCAACGGTATGCCGTTATCCGGTACTGGTCACTGTTCTCCGATCCAGCCCAATCGAACTTCTCGCGATGCTCCCCGCCTGGCTCGAGCACGAAGGAACCAACCTCCGTACCGTGGAGCATGGCGACGATCTCAATCTGGCCGCTCGCTTCCTGGCTGTCGGCGTCAATGTCTGTGCTCGGTTTCTCGTTGAGGTTTGTGAACGAGATGCACCCGCAGGTGGGCATCAAGGCCGATACCAGGAACGCGTCCCCACTCTCTCCGTCTTCTTTCAGCCCGGACACAATCGTCTCGCGGTTACACGCCACTGCCAACAGCAGCATCGTCGTTAGTGCGGTGATGGCTTTAGTTTTTTGACACATATTCAGCTGTTCTCCCCCGTCGGGTTCTCACCACCTTCGGGTGTCTCCCGGTCGGGCGCTACTTCGGAACGGATGCCCGGCCCCGATACGGGCACGAACCGGCCCAGTTCCATCTTCACAACGCGATCGGCCAGATCAAAATAACGGTCATCGTGCGTTGCGGCAATGATTGTCTTCCCCTGCCTCTTCAGATTCGGCAGAAGGTTTCGATAAAAAAACTCACGAAACTCTGGGTCCTGGTCCGCGGCCCATTCATCGAAAACCGTAACCGGCTTGTCATCCAGCAGACACACGATCAAGGCCAGTCGTTTACGCTGCCCGGTAGACAGTTGCATGTGTTCGAATCGTCCTTCTCTGAAAGACGTCTTCTCGTCGAGTTGCATGAGCCGCAGCATCTCGGAGATGCGACGGGGCTCGACATTATTCATGCCGTAGAGACGGTCGAAGAGGTGATAGTCCGAAAAGACTGCGGTGAACAGCTCCCGGTAGTTCTGGTACCCCAGCAGGTGAATGTCCGCCTCGTCCAGCGCGATTCGACCCGCAGAGGGGTAGTACAATGCCGTCAGCAACTTCAGCATTGTGGACTTCCCGCTGCCGTTGCCTCCAACTACAAAAAGCGTCTCGCCATTTCGGATAGTCAAATCGAGCGGTCCCACCTTGAATGCCGGCTCTCCTTCGCTGTCGCGATAAGAGAACTCCAGGTTCGACAGTTCGATCGTTTCAAACGTGGTGATCGGATCGTCGCCACCGTTGTCCCTGTCAGAAGCCTCTTTCTGAGCCTTGTCCAGGACGGACTCGAGCATCGAAATGTTCCGGACAGCATTGTTAGCGTTCGCCACGACCTGAACCGAACCCACCACCATCGTGAGCGGGCCGACGATGAACAGGGCTGCGGCGGTGATTCGGGTCACCTGATCAGAGTAGGTTTCTGTCATGCTAGGAAGCAGGAAGACGATTGCGCCAATGAGCAGATAAAACAACACCTGATTGAAGACGTAATAATCCGCTAGTCGAAGTCCTACACCCGATTTGAGAGTCGCCACCGAATGGGCGACAGACCGGATATGGGCGAACAAGCCATCGTTACGGGACTTGCTGAGCTTTACCTCTTTGAACCCATCGACCAGGTGCGTCAACGAGTCGAAGAGTTCATTCTCACGAGTTGTCGCTGCCGCGAGGCCCTCCAACAGTGGACGCTTCATGTTCAGGTGAATTACAAGGCCGACAGCGATGATCAGGACCGTCAAAAAAAAGGCCGTCGACGACAGAATATAGATATAAACCAGGCTGAACATCACCATGATCGCACCCTGTACGGCAATGATGATTGGGGCGGCGGCCTGCGAGAGCGTCAGTGTTTCACGATTGACACCGGCGTAAAGTTGAGACCGGCCGATCCCTTCCAGTGCGTACAGATCGGAGCTGCGAATCTTGTCGGCAATGCGAATCCGGATCGTTTCGATGATTTTTTCGATCTCGACATACGAGGTACGAATGATGTGCCGCTGGCAAAGGATATACAAGGTGATCACGATCCCAAACAGGATCACCAACCGAAAGTCGGACACTCCTTCACTGACCGAGTGCGCAGCCGAGTTGATGACGGTCAGTAGAGCTGCGTTGCTCAATCCCGACAGCCCGGCCACAACGATTATGGCCGGGACTGAAGTCGTCGCGTGCGTACTGAAAAATTGCCAGAGTTTCATCAGTTGTTTCTATGTCGACAAGGACCGGTCCTGTCCATCGCAACCTGAATGATAACAACCATGCGAAGATTTGCCATTCTCAATATGAAGGGTGGTGTTGGCAAAACGACCGTGGCCGTCAACCTCGCTGCGGGTCTTGGTGCACATGGATGCCGTACTCTGCTGATCGACACCGATCCCCAGGGCAATGTGGGCCACTCACTCCAGGTGGACGGCGAATTCACGGTCGGTGATCTGATGCTTGGCCATGCCTCGTTGGAATCGGTGATCGTGCCAGAGGTTCGTGAGAACCTCGATGTCATCCCAGCCACCACGGAGTGTTTTGGTCTGGAGCAACAGCTGTCGGCAACGATGCAACGGGAAACAATTCTCTCCCGAGCTTTGGACAGCGATGCTATCACCGCGACCTACGACGCGATCGTGCTGGACACATCACCGTCGATGAACCTGCTGACCTTCAACGCCCTTCTCTTCGCAGATCGGGCAATCATTCCCGTGAGTATGAATCTGATGGCCGTGATCGGCGCGAGAGAGACGCTCTCGGGCATTGAAGAGGTCCAGCGGCTCTGGCCAGAACGGGGCCTGGAAGTTGCTGCGATTCTCCCAACCTTTGTCGATCCAAGAACCAGAGCAACACGCGCAACCCAGGATGCCCTGGACCAGGATCCCTCCATCCGGCGCTACCTTGCACAGGGGATTCGACAGTGCCTGGACCTCACTTACGCCGCCGCGAAACATACGACCATCTGGGAGTATGCTCCCAGAAGCCGGGCCGCAGAGGACTTTTCAACGCTGCTCAACGCGATCGAGACCGACAACAACGTTCAACTGAAGGTGGCCGCAAATGCCTAGCCGGAAAGTCGTGAAGTTCGAAATTCCAGAGAGGGTAGAGGGCTCCTCACCGCGTGGGTGGGTCTATCGTTCCTCTGGCAAGAAAACCGCGCCCAAGAAGGCCGCACCCAAGAAGGCTGCGCCCAAGAAGGCCGCACCCAAGAAGGCCGCGCCCAAGAAGGCCGCACCCAAGAAAGCCGCGCCCAAGAAGGCCGCACCCAAGAAAG
>CAZOZZ010000167.1:0-1460 GCA_964584435.1 uncultured Solibacteraceae bacterium | reverse complement strand
AGAAGGCCGCACCCAAGAAAGCCGCGCCCAAGAAGGCCGCACCCAAGAAAGCCGCGCCCAAGAAAGCCGCGCCCAAGAAGGCCGCGCCAGAGAACACGCCCCAAACAGCCGTCCCGAAGGGCGGCCTGCAACCAGCATCCCCTGCGGCCCCTGAGACCGGGCTACCCTCGGAGACAGTGCAGCATCACACTATCGACACGGGCCCCACTGCCAGGGTCCCCTCACCTGAGCCCGGCATCGTGGACCGGACTCTGCGAACGATCGGTTTACCGTTCGAAATCACGATATCCATCCTGTTTGCGGCATTCAAGCGTTGAGAACTCGTCGCTAGAAGTTGACCTGCAGGCCAAACGACATTCGTTGGTCGGCGTTGTTACCTGAACCAAAGACGAGATTTTCGTGATCGAAGGTATAGGAAAACTTCGCCGACAGTGGCCCGGCGATCACGCCCACCACCGAGGCACGTAATAGTGTGCGATAGTCATCGGAATCGACAGAATTTCCCAGGAACAGGGTGTCCTGGCTGACACTCCAGACCGGATTGATCTGTAAGTTAACACTCTCCAGCACACCGTATGTCGGGCTATTCCCATCCACGGCTGTCAGGTTCTTCTGCTGGTTGACGTAACCGGCAATGGGAACAATGTTGATTCGGGCGCGGTCTCTGTTAACGACACGAATGCCGAGTCCGAACAGGCCCTCGACCCTGTGATCGACAGCCAGAATCTTATTGCGCTTGAATGCGGGCCGGACAGCCACGAAAACACGAGAAGTCAGCGCGCGCTCCAACAGATATTGAAACAGTTGCGTGTCAGCCGCGAGTTGCGTCACCCCCGAAGCCTCGTAAGTCGAGTACACGTAGCTCCCTTCGATAGCGTGACTCCACGCATCGGTGTCCACATGTGTGGCACTGCCAGAGAAATCGACTCCCTTCGAGGTCACAGCGCCCCCCTGCCACGATACGCCAACCGCAACGTTGCCACGCCATTCCGGCTGTTGGGCCTGCGCCCAGGAAACATCGTAGGACGTCAAGCAAAACAGTGCCGAGCCCAAAACTAGTCGCAACGCTTTGGCCATAGCACCATGGCCAAAGCTTCGATTCTTTGTGGTCATTTTTAAGTCGTACCCCTTTTCACGTATTGCTCGGTTTCGAAATCCACGTACGGCCGGTCGAGAGTCTCGCTTTCCTTGACGCCCCAATCGGAAGGTCTCCCTGCGTGTCCCGACGAACACATCCGACACAGACCACACCTTCGACCTCCATGGCCCTCCAGGTACTCTCACATTACGAAAGAACGCCGGTTATCCGGTGTTTGGTGAGAGGACACTCTCATGAAACCTGATCACCGCCGGCGAGTTGACATCAGAAAGGAACATGCACAATTAAACGAGACAAGTATATCGGAAGTGGAGTGCGCCCCGCAAACTGGAGAGTTATTTCCCCAGGATTAGTACAGGCC
>CAZOZZ010000166.1:0-7948 GCA_964584435.1 uncultured Solibacteraceae bacterium | reverse complement strand
GTGCGACGAGGGGGGAGGTCGCTCTTCGCGTCCTCCCCTACTCTACCGGTGAAATAACCGCTAGTTCAGGTAAAAGACGATGCCTGCTGAGGCTTCGATGTTGTGGAACGCGCCTCCCGCTGGGAACACCAGAGCGTTAGGGTCGGGCGAATCTCGTGGCAGGCCGAACGAGGGCGTTCGCGTCAGGAATCCCCTGGCGTCGAGCCGGAACCCCACTCTTGACCCCGCCTTGGCCTTCAAGCCGAAGCCGTAATTGACCGCAAGCGACGACGACTCGTTCAACTCGGCGAAATTGCCCCGCAGGGGGTCGCGCGCGATGGACTTGGCTTCGTCGGTTGGTCGGTACAGCGTGCCTCCGATTCCGACAGTCAGGAAAGGTCGGACCGTTTCGGTCTCATCATCGCTGAAATAGTACAGGGTGTTGACCGCGAATTGATGGACCTGCATACCCAACTCCAGCTCTGAGGAAGTTGGGCTCTTCGTGATGAAACGAGCCTCGTTGGATTCGAAGCTGTAGATGAATTCTTCGCCCCAGTGTCCCGACGTAAAGACGTTGAAACGGATCCCGCCGCGATACCCCTGGTTGAACTTGAATTCAGACTGAATCGGAGTGACGGACTGCGGGAAGGCAATCTCGAAAGCGTTCTGGCTGTGCCATGATCCGCCGAAGAAAAGATTCAATTCCAGGTCTCCAGTTCCCTGGGCGAAAATATTGCGCGGAACGATCAGCGTCATGCCGATCAAAAAGACACCTATACTCAGCCTTCGCATTATGAACCTCGATCCGGGTTTTCAAGGCGCGCATTTCGTGGGCAGACCGGCCCACAGACACGTTCGCACATTAACGGAAAGACCTTCTAAAGTGAAATAAACTGTGGAGTTACAGGAAGTTCAAAGTGGCGGATGCTCAGCGCGTCCAAGGCTTAGGGTCAGTTGTTCCGAGAACCAAGACCCGCCAGATATTCGCCCGGTGTGTTCAGGTTTCGAAAGATATCCGGGGCAAATCCGAGCTCGTTCAACTCCTCACCCCGAATTATTTGCGTCTCCGAAGCGTCAACGAATTGCCGCACGCTCCGTGCCGAGGTTTGAATCATGGCCTCTAACTGTGGAAGGGCTTTCCTCCGAACTCCCAGACACAGTGGGATCCCGGAACCGATGTGGAACGCAAGAACGTCGGTGGTGCTTTCCAGTGCCCTGCGGCCGAAGAAACCAAGGAATTCGATAGTGAGGAAAGGCAGGTCCGTGGCAATAAACAGATTCGTTTCGGTGGAGGTACTCTCGAGAGCTGTCCGAATACCGCCCAGGGGGCCCAGTCCGGGTTCTCGATCGGGCATGTCGGCTCCCCCGACGACTTCGACGGAGTCCGCCACCGTCGATAGTTGCCGGACCATATGCTCCAGCAGGGTGCCCCCGTGCCATTCGAGTTGGGCCTTGTCCCTTCCCATTCGACGGCTCTGGCCTCCAATTAGTACAAAACCGCTCACCAGTTTCATGATCCAACGAGAATAACGCACAAAGGGAGTCGACAGGCTGCTGGCCGGCCCTTATTGACACAGCCTTACGCCTTCATTTAAGATAAAAGTTCCGTTTTTAGTTGAAAACATTAGGGTTATAAGCTGTTGCGGTCACCTTGGAAGCAACTGGTCCGTGACCGCTGAATATGTGCCGGTTTCGAAGCTAGAACGTCAAAGTGACGAGCCTATGATGAGAAGAATTACTTGTGTGTTTCTCCTGGCCGGTTTCTTCCTGTTAGACATTTCCTCAGCCTATTCGCAGAGTGCCATTCCGTTCTTTCCGGTCGATGAGCTTCAGGAGGGAATGCGCGGCATTGGCAAGACCGTCTTTCACGGGACGACGATCGAAGAGTTCGACGTGGAGATCCTGGGCGTTCTCAAGAACTCCGCGCCGAAGCAGGACATGATCATGGCAAGGGTGTCGGGCGGACCCCTCGCTCGAACCGGCGTGATGCAGGGGATGAGCGGCAGCCCCGTCTATATCGACGGTCGGCTGCTTGGTGCCGTAGCATTTGCCTTCAATTTTTCGAAGGACCCAATCGCCGGAATCCAGCCCATAGGTCAGATGGTCGACGTTCTCGACGGACGCTCCGCCGATGTCGCCGGGGTCATGGGTGGGTTGCCGACCGAAGGGCCCGAGGCTTACGTGAACAGGTTGATGGTTGGACTGGCATCGGGAGACGGGATCGAGAAATATCTCTTCCCGGAATCCTGGATGAGCAGCAACCCGGTCATCGCATCTCTCGCCTCTCCCGGCATGACACAGATTCGGACCCCCCTTTCGATCTCGGGAGTCTCTCCTGTCGCAATTCGACAGTTTTCGGGCCTGTTTGAGGACTTTGGGTTTTCGCCCGTTCAGGGCGGCGGCGCCGGGAGTGCGGCTTCGGTACAGGCCGCGACCGGAAACGGAATCGAACCCGGTGATTCGATCAACGCAGAACTGGTTCGGGGCGACATCAGCGTCAGCGCCAACGGAACCGTTACACACGTCGACGGAGACAAGGTTTACGCCTTCGGGCATCCGTTCATGTCGACTGGGCCTACCGATGTGCCGATGTCTAAAGGCTATGTGATCACGCTCATTCCCAATGTCTCGGCTTCGTTCAAGGTTGCCGTGCCGCTCGAAGTCGTGGGGGCGTTCAAACAGGATCGCGCCACGGGGATTTACGGAAAGTTGGGCGAGTCGTCCCGGATGATTCCGGTGACCGTCGATCTGCGCACGTCCAGAGAGGGGACGGAGCGTTACGAATTCGAAGTTGTCAACGACCGTTTCCTGACGCCGTTCATGATGAATTTCACCGTGTTCAATGCGATCCTTGCCAGCGAGAGGGGCCTTGGGGAATCGACGCTCGAAATCACCGGGCAGATTCACCTTGCCGGCGGAGAACGGGTCGAAATAGACAATGCCTTCGCCGGTGACATGAACGGGCCTGCCCGGGCGACGATTGCGACGGTTGCCCCGATTACCTATTTGTTGTCGGGTGGCTTTGAAGACCTCGTCATCGACTCCGTCGAGTTGGAGATCGTTTCGATCGACCGCAAACGAAGCGCGCGGTTAGAAGCGTTGACCGTCGACCGGAACGAGGTGCGTGCCGGAGAGATGGTGACTCTCGCGGCCAGCCTGCGGACTGCCGGAGGAGATGAGTTCGTCGAGAAGTACTCAGTGGAAATTCCGGTCGGTCTGGCGCCCGGGGGGGTGCAGTTACTGGTCGGAGACGGAGTCACGATGACGACGTCCGAGCTGCGGCGAGCGCCTTCGGGCACACCGCGGGACCTCCAGCAGGTCCTAAGAGAGCTAAACAAACTGAGGAAGACCGACCGGCTTTACGTCAAGGTGCTCAGTACGGTGCCCGGCGTCGTGATCGGGGGCGAAGAGTTGCCCTCGCTTCCGCCTTCAATGATAACGATGATGCAGACCGGTCGGTCCTCGGACCGGAATACGTCGGGCACGCGGAGTTCGGCTGTCGGCGAGTTCGAACTTCCTGCATCCGATTACGTGATCCAGGGCCAGAGATCGCTGAACCTGACGATCATTCCGTGAAAGCCGTCAAATCCGTGGGAAATTCGATGAGAAAAACGTTCTGGTTGATTCCACTCCTGTTCGTGCTGCCGGCTCTCGCCGTAATTCCACAATTCTGGGAAGTTCGGACCTACGACGAATTTCGGAGCGGTGAGCTGGACGGCCTGTCAGTGACGAGCGATGGTGAGCTCGTATTGGCTCCGCGCTTCGACATGCTGTTCGACACGGAAGGACCCCTGATCTTCAGTGCCGTTACAGATTCGTTGGGGACTGTCTACCTGGGCACAGGCCATGAGGGGAAGGTCTACAGCGTGGACCGCGACGGCAATGGATCCGTCTTGTTAGATCTTGGAGAACTGGATGTCCTGGCCCTGACCGTTAATGAGGAAGATGTCCTGTTCGTCGCGACGTCTCCGGACGGGAAGGTCTACAGGGTTGAGACCGACGGGACGCCGGAACCGTTTTTCGATCCCGAAGCGAAATACATCTGGGCGTTGGTCTTCGACGATGACGGGGATCTGCTGGTAGCGACGGGCGACGAAGGTGTGATCTATCGCGTTGGCGTCGATGGACAGAGCGAAGTGTTTTACGACAGCGATGAAACGCACATCATCACGATGGCTCTGGACGCGGACGGTAATGTGATAGCCGGTGGTGACCCGAAAGGCTATGTTTACCGCATCACCGCGGAAGGAAAGCCCTTCGTCCTCTACGATTCCGGGATGCGTGAAGTGCATTCGGTTGCGGTCGCCCCCGACGGCACGATTTATGCCGGTGTGCTCCGCGGCTCTGGTGCGGGGATTCCTGCCGCTCGCCCGGCCGCGCCGGTTGCATCTCCGGCGAACGCGCCGGGCGTCAGCATCACCGTTGGCGCTTCCGCAGCCGCGCAGGCTCCGGCAGCAGCTCCGCAGCAGGCGGCCCAGCCTGCTGCGAGTGGAGGCGGACCTCGTCGCGGTGGACCGGGTGGTGCCGCCCAGAGCGCGATCCTTGAGATCCGGCCCGATCAAACCGTGACGACAGTGTGGCAATCGTCAAACGAGATGGTGTTTTCACTGTTGCCGCAGCCGGATCGGCTGTTGTTTTCGACGGGAACCAAAGGACGGATCTACTCTTACGAAGGTCCTCTCCGGACCACGTTGCTCGTGGAATCGCCGGAAGAACAGACGACCCAGTTGTTGGCGTTTGCCGACAACATCCTGGCTACATCCTCGAATGCCGGAAAACTGTTCCAGCTTCGTGCCGAGTCGGCCAAGTCGGGTTCGTATGAATCGATCGTTCGGAACACCGATGCCACATCGAGTTGGGGAAAGGTGACCTGGAAGGGCGGTGAGGAAGGTGTGGGGATTCTCACACGAACAGGCAACACAGGCAGTCCGGATCAAACGTGGTCCGATTGGGCCGCAATCGGCGACAGCGGTTCGGTTGAGAGTCCCAGGGCTCGTTTCATTCAGTGGAAGGCCACCCTTCAGGCGAGCGGCGACTCCAGCCCGGCTCTCTCATCGGTCACCGTTCCTTATCTGCAGCAGAATTTCCGACCTGTCGTCACGACTCTGTCTGTCCTGGCCCCTGGCGTGGCGCTCCAGAAAATCCAGACTGCAAACAACGGGGCCGCTCCCCCCGCGAACGGGGTGCAGAGAAGCATCCCTCCCCGCCGCACACTGAAACAAGGTGCACAGTCGCTCCAGTGGTCGGCGACGGATCGGAACAACGACGATCTCCTCTACGCGATCCATTACAAAGCGGAAAACGAGGGATCGTGGAAGTTGCTGGTCGATGACGTCGAGGATCCGTTTTACACGATCGATTCTGACACCATACCGGACGGCATGTACGTTGTCCGGATTGAGGCCAGCGATGAGGGATCGAACCCGGCGGACATGACATTGTCCGGACAGAGGGAGACACCTCCGTTCGCAATAGACAACACCCCGCCGCGCGTGACGATGCGGGACGACGGGGTTCTGAGCCGCAGGGCGAGTATTCACGTGAACGTGGAAGATCAGACCTCCACCTTGAAGAAAGCGGAAATTTCGATCGATGCGGGTGTCTGGCGGCCTGTTTTTTCGTTGGACGGCATCATCGATTCAAAGTCGGAAGTCTTTGAATTCCAGTCAATTGAACTCGAAGCAGGCGAACACATCGTCGCGTTCCGAATATACGATCAGAACGGAAACGTCGGGATGGGAAAAACAATTGTGCGAATTCCGTGAGTTGGCCGTCTAACACACTTGGAGACGACATTTCCCACGAGTCAAAAGCCATGAAAAAACTTTCGCGCTTAGTAATGTTCTGCCTGCTGGCCGCTTCGGCGTCGGCACAGACTCTGATCACCGAAACAGCCGAATCGGACCGCCCACAGATCGACATCGAGTCCTATTCCATAGAGGTGACGATCGACCCGTTCGAGAGTGAGCTCTTCGCGACGGCCGAGTTGCGATTCGTTCAGCTCGATCGCCAGGACTACGCCGTGTTCGACCTCGACCGCAGGTTGCGTGTTCGTGATGTCTATCTTGGCGAGGAAGAGCCCCTGCCCGTGCGATTCCGCCAGTTTGATCTGGACTCCACGCTCGAGGTGGACTTGAGTGATCTGGGCCAGTTCGACCAGCCCTTCCTCCGCATCGAGTATGACGGCATCCTGAACCCTGAAGAAGGCCGGCGCGAGCCGATCCTCAGTCGAATCGCCGCGGAGAATGCCTTTCTTCTCTACGACGCCAAGTGGTTTCCCCTGAACGGGCTGTACCGGGACATGGCGATGATGGAGTTGAACCTGACGGTTCCATCCGAATGGCAGGTGGTTACCGGGTTGACCGGGAATGCCGATGTTTCCCTGGGAGATACCTCGAGCCTTTCGTTCGTCGGATCGACTCCATCGTTCTGGGGGAGTTTGGTGGCAGGAAGGTATGAAACCGTGGCCACCTCCTCGGAGGGAGGTCCTGAAGTCGAGGTGATGGTGTCCGAGGATGCCACCGAGGCCGCAGCACAAATGGGCGAGGACGTGGCCGAGATGCTCTCGTTTTACACCGAGACGTTCGGTGAGTCCCGGTCGGCAACGTTCCGCCTCGTTGCGATCGACGGGGCGAATTGGGAATCCCGGTCTGCCCCGGGAATGTTGTTGCTGCCGTCGTCGGAGTTCCGGTCCGACTTCGATCCGTGGGATCTGGCTCGTCACGTCGCCAACCAATGGTTTCCGTTGACATACAGCGTTGAGGATCCCCGCGTCGACGCATGGCTTGCGAACGGCCTCGCCGTTTTCTCCAGCCTGTTCTACTTCGAGGAAACCTTTTCGCCGCTGGACGCCGAGGAATATGTCGAACGGGCGATGGTGAAGGCGTTGAGCTACGAGGGAAACACGCCGGTGAACCAGGCGGGTAGCTTTCCCGAGGATTCCGCAGAATTCAATGCGCTGGCGGCCTACAAGGGTGGCTATATTCTGCGTATGCTTCGCGACGTGGTCGGAGAAGAGCCGTTCGCCATGATGCTGCACGATTTCCCAACACACTTTGCCGACAAGCCGCTTTCCACCAGCGAGCTGCTGCAACTCGCCTCCGTCTCTGCCGGCGATGACTTGTCATACTTCTTCGACCAGTGGCTGAATTCTTCGGGTGTGCCGGAGTTTACACGCGAGTACACAGTGTTCAGGCTCCGTGACGGGTACAAGGTCATGGGGCAGATTAATCAGGATCTGGATCTGTTCCGCATGCCTGTGGAGATTGAAGTGTTGACCGATGGCGAACCCGAATACCATCGAGTCTGGGTGTCGGGTCCGTCGAGCGACTTCGACCTGATAACGGAACGGAAGCCACGGGCAATCGTCCTCGATCCCAACCGGCGGATGCTCCGCCTTTCCGACGACATGAAGGTCTCGGTACATATCAGCCGTGGCGAGGACCTCTCCGACGACGGAAACTATAACGCTGCGATCGACGAGTTTCAATCTGCCGTGGATCTGGATCGGCTGAGCTCTCTGGCGTTCTTCAGGATGGGAGAAGCCCTGTTCGAACTCGGCAACTTGCAGGCGTCGGCCAACGTCTTTCGGGAAGTGCTCAACGGGGACCTCGCCCCGCGCTGGGTCGAGGTCTGGGCCTACGTCAACCTCGGCAAGATCTACGACATCCGCGGGCAGCGGGAGCGTGCCGTCACCGAATACCAGAAAGCCGTCAACACGGGTGACGACGCATACGGTGCACAGGACGAAGCGGAGAAATACGTCAACGCCCCCTTCCGCCGCTCCGGCCGGCCTACCATAGGTTAGGGCGGCAGGCGTTTCAACGCAAAGTCGCAAAGACGCAAAGGGTTTTGTCTGTTCGAATCCGAAGATACCGGCCTTACCTGGATGTCCCGGCCAGCCGATAGGTTCTCCTTTCAACATGATGGGATGGACTCCTCCTTTGACTTGGTCGGCATCTAAAGTGCC
>CAZOZZ010000165.1:0-8180 GCA_964584435.1 uncultured Solibacteraceae bacterium | reverse complement strand
CATCGGTTCTGTTAACCGGGGATAGGGTTTCCGCATGACGGGTATGTTACTCGATGGGGGGGATTAGGGGGTAGCTGGTAGGGAGCAGCGGGCAGCTTTCTCGGGGGAACGTCACTCCGGTACTGCCCGAGTCCGTGGTCCGAAGTTGGGACGAAGGAGCAGGCTGTAGCAGGCAGGCAACTGTCACCGGCGTGCCGATCCTCTTCCCGACCTCGGACTTCGGACTCCTGCCCGCTTCCCGCTGCCTGCTACCCGCTACCCTCTGCCCCCTCCTCATCCTTTTTCTTCTTCGTAAAACCGTACATCCGCATGACGTCCTCGAGGCTGACAATTCCCTCCAGGCGGCGCACGTCGAGTCGGCTGACCACGGGCAGGATGTTCGCTCCGGCCCGACCCATTCGTTCCAGGACCATGTCCAGAAGGTGATCGTCATGCAGGTGAGTGCTTTCCTTGATGTCGAGAGCCTCACCCAGAATCGTGTTAACGGTAGGATCATAGGCTTCGAGGAGTTCTCCGATCGTGATCATGCCGACCAGTCCTCTCTCGTCGACCACCGGCCATTCATCCCATCGGCTGTCCCTGACTCGTTCAAGGGCCTCGGCTGGAGTCATGTTGACGTCGATCACATCCCGGGGAACCCTCATCGCCTTCCGAACCCGAAGCCGTCCCTGTGGCTGCTGGGTTTCGGGGGTCGGCAGGTGAATTCCGTCCTGTTGAGCCAGCGCCTCGTAGATAGGTTTCCGCTGCAGACGGTACGAAATGAAGAAACTCACGAGGTTGGAGACCATCAAGGGCACGATGATCGAGTAGTCGCGAGTGAGTTCAAAAATCATGATCACCGACGTCAACGGGACACGGATGATGCCGGCAAATGCAGTTCCCATCCCGACGAGTGCATAAGCCCCTGGTGTGCCTGTGTATTCCGGCAGAAGAAAGTGCGCCACGCTTCCCACGGTCCCGCCGAGCATTGCTCCGATGAAGAGGCTCGGACCGAAAATTCCGCCGGCATTTCCCGAACCGTAGCAGGTCGCTGTAGCCACGAACTTCAGGACAACGACAAGAATCATGGCCTGAACGGCCATGTTGCCGTTCAAAGCATCGTTTACACGACCGTAGCCGACGCCCAGAACCTCGGGAACGAAGAAGCCCATCAGTCCCACAGTGAGCCCGCCGGCAACCGGCTGAAACCATCGGGTGCGCTGTGGCATGTCGAGAAAACGGCGCCGAATCCACAACAGGGTCTTGACGAAACCCGCAGACACAAGGCCCCCGAGGACTCCGAGAATCAGGTAGAACCCAAGCTCGGATGCATGGACGAGTTCGTATTCCGGAACGCTGAACAGGGGTTCGTCACCCAACACCAGGTGCAGAATCATCCACGCCGTCGCAGAGCTGAGAACCACCGATCCCAGGAGACGCGCATGGAGATTACCCAGGACCTCTTCGAGAGCAAACAGAACCGCGGCGATGGGCGTGTTAAACGCCGCTGCCAGCGCAGCCGCCGCACCCACGGGAACCAGGGCTTCCACCTTGTCTCTCTTCAGGCCGAGCGAACGCCCAATGACGGAAGCAATACCGGAGCCGACCATCACTGACGGCCCTTCTCTCCCGAGCGCCACGCCACTGGCAAGCGCCACCGATGAAACCCAGAATTTTCCGAGGACGCTACGCAGTGTGATGCGACCGCCGTGGACCGACAACGCGACCTTGGTTTGGGGAATGCCGCTGCCACGGGCATCGGGAAAGAACCTGTAGATCAGGAAACCGGTCACCAGGGAACCGATGACCGGACCAATCAGGCGGCGCCAGGCGAACCCGGTCTCAAGCGGGTACATCCGCGAGCCGATGTTCTCCGTCAACACGATGAAGGCAACGATCGTCAGACCCACGACCGCCCCGATCACCAGCGTCAGAACAAGGAAAAGCTGGTCTTCCCGGTGTCGAATCTGAATGGCCAGCTTCCGGAGCCGGAGTCGGAAGGACTGTTGGACGTACCAACCTTGTAATCTGTTCAGGGCGTCAACGAACGGCATTTTTCAAGTTCAAGCCTGGAAAAAAGGGGGCTGAAGCGGCCCAGGAAGGCGCTCTGCTCTGATTGTGCGTGCCGAGGACTTGAAAGCGCAAGATGTAAAAGCCAATTCCCCCTTAAAGGTTGATAATGGTCTTTATGAAAGTAGTTTCACTGAACGTCGGGCGGCCACGAACCATCAACTACCGGGACAGAACAATAGAAACCGGCATTTACAAGGATCCGGTCGAGGGGCGTGTCAAGCTTCGTCCCCACAACCTCGAAGGGGACGAACAGGCTGATCTCACGGTGCATGGTGGCCTCGAAAAAGCGGTCTATGGCTACCCGTTCGAACACTACGAGTATTGGAAGAACCTGTTGGGTGACATCCCGTTCGGATGGGGGGCATTCGGAGAGAACCTCACGACGTCCGGCATAACGGAGGACTCGCTCAACATCGGAGACACACTCCGGATCGGGAGCGCCACCCTGATGGTCCGCCAGCCCCGGCTTCCCTGCTTCAAGCTGGCAGCAAAGTTCGAGCGCGACAATATGATCGATCTGTTCTACAAGAGCGGCCGCTGCGGCTTCTACTTCTCGATAGAGGAAGAAGGAGATCTCGGTGGGGGAGATGCGATCGAACCGAAGTACCGCGACCCCAACAACGTGACGGTGGCTGACGTGAATCGGCTTTTCCTGGAGAAGGAAAACACGGAACTGCTCGAGCATGTTCTACGGGCGCCAGCGCTCTCAGCGTGGTGGCGCCGGCATTTCGAAGAGCGGCTTGAGGGCGGTCGATAGGATCGGTGGATCCGGCTGCGCCTGTGTTTCTTGTCAACGCAAAGGCGCAAGAACGCAAAGGACGCAGCAGGGCTTCTTCTTCGGAATCGCTAGCTCAGGATCGAGGCTTGTTCGGCGACCTGCATGCTGAAGAAGTCGACTGATTTCTCACGAACCTCATATCCGCAGCGGTCGCAGGACCACATCTCGATCCGTTCGACAAGCTCAAAGCCCCAGGGGTGGCCGCATCGGGTGCAAAGGGTCAGGTCTAAGCCCGTGTGGCGCCTCGGCGAGGTGGTTAATTCAAGATAGTCAGGTTCAAAATCCAGTACTTTCATGATTGTCTCCTACGCATAGCAAATAGCGAAACGCAGACGCATTACTGCGTCAACCTTTCGCAAAGGCGCCTGAGCAGACCACTCACTCACGTCATCGTTGCCCAGTTCCCGGCCAGATCAGGTCCACCCAGAGAAATTTGCGAACGATTCGAGCTCAAGAGAGCGTCAAGAAGAATGGGCTGTTGGCTGATATGAATCAACGAATCGGCACATCGATGCGTATTCAACTAGTGAGGTTCGACGACGGTGGGGAAACACGATATGGCCGAGGCTGGACTGGTTCTCACGATGACTGACCCAAAAGTGGCAGCAGAGGCCCCCAACGATTTGTCGTTGCTGATAAGCCAGGCATCTTCGGGCAATACCGACGCCTTCGAATCGATTGTCCGACGCTTTGAAAGACGCGTTCTGACGACGGCCCTGCGCCTCTTGGGGAATCTCGAAGACGCGCAGGACGCCGCCCAGGAGGTTTTCTTGAAGACTCATCGTCATCTGGGGCGATTCGACCAGGAGCGAAAATTCGAACCCTGGCTCTACCGGGTGACGGTCAACGTGTGCCGGGACACGTGGCGCCGCCAGAAGACCGGAACGGCCATGAGATTGGAAATGCCGGAACAGATAGCGGACAGCCAGGCCATGGGCAACCCGCACCGGCGCCTGCGGGCGGAAGAGGAAAAACAGTTGTTGTATCGAGCGTTGGCAACCCTTCCAGACAAAGAGCGGTCAGCAATCGTGTTGCGGGATGTTGAAGGTTTCTCTACCGCGGAGGTCGCCGACATCCTGGGCTCATCCGAAGTGACGGTCCGCTCGCAGGTATCGAAGGCTCGCGTCAAGATCAAGAAAGCGATCGAGCGAATGCCTGAAATGCTCGAAACGATGCGGAGGCAACGATGAATTGCAAGAAGTGGGAACTCCAGATCGCTCTCGATGTCGAAGGGGACCTGACCGAAACCCAGGCACATCGTCTTCGAGAACATCTTGCTTCGTGTCCCTCCTGCCGTGCGTTCCGAGACAAGTTGGCAAGCACTCAGGCCCTGATTAAGGGACTGGGAAACGACACCGTCGATAGTGAATCGTTGGCACTCGTGCGGGACAGGGTGATGGAGACCATAGAGACAGAGGCTCGAACACCCATCTTGCGATGGACTCCATGGCCGCCGAACTGGACGTACGCACTGACCGGCGTTGCCGCCATGGCCCTGGTTTCCCTGGGCCTCTGGGCATTGCTGGCATGGCTGGCATTGCCGGGCGAAGCCCCTCAATCCGAAGCACCTGATAGGCTGGCAGCAATCGACGAGTCCGTCGAGGACGAAGCCACCCCCACGCCACCACCTGTCGCACTGGTCGAACCTGAACCCGTTCGACCGGAAGAATCCGCACCGGCAATCGTTTCCGGACAACCGCCCGAACCGACACCGACGGAAATAGAACCCGAAATCCGACCGGAGGAAACAGCTTCAAACCCCGGCGAACAGCTCGTTGTAAAACTACTGACCGACGATCCGAACATCGTTATTTACTGGGTCGTCGAACAAGATGGAGGACAAGAATGATGAATGTGACCAAGCCCTTGCGTTACGTCGGATTCGCGCTATTGGGGATAATCCTGATCGTGGGGTACCCAATCGAAAGTGCGGCTCAACAGGAGAATCAGCAAGACAGCCAAGAATTGGAAACACGGGTCTTCGATATTGAGCACTACTCGACCCAAGGAGAGCTCCGACCGATAATGGTCATCTTTGAGGTCATGTGGTCGTTCGACGAGCGTCTGAAGACCTTGCTCGTCCGTGCACCTCGGGAGCTGATGCCTGCAATCGCACGGGTCGTGGAGAGGTCGGACGTGGCTACACCCCGCACCCCCAGTATCGAACTGACGATGCACGTTCTGCTGGCGTCGGGCGAAGAGGGGCAGGAACCACTTCCACAGATGCTGGATGCGGTAACCGAGCAGTTACGCAGTGTCTTTCAGTTTCAGTCTTTTCGCCTCCTCGAAACGGCGATCGCCCGCGGCGTCCATGGTGAAGGATTGTCGGTCCAGGGCGTGCTCCCGCTACAGACCGAAGGCGTCAGTCATCCAGCGTACATGATGAGGGGAGACCTGTCCGTTACGTCTGGATCGGACGGCTCGCGAATCGTTCGGTTTGAAAAATTCATCTTCCGCTCGAGTATCCGGGTCGGCGGCGAAGTTCACGACATCCAGATCGCAACTTCGATTGAAATCGCCGAAGGTCAGCAAGCCGCCGTCGGAAAGGCGAGCGTCGCCGACAATGCGTTAATCCTGGTCATGAGCACGAAATTGATCGATTGACAGTAGCTTGTAGCAGGTAGCGAGTAGCGGGTAGCTCGGAGCGGGTAGCTTCGAACTCGGAGCTGCACGCTGCCTGCTACCAGCTGATCGCTACTCCTACGAAACCAGACTCACCAGGAAAATCACAGCAACGGCACCCATACCGAACAGGCCGAAGTAGGCGTAGGCCAGCATGGCTTTTCCGGGCTGGTGCTCTTTGGGCACGGCCGGAGAGGTGATCACCTTCAGGTTCAGGAAGCCCAGGATCGGCCCGGTCATAAAGGCCACGATGGTTACGAAGTCCACCATCTGCGTCAGGCTGGTCACAAACAGCGACAGCAATCCGGTCATCGCGAAGCCGATCGCCACAAGAGCGATCCAGTACGGCCGTGAGATTGGCGCATTGGCCGTCTGAGCCGGGTCCTTGATCATGATCACCTTGACCGTTCGATCGATGACACGGGGATAGCCGTCCATGACGGTCAGGGCCGTCGAAAACATCGCCGTGAGCGCGGTGATGATCATGATCGGCCGGGTCCACTGCCCCAGAGTCCGCACGTACAGGTCGATCAGCTGGGTCGAAAAAACCGCACCGGCGGAACTGAACGTCTCACCCGAACCGTACATGACGCCTGCACCCAGGGTCAGAAACGCAAACGCCAGGACACCGGTAGCACCGTAAGCAATCTTGAAATCCAGACGTGCCATTGCAACACTGGCCCGGACCCCGCTGGCCTTGTCCTTGGCCAGCGTCCACAGAGAACTGTAAACCGAGATCGCAATGTCGGACGGCATCCAACCCGCCAGGGCCAAAAGAAATGCCAGTCCTACCGTGCTGCCCGCTGGCGCCATCGGGATGAGGCTGAAGTTAGAAAAATCAGCCCTGGGAATAACAACAACGGCGGCGGTGAGCGTCGATATCGCCAGCAACAGGAGAACGATCTTGATCGACATGTCGAGTGCCTTGAAGTGGCCGATCCAGAGAAGAATTCCACAGCCGGTATAGACAATCGCCGAAGCAAGAATCGGTGACACGCTTGTTCCGAGCGCGTATTGAAACAGGGACGATGTGAACAGAATGATTGCCGCGTTCGTGATGACAACCGTGCTGAGAATGATGAAGAAATAGAGCCAGACGGCCCATCTCCCAACCCGCTGATAGCCCTCCACCAGGCTCTCACCCGTCGCGGCGGCATAGCGGGGACCGAACTCGAAGAAGGGGTACTTCAACGCGAGCGCAAAGACGATCACACCGGACAGCGCGAAGCCCGCAACGCCACCAGCCCGCGTCGATTGAACCAGGTGGGACACGCCTATTGCGCTGCCCGCCCACAACAGGCCTGGTCCAAAACTCTTCAAGAACTTGCGGATACCGATCTTCTCATCGGCAGTGACCATTCCGGGGGTTCCAACTTCGGTGCTCATCTATGCTCCTGTTGTCTTCGAGTACGGTTCGATTGGACCTGGCACAAACGCCAGCCATGATACACCGAATGGCTCGGACGTCAAAAGAGACTGGAAAACCGCATGGTCGAAGCCGTCTTCAAGCCCCCTTGGTCAGGGTTACCCGTTCTCCCGGAACATGGTTTTGAAATCGGGAACTGGCGGGAATCTCCTCCCCATCCTTGAAAGTGATTCTCGGCTCCAGAAGTTGGCTTCCCTCGAGGGTTTGCCCGGCAATGCCGTCAGAGAACAAGAAACTTCCGGCTCGCAGCTCGAACACGGTGATGTCGGCGGGGAAACCGACTTTGAGACTTCCCCGGCGTTGGTCTTCTTTGAGAATCCGTGCGGGGACGATGGTTGTCTGTCGGACAACGTCGTCAATGGTCAATCCCAGGGCCAGAAACTTCGACATGACAACGGGCAGGCTGAACAACGCCGGGCCCCGATAGTTCGTCCGGGTGATGTCGGTACTCAGCGTGGTCGGGAAAAGGCCGTGCTCCAGCGCGATGCGAGCCAGGTCAAAACTAAAATGGCTCTTGGCCGGAGCCGCGTCGATGACGACTCCCCGATCGCTCGCTGCCTTCAATTCGGGAAGCAGGTTGTCGTTTCCACTGACGAGCCCGCCGAGTCTCCCGGTATAGGCATGGGTCAGGATGTCTCCGGGATCCAGCATCCGGAGCATGTCCCTGTTGAAAGAAGCGAGCACATCGGGCGGAACGGTTTCTTCGGAATTCAGCCCTGCATGGATCATCAGCGGAAGACGGGTCCGAGAGCAGATGTCCTTGGCCAGCTTCAGGATCTTGAGATCCGGATTCACGACGGCGGGTCCGTTGGCTCTGATCTTTATGCCCCTGATGACGTCGGGTTCCTGTTCCACGAGACCGATCACGCGCTCCGGATCCAGGCTCTCCCACCCGATTTCAGGCGAAACGGCCTGGCCGGTCGGACACACGTGCAGAAAACAGAAGATGTCCGTACGGGCTTTTGCGATGACAAGGTGCTTGAACGCGTTGAAGGTGGCGTAGCCGACGCTGCCGGCGTCCGCGACCGCGCTGACGCCGGAACGGACCCCTGCCTCGTCCGGTGTAACGGCAATCGGCATGATCGCCTCCGCCACATGCGTGTGGATGTCGATCAGGCCGGGAGTCAGGATCAATCCTTCGACATCGATGATCCTTGTCGAAGGCGACGTTGTCAGATCCGGCCCGAAGGCGGCAATCCGGCCATCCTGTATGGCAACATCGCACCGCCCATGAATATCCTGGGCGGGATCGATGACGGTTCCGTTCTTGAGGACGATGTCGTAAGGCATAGCCACACTGTA
>CAZOZZ010000164.1:0-8210 GCA_964584435.1 uncultured Solibacteraceae bacterium | reverse complement strand
CTTTTCCTGCTCCAAAACACAGCCTTGGACTCTATCCATGAGAAATGCGGGTTAGCTGTCAGCTAATAGCTCATAGCCAATAGCAACTTACCTTGCGCGGATGTCGTAGCTGGTGAGCGTGCCCTGGTTGCGGATGTAGAGCCTGCCGTCACTGATCACAGGATGGGCATAGCTGGGCCAGCCCTGATCCTCGACCAGGAATCGCCCTCGTTCCCGGTAGGCGGCGGGAGTGGCCTCAACCAGTCCGACGACGTTGCGCTCACTGAAGATGTACAGGTTGCCGTCGGCGTAGCTGAGGGAGCCCTTGCCCACACTGCGGTGCCGCCACATCACCTCGCCGGTTTCAAAATCCAGACACGTCAGGATCGAATTGTGGAAGCCGTAGAGGTAGCCGTCCACGACGACGACACCGCCATGGTGATTCGCCATCTGTCTGGTGAAATAGACTTCCTCGGCCTGGACCTCTCCACCGCTTGCAGTCAAGGCGAGCAGCCCGCCGCCGGTGCCGTAGCCGGAAGTGTAGAAGACCTTGTTGTCGTGGAAAACCGGGGTCGTGATGTTCGCGGTCCTGTTTGCTGCGCGACGGTAACTCCACATGAGTTTGCCGTCGGAGGCACGGAGACCGACGCCTGCTTCCGCCGTCAGGGTTGCCAGAGTCCGGACGCCCCCGATGTCGGCGGCCACGACGGACGCGTAGCCGGCCGTATCGCTCAGTTCGGCGCTTCTCCAGATCGTCTCCCCGGATATCTTGTCGAGAGCGACGACGCCTGCCCCACGCCCTCCCGGAGTTACGATCACCTTGTCCTCATCGACCAGTGGTGATTCGCTGATCAACCACGAAATATTCCTGCCGCGAAAGTCATTGAGGATGTTGCGCTCCCAGAGCACCGAGCCGTCTCCGGCTTCCAGGCAAGCCAGGTCGCCATTCTCGGTCAGAACGTAGAGACGATCGCCGTCGACGGTCGGTGTCCCCCGTGGCCCGTGACCCTCCCCATTCGAGCGTGCCCGTCCAAGTGCCTTCGACCACACGAGCCTGCCGGTCGCGCGGTCCATGGCGGCGACGGCACTCTGCTGTCCGACGACTATTTGTGCGTAAATGCGGTCACCCCGTATCGCGATCGAACCGTAACCGGCGCCGAGGTTCGAAATCGACCACTCACGAGGAGGCCCGGAGCCGGGCCACTGCTCGAGAAGCCCGCTTTCCCCTGACAGGCCGTTTCGGTTAGGACCACGCCACTGCGGCCAGTCATCTCCGAGGGCCGACAGGGCGTTCGTCGAAGCCAACGCGCCGAGGGCACACAGAAGAGCGATAACGTAATGTTTCTTCATTCGAAAGGATGTGAACAGAATCATTCCTCGACGATGCTGTACAGGAACCGGTAACCGCGGAGGATCATCTCGTTGTCGACCAGTGCCGGCGACGCGTCGAAGCCGTCGTCCAGCGTGTTGGACGCCAGAATTTCATATTCGGCACCGTGGCGGATCACAAGCGTGGTTCCGTCGCGGCCCGGGAGATAGACACGTCCCTGGGCGCCTACCGGGGAGGCGAAAACGTTGGGGACGCCATCGAGGCGCTGAAGTTTGAAATGGGGTTCACCTGTCTTGGCATCCAGAGCAGAAAGGAGCCCTGAGTTCGTCTTGAGGAAATAAAGGATGCCGTCGTAGAGGAGTGGAGACGGTACGTACGGTGTGTCGCGCGTCAACTCCCAGGCAATCGCATCAGTGCCGGTAATGTCGCCGCTCGCACCAGCCAGACGGATCGCCTTGAGGTTGTTGCCTCGGAAACCGCTCATGGCGAACACCATGCCGTCCTCGGACACGGGTGAGGGGATCGGGTTCATCGTCAGGCCCTCGCTTTCCCACACGATCTCCCCGTTCTCGAGGTCATAACTCCGCAGGCGATTCATACCGGGTACGATGACCTGGTCCCGGCCCTCGTGTTCGATGACGAGTGGCGTGGCCCAGGTATCGATCTCGTCGCGCTCGGCCCGCCAGATCTCCTCGCCTGTCAGCTTGTCCAGGACGACGACAAAAGACTGGCCTCCGAGATGGTCCCACACGATGACGATCCGGTCCTCATACACGGTCGGCGTACTTCCTTCGCCGAACTGGTTTCGCATGGCCTTGTCGCCGAGATCCTTTTCCCATATCAGGTTGCCGTCCATGTCGTAGACGTGCAGCCCGCGAGATTCGAAATACGCATAGACGCGCTCGCCGTCCGTTGACGCCGATCCGGATGCCCATGTCCCGTTGTCCTGGTGGGTGGGTTCGTGAGGTGCTTCCTCGCGAGCCGTGCGCTCCCAGATGATGCTCCCGTCGTTCCTGTCGATCGCGTACACGACGAAACGATGCGGGGGGCGCTGCCTGAAACCACCGCGAGGCTGGTGAGATTCCTCCAGCGTCATGTCCACCGGCACGGCAGAGAGCAGAAAGATTCGATCGTCCCAGACGACCGGCGACGCCGATCCCCGTCCGGGTATCTCCACCTTCCAGCGAATGTTCTTCGTCTCACTCCATTCGAGCGGTGGATTCGCTGTATTCGAGACGCCCGTAGCGTACGGTCCCCGCCATTGAGCCCAGTACTTCTCGGCAAGCGGGTCGGTCTCGGCTGTCACCGATGCGACCAGTACGAGTCCGAGACACAAGGTGAGACCTAGAGCTATCGCGATTTTTGCTTCTTTCAAGATGTTCGCTCCTTACCGTCCGCGTGATGCCAACTATGATACAGCTATTGTTCACTCCATCGCGAAGAAGGACGTGCCTATAGCTAAAAGCTACTTCCCGATCGCATACAGGGTGTTATCCGACCGGATAAACAAACGTCCTCCGGAAATCGCGGGCGATGCAAGTTGACGGGCGTCGATCGTGTTGCGCGCGATCACTTGAGGCGACGTGCCTGCAGCGAGGACGACGGTTTCTCCGCCTTCAGCGAGCAAGTAGATCTTGCCGTCGGCTGCCACCGGGGAGGCGCTGAACACACCGCCGATGCGTTCCTGCCACACACGGCTCCCGGTTTCGGCATCCGTCACAGTCACAATTCCGACATCACCCACCATGTAGATGAGACCGTCGTAGTAAACGAGCGAGGAGACGTAGGGTGCACCTGTTCCTACCCTCCAGAGAACATGGCTGTCTCGGACGTTCCCCGAACCGCCGGGTCGAAGAGCCATGTATGGGCCACTTCGATATCCCCGGCTCGCATAGATCATCCCGTCATGTTGGATCGGCATGGGGATCGGAAAGCTGTTGCCTCCGTAGATCTGCCATAGGACTTCCCCGGTCGAAGCATCGTGGCCCGCCATGCCCTCGCTCGAATTCACGATGATTTCGAAGGACTCCGGCGTCTGGACAACAAGGGGCGTGCTGTATGAAAGGGTGCCTCTGGGACGATCGACCTTCCATTGGTTACGCCCTGTGCCAGAGTCCAACGCGAGCAGATAGGAACTTCGTTCGTGGTAGCAGAGCAGGATCACGGTGCCTTCGTGGACAACCGGTGAACTTCCGTGCCCCCAGTTGATGCTGAACGGCCCATACTCCGTGCCCAGGTTTCGTTCCCACACCAGCTCACCGTTCATATCCAGAGCGACGATCTGGCCGTTTCCGAACCAGGCGTAAACTCGTTCGCCATCGGTGACCGGGCTCGAAGTCGCGAGGTTGTGTTTCTCGTGAACCGTGGGCATCCTCCCCTCCGCCCGCAGTTCGTATTCCCAGAGCTTCCGACCGCTGGAGTGGTCCAGGGCGGTGACAAGAAAGGAGACGCTTCCTGCGGCCATTGTTCCGCCTATCCTCCCTCCCGAGCGGGGGCTTCCCAATGCCCGCTCACCGGCACCTCCGGCGTCACCACTCTGATATAGCCGTGGCCCCCGCTGAGATCTCCCACTGCCGACCTGAGACGTCACGAACACCCGATCGCCGGAGACTATTGGGGACGAGATTCCAAGCCCGCGGATCTGGACCTTCCAGGCGACGTTATCCGATTCGCTCCACTCGGTCGGCAATCCGGTTTCAGAAGAAACTCCAGTCGCTCGGGGTCCCCGCCACTGGGGCCAGTCTTCAGCAAGAGTCGTGGTTGTGAGCGCGATAAACAACAGGGTCACGAGAATCAGTCTGCACGTTGCGTACATAAGGTCTCCGGCAGCGCTCAAGGGAGCTGGCCAATATGGGTTGAATACTACTGGGTACCCTATCAAGCTCCCTCGAACAAGTACAATGCTCATTACTTGGTATGATTTATCGATTCGAGGAGGGTGAATGAAGACCTGTCTCATGACAAGTGTGTTTGCAGCATTCCTGCTGGGCCCCTTCGTCCGGCATGCTGAGGCCTACGGATGGGACGGACACAAGATCGTCTGCGCAATTGCGTACGGTTTGCTCGCTCCGGAAGATCGTGGTGAAATCGATCGCTTCGTGAGGCTCTATCGCACACCGGACAATGACACGATCGGGAACTTTCCAACCTCCTGTACGTTTGCCGATTCAGCCCGCCGAAACGCGCGGGACGACCGTCGTGGATGGACGCGTTTCAATCAGTTCAACAACTGGCACTTCTTAAACGTCCCCCGCAACGTCCGGCAAGTCCGGCAAAGTTACTGTGGAGGGGACTGCGTTCTTGAAGCCCTCGAACATCACCTTGCTCTGTTTGGGGACAGTAGCCTTGCGGACAAGGATCGCGCCGAGGCCCTCTTTTTTCTGGCTCACTGGGTGGCCGACGTTCACCAACCGCTTCACGTCAGTTACGCGGACGATCTCGGTGGGAACGAAACGGGGCTGATTTCTGGTGGTTACTATGAATCCTCCAACATGCACGCACTCTGGGACAACGGGATCGCGTCCAGAGCCCTGGCAGGCAGAGATTGGTCTTCGTACGCCCGGGTCCTCGCAAGCCGCATCTCCGAAGGCAGCAGGGAAGCGTGGCTTCTAACAGGGCCCCAGGGATGGGCACAGGAATCCTACGACTTGACCACCAGTCCAGAATTTCAATACTGCGACTGGCGGAATGAGCGATGTCGTCCCATCGAAGGTGTCCGGGTGTTGGGGCCGGCCTATCAGAACGAGTTCCAGGGCGTTTTCGAACAGCGCCTGCAGCAGGCCGGTGTCCGTCTCGCCCGGCTGATCGAGCATGCCCTGGATCGCTGATATGCGTACGGGCATCGGCTTGGATTTTGGGACAACGAACAGTTCCATCGCATTCGCCCGAGCCGGGCATGCCCCCGAAGCTGCTCTGTTCGAAGCCCGTGGTGGCAGGACCGACACATACCGTTCTGTACTTTATCTTGAGCCGAAGACGCCCGCCTCTTCCGGACCCGAGGCGATCGAACGCTACCTTTCGGCATCCGAAAACGGCCGGCTCATTCAATCGCTGAAATCCTTTCTCGCGAGCCGACTGTTTACGTCCACCAACGTGTTCCTTTGGATTTTCGAGTGTCCACTCCACTATCGGCACAATATGATGCATTGAGCGTTTGCTTCGCCGCACGCGATAATCAACAGGACGTCCGGGCGTCTGGGGTCAGTATGGTCATCTGGTTATCAGTAGGATTAGCGATAGTCGGACCACTCGCTTATTGGGGCCGAAAGCGGGTTCTCAAAGAACATCGGCAAGCGGATGGCTTGTCGGTGAGTACGGTCATTGCCATCTGGCTCGTGTACGGAGGGCATTTGGCTCTCACCGTGGTTGCGGCGATCTGGAGATTGTGGCCATTGCCGGTCAACGATGGTATCGGTCATGGAATCGCTCTCACGATCGGATATTCATTATGTGGTATCGGTGTTCTCCTGTTTGTCCTCGGCATGGCCGCTTTCGGCTCATTTCAGCGCATGAATGGAAGGACTCACAACAGGTTGGTGACCGGGGGAATATACCGTTGGAGTCGAAATCCTCAGAATGTTGGATGGGCATTGTTCTTGTTGGGTGTATCGATAGCGGGCGAATCCGGATTTGCCCTCCTTCTCACTGCAGTATTCTGGACTCGATTTGTGTCCTACATCCCGGAGGAAGAGCGGCAGCTCAAGGGCTACTTTGGTGAGGAATATAGTAAGTATCTGGAACAGAGTCATCGGTATTTTGGTCAGCCGCGGCATGGCTCACGCGGGCCATGAAGGGGACCGTTCGGGCGGACCCTTAGCGCCAAATCGTTGTCTGACTCCACACCCCGGGAGGGGCTATGACACCAGATCAGAAGATAGAGGATTTGAACCTGATTCTTCCAGGGCACATAGAACTGCCCCCGAACACGAAGCTTCCGTTTTCATGGATCCGGATCCGAGGCAACAGAGTCTTCGTCTCCGGCCACGCTCCGTTGAACGCCGATGGCACGATCTACGGCCCCACCGGCAAGGTGGGTGCCGACCTTTCGATTGAGCAGGGATACCAGGCGGCTCGTCAGACGGCGCTCGCCATGCTGGGAAGTCTCAAGCGGGAGCTTGGCACACTGGACCGAATCACCGCATGGCTCCGTGTTTTCGGCATGGTCAATGCCGCACCCGGCTTTGTGCAGACTCCGCAGGTGATCAATGGATTTTCGGATCTGATCATCGAAGTTTTCGGCGAGGAATGCGGTGACCATAGTCGCTCCGCTGTGGGCATGGCAGAACTACCTTTCAATATCCCAGTTGAGATCGAGGCCGAGGTTGAAATCTCTCCGTAGGGGACTAATTCGGGGACGGAGGCGTAATCACTCTAACTGGTCATAACGCGCAAGTTACTAGAGTTGTGCCTCCGTCCCCGAATTAGCGTTGGAGTTTGCCTGCAGTGGAAAGGAGCCCACGCGGTTGTCGACAAGCCAGCGTGGGGTGTCAACCCGTGTCCGTCAGTTTCTCGTACTGTCAGGATTGAGATTCTGTATACACGTTTCCGATAATGCGACTCTGGGGTGTGGATTCGTTACGCGGTGGACTTTTTCAACAGGACATCGTCTCGTTTACGTCAAGCCGTGCCGTCGCAGGTCGTCTTCTGTCCAGCGCACATCATCGATCATCCCCTTCAGAGTTCCGAACGGAAACGTGTCTGACCGCTTATGATATGAGACGGTTGTGGCTCGACCGTCGGGATGTTTGAAACGGTGGTGGCTTCCTGTTACGCGGGTCTCGGTGAATCCGTCTTGCCGAAGAGCTTTGATGAACTGTCGGGCGGTAATCCCTCGTTTCAACCGGGAACCTCGGCGGGAACCTCTTCGATTTCGATGTCAGGCGGAAGTGTGGAGCCTTCATCGACCATCTCGTCCACCACCATCTGCACGACCTGCCGGACGTTCTCGAGTGCCTCTTCCCGCGTTCTGCCGTGCGTCCTCGCTCCTTTTAGCGCCGGGCAATAAGCATGAAAGGCCTGCGAGCCGTCTTCGTACAGGTCCGGCTCTACGACAACTTTATACGTCTTTCTCAAAGCGGTCTCCTCCCGCCATCGTAGCACTTTCTGCTTCGGCTTGAGCGTCGGCTTTCCTTGCCATCCCACTGCTCGGGGCCAAGCTCTTTCGGTTCAAAGCTAATTCGGGGACGGAGGCGTAATTATGCTAACTGCTCATAACGTAAAAGTTACGAGAGTTGCGCCTCCGTCCCCGAATTGGCCGACATGATGAATTCCTTTTGCCGGTCCAGGAACGCCAGATTTCGCCCACACTAGAGTCTTCTATTTAGATCCACCATCGCTATGGTTACCGACTGATTGTCATTTTTGTTAAGATCCAGATCCACATAGGAGCACATCATGTCCAAAGCCATTATGGAAACCAGCAAAGGCACCATCAACTTGGAACTGTTCGATGCTGACGCCCCCAATACTGTCAAGAATTTCTCCGATCTGGCCAAGAAAGGCTATTACGACGGACTGATCTTCCACCGCGTCATCGCAAGTTTCATGATTCAGGGCGGATGTCCTCAAGGCACCGGCACCGGTGGGCCCGGCTATAAGATCGATTGCGAAATCAACGCCCAGAAACACACACCCGGAACCCTGTCCATGGCACACGCAGGTCCGAACACCGGCGGCAGCCAATTCTTCATCACCCATGTGGCCACGCCACATCTGGATGGCGTACACACGGTCTTCGGGCGCACAGAAGACATGGACGTGGTCAACAACATCGCAATTGGCGACACCATCACAAGCTTGACCATCCAGGACGGAACTGATTCGGGGACGGAGGCATAATTATCCTAATAAATAGGGACAGGCACCTGGAGTGAACTGGAGTGAACCCCTAAAGTGAGACAGT
>CAZOZZ010000163.1:0-8214 GCA_964584435.1 uncultured Solibacteraceae bacterium | reverse complement strand
TTGTCTGTACTAAACTTTTGGGAAAAGTCTCCAGTCGGAGGGGCGCACTCAATTTGTTTTCAACGCAAAAGCGCAAAGACGCGAAGGGCGCAAAGTTTGTTAGTTCGGACGGGAGGTGATTTGTGACGCCTCCCTGCCCCCCTCAAGAAACCCTTTGCGTCTTCGCGTCTTTGCGTTGACACAGAACGTTCCGTCTCGCTCAATGTGTCAGTCAGGCCTCCCCCTCCGCCCAGATTTCATTCAGCTTGTTGTAGCTCGAGGGGAACTCACCCGAGTATCGGACGAACGACGGGATGGGGTAGCGGACGCCGCCCTTGTGGGTACCTTCCAGGCCCTCGATCAGTTCGTCAACTTTGGACCATGGGAACGAGAAGGCCATCTCGTGGTCTTCGGTCTGTCCGAAGACACGGTCTCCGTAACAGGGCAGGACGACCTCGTATTCGTTGGTTTCGATCGGTCGGATGATTTCATCGGAACAGTCGATACGGCCGGTGAACGACGACCCGATGGCGCCCCCCTGTTTCCACAACGCCCCGGTGACCAGACGCATCACCTGTGCCGGGTTCGCATAGACGATCACCACTTGCGGTTCAAAGGCTGCTTTCGCCGCCGGTGCCATGAGGATGCCGGAATAGCGATTGTAGGGGAAGTGATACGTTTCTGCCTCGGTTCGTGCCCCGGCCTCGGCCGATCCGGTATACATTCCCGCGCAGCAGTTGCCTTCTTTGAAGTAGGCGGTCTCGGGTTTGAGCCCAAAAGCGACTTTCGTAAGTGGACAGTTGATGTCTTCGGTCGTGAGCGCCACGGTCCAACCGTATTTTCTCGACATCGTGACGGCCTGGCAGGTGGTGATCTCGACCGACATGTCGCGACGCGGTCGCTTGGCCCGTTCCGGGATTGCGTCTCCTTCGGCAAGCATCCGGACGCCGACGGGGAATGTCGCCGGCCGAACGAAGGATTCGATCTTCAGGACGGCAGCCTTGATGTCAGTCATGAATGTCCTCCAGCATGGGTCGCAGCGAACCGACGAACTTGTCTATCTGTTTCTTCGTGATGATCAACGGTGGCAGAATCCGAAGCACGGTTTCCCGCGTGCAGTTCACGATGAAGCCTCGGTCGAGCAGTTTCTCGACGATGGGCCTTGCCGCGACGGTCAACTCGAGCGCGAGCATGAGGCCGTCACCTCGAACCTCCTTAACGACCGGAAGGCCGGACAGTTGATCGAGTTGCTGGCGGAAGTAAGCCCCCACGTCCTGTACGTGTCCGAGGATTCCCTCGTCCTCGAAGATCTTGAAAAGTTCCAGGCTCAGCCGACACGCCAGCGGTCCTCCTCCGAAGGTGGTGCCATGAGTGCCCGCCTCGATGCTCTTTGCGACGTCTTCCTTCATGAGGACGGCCCCAAGAGGTATTCCCAACCCGAGTGGCTTGGCCACGGAGACAAGATCCGGCAGGTTCTCGTGATCGGAGGCGGGAGCGAACTTGTGGAAGGCGAACCAACGCCCCGTCCGCCCCAATCCGCACTGGATCTCGTCTGAGATCAGAGCCGCACCGGATTCACGCGTCAGCCCTCTGGCCCGTCGATAGAATTCTTCCGAAACGGGCCGGACTCCGCGCTCCCCCTGGATCGTCTCGAAGATCACTGCGCACACGTCGTCGGAAAACTTTCGTTCGAGGTCGGCCACGTCGTTGAATCCGACGAACTCGAACCCGGGAACCAGAGGTTCGAACGGCTCCCGGTACTTCGCCTTCTCGGTCGCTGACAGCGAGCCCAGGGTCCGTCCGTGGAACGATCCTTCGAGGGCCAGGACGCGGTACTTGCGTGCCTTTTGTTCCTCATTCCCGGTATGACTGTTCGCCCAGACACGGGCGAACTTCAGACATCCTTCAACCGATTCCGTGCCGCTGTTGGTGAAAAACACCCGATCGAGTCCCGAGACGCCGACGAGCCGTTCGGCGAGCCTTCCCTGATATTCGTGATACAGCAGGTTCGACAGGTGCAGCGGCTTCTTGATCTGTTTTCGAAGGAGGCGGACCACCCGGGGATGGGCGTATCCCAGCGCATTTACGCCGATGCCAGCCATCAGGTCCAGGTATCTCTTGTTGCTCTGGTCGAACAGGTAGGTCCCCCGGCCGCGATCGACCAGGACGTCGTAGCGGTTGTAGATCCCCAGCAGGTACTGGTCTTCCAGTCGTTTTACATGCGAAAGCGGCATCTTGATGGAGGCGGTGTGCTGATGTGCCCTGGCAAGAGGGCTATGTTGCATAAATCAGAGATCTTAGCATATCATCTAACCGATCTTGTGGACCGGACAGGCGAGGACAGAAAGGGTGCACCGCGAAACAGGTTCGCCAAACGAGTTTATTGAGGCGCCGGGAGATTGGCAGAGGCAGCCGCCCTGCGCTTGGACGGAGGAACAAAGATGAAAAGAATAGGGCTAATCCTCCCAATCATCGTGTTGCTGACGGCATCTATTGCGTTCGGGCAGTTAGAGATGCCCGGAGCCGACAACACGCCGACGGTTGGGGAGAAAGCCCCGGAGTTCAAACCCCCTAAGGGCCTGATGCGGTCAGAACCGGTGGGGCTTTCGGACTTCGCGGGCAAGCAGAAAGTTCTGGTGACGTTTTATCCCGCAGACTGGACGGGTGGCTGAACGCGAGAGTTCACCGGGATCGGTGAACATTGGGACGAGTTTGTCGCCCTTAACATCGCGGTTGTGGCGGTATCGAGAGACACCCCCTTCTCACAGGCAAAGTTCGCGGAGTCGGTCGGCGCCCAACAGGTGACCTTCCTGGCCGACCGCGACGGAGACGTCATCGAGCGTTATGGTACGTTGAACCCGGGCAGCAAGCTGGCTCAGCGGAACTACTTCCTTATTGACGAGAGCGGTACGTTGATCTGGAAGAATGTTACCGGCCAGTTGATCCCGACCGAGAAGCTTATCTCGGACTTGACCGCGCTTATCGAAGCCAACTAAGCGCTGACACCAATCTAGAGAGGACGCAGAACACCGTTTCTGCGTCCTTTCGATTTTACCCGTATGAAAATCCTCACGGCCGACCAGATTCGCCGGATCGATCGCCTCTCGACCGAGAAGTTCGGCGTGCCCGGCATCCTCCTCATGGAAAACGCGGGGATGCGTGTCGTCGAGGCGCTCGAAGCCCGGTTCGAAGATCTGGAAGAGCAATCCATTGCGATCCTCTGCGGTAAGGGAAACAACGGCGGCGATGGAATCGTGGTGGCCCGGCAGTTGATCCAGCGTGGTTGTTTTCCCTCGGTCTTCCTCTTCGCCCGACCAGAGGAGGTGACCGGTGACGCCCGAACGAACCTGGATATTCTGACGGCAATCGGGTATCCGCCGGTGGTCGTTCAGACCGAAGAAGAATGGGAACGCGAACGAGGGGTCGACGCCGATATTGTGATCGATGCGCTACTGGGGACGGGCTTGTCGAAGCCCGCCGACGGTGTCCTCGGCTTCGTCATCAACAGGATGGACGAGTTTTTTTCCGGTGCGGCCATCGTGTCGGTCGACGTGCCTTCCGGTTGTGCTGCAGACAGCGGCGACCTGGCCGGTCCGGCCGTGGAAGCTGACATGACGGTGACCTTCACGGCTCCGAAGTTCTGCCTGGTTTTGGCCCCTGCTCATGAGATGGCAGGCGAGGTCGTCATCGCGGACATCGGCAATCCGCACGAATTGACAGGAGCCGAAGGTCACGATGTGAACCTGCTCCTGGCGGACAGCTTTGGAGGCGTTGAGTACGCCAGGGACGACGACACGAACAAAGGCGTTTACGGGAAGGTTCTCGTTATCGGTGGATCTCGCGGCAAGGCCGGTGCGGCCGCAATGGCCGGTCGCGCCGCGCTTCAGTCCGGCGCCGGGCTTGTGACGGTGGCGGCCTCGGAAAGTGCCGCTCCAACCGTTGCGTCCAACATGGCCGAACTGATGGTCGAGCCCCTTCCCGAAGGGACGGCCGGCGCCATTTCGCGGGCTGCACTCGACTACGACCGCCTGACCGAGATCATCGAGGGGAAGTCGATCGTGGCCCTGGGGCCGGGTATAGGTAGAGACCAGGAAGCGGTAGACCTCGTGCGAACACTGCTGCCTGGATTTTCCGTTCCGCTCGTCCTTGATGCGGACGGGTTGAACGCCTTCGAGGGTTGCGCCGGGGAACTGCGAGGTGTTGCATTTCCCATCATCGTGACGCCCCATCCCGGGGAGATGTCCCGTCTGACCGGTCTCGATGTGACCGAGATTCAGCGCGATCGTCTTGGTGTTGCCCGTAGCTTTGCAACCGAGCATGAACTGTACGTCGTATTGAAAGGATTTCGGACCGTCATCGCCTGTCCTGACGGCGCCTCGTTCATCAACCCGACTGGAAATGCCGGCATGGCGACGGCCGGAAGCGGCGACATCCTGACCGGCATGATCGCCGGCATCCTTGCGCAACCCCGCCTGGGCAGCTTCGAAGAACGACTGTGCCTGGCCGTCTATCTTCACGGCCTGGCCGGCGACCTGGCGGCCGATGAAGTCGGTGAAGAGGGGCTGATCGCAACCGATATTCTTCAGTTCTTGCCTGAGGCCTGGAATGAGTTGCGTGAGGGGTAGGGTTTTTCAACGCAAAGACGCGGAGGGCGCAAAGGGCGCAAAGTCCTTCTTCTATTAACTTCTTCCCATTTTGTGTTTTCGCGTCTTTGCGTTGAAAACTCGGTTCCCTGATCCCCTTCTATGGCAACTAACTTCCTTTCACAGTCTGAGGAACAGACTTTTGAGTATGCGAGGGAACTGGCGGCTTCCCTCGAAGTGCCAGCACAAATCCTGTTGTGTGGTGAGCTCGGGGCAGGGAAGACGACCTTCACCAAAGGGTTGGCCGCGGGGTTCGGTGTAGAGGCCGTCGATGAAGTTTCCAGCCCTACCTTTACGCTAGTGAACCAGTATCGGGGACGTGTTCCGGTTTATCATGTCGATCTCTACAGGGTCGCATCGACAGACCTGTACGATCTCGGTCTGGACGACATCTTCGATGAACCTCAAGCCGTGGTTGTCGTTGAGTGGGCCGAGCGTCTCGCCGAACTTGCCCCTGAAAACGCGATCCGTATCACTCTGACTTACGTCGATGACCATACCCGCCAAATCGAACAATCAGCATCCGAGAATTGATGGTGCCTTGCGAGTCCTGGTCAACACAAAGACACCAAAACGCCGAGGTTGCCAAAGCTGAACGTCCTGTTTTTTGGCTCAAGAAGAAGAAAGACTTTGCGGCCCTTCGCGTCTCTGCGACTTTGCGTTGGATCCGACCGATGTTCCAGCACCGACGTCGCCCGGTGGGGTAGAATATTTGTATGCTTCTCGCTTTCTTCCTTTTTCTGCAGGTGATCCCGCAGTTACCTATGCCTGACCTTCAACCGATGGCCGGAGAGATCGTGGGACCTTATATTTTTCGTGAAGATGTTGGACAGACCACGAAGGTCATTTTGAAGAACGGTCTGACCGTGTTGGTTCGGGAGGAGAACGCCGTTCCACTTACGAGCATTACGGCGTTGGTCAAGGTGGGTTACTTCGACGAACCGGACCGTGTTTCCGGAATTTCACATGTGATTGAGCACATGCTCTTCAAGGGGACGAGCAGCCGTCCGGTGGGACAGATCGCGAAGGAGACCAAGGGCATTGGTGGTCAACTGAATGCTTACACGGCTTACGACCGGACGGTTTATCACACGGTCGTTCCTGCGGAAAATACGGCCGTTGCTATGGACATCCAGGCGGATGCGCTGTGGAATTCAACGTTCGATGCGGGAGAACTCGAGCGTGAAATCGGAGTCGTCCTCCAGGAAAACAACAGAAAGTTGGACAATCCGCGGGCCGTCGCTTCCGAACGGCTCTACTCGACAGCGTTCAGACAGCATCGAATGCAGCGCTGGCGCATCGGTTCACCTGATGGGTTGCGCGCGCTCGATCGCGACGATGTCGTAGATTTCCACGCGAAGTACTACCAACCTTCGAACATCATCCTCGCCGTCGTCGGGCAGTTTGAGCGCGAAGCCATGCTCGAGCAGATCATCCTTCATTACGGTGACCGGGAAGACACCCCCCTCGAGCGGGATCCATCGCCTCCCGAGCCGCAGCAGACGGCTTTTCGATACGGCTGGGAGCGCGGCGCCTTCGAGCAGACACGGGTGTCTCTTGGATACCATGTGCCCGATGGCCTCTCCGATGATGCGTACGCCCTGGAGGTGATGTCGGCGGTCCTGTCTGCCGGTCGTGCATCCCGAATGAACCGCTTTCTGCGTGACGAACGTGGCTTGATCAGCCGTGCTTCGTCCTCGTTTCTCGGGTTCGGAGACCTGGGTTATTTTGAACTCGATCTGGAGACCGAGGATCCTGTTCAGGCGGAAATCGCGGCACTGGCCGAGTTCGAGCACATCAAGGAGTTCGGCATCACGAACGAAGAGTTGGCACGTGCGAAGACGTTGATCGCCCAGGAATACTTCCACCGCCTGGAGACGGTTGGTGGCATCGCCGCAGAGATTGCCGGCAACGAGGCCCTCGGGGATTGGCAGCGGACCAATTCCTTCATTGCCGGTATCGAGGCCGTGACCCTGGCCGACATCCAGCGTATTTCCACCGCATACTTTACGATGGCCAACCTTGGTCTCTTCGAGTACCTTCCCGCCTCTATCACACGATCGTATTCAGACGACGATTTCACCACGAACGTGTTGGCTCGCGTGTCCCAGGCGGTTGTCGAACGGAGCGTTGAAGAACTTCCTGTCTCGGCCCAGGTGCCCCAACTCGAGGTCGAGCTGATTCAAGACCTCGTGAAGCCTATCGTTCGGCGTTCGATCCTCCGTGGTCCGGATGTTTATATCGTGGAAGACCACCGGCTTCCGCTCGTGTCGTTCGGAATCTTCTATCCAGGTGGCCGCCTGCACGAGTCCGCCGGCAATGCCGGCATCACGGAGTTGACGCTGCGCAGCGCGTTGAGGGGGACACGGCGATACAACACTGCCGACGTTGGGCGCCGGTTGGAGAATGCAGGGGCCCGGATTCAGGTTGTGAACGAACCGGATTTCTTCGGGTACGTCCTCGACGGTGTGAGCGGGCAGATGGACCAGGCTCTGGAAATCCTGATGGAGGTTCTTCAGGAGCCGACTTTTCCCGAAGAGGAAGTCGAACTTGCCCGCAAGTTACAGGTGTCGCGGATTCGGGCGCTTCGTGAAGACACCTTTCGATATCCGATGCAGTTGTTCATGTCGACGGTGTTCGAGGGGCATGCCTACTCCCGGCCCGGTGTCGGCTCCGAGGCGTCGCTCGCATCCTTGACGCGTGAGGATCTGTCGGCGTGGTACAGGCAGCACCAGCGGCCTCTGGTTCCTTCGATCGTGATCGTTGGAGACACTCGAGGTACAGGCCTTGTGGCTTCGATCGCCGATGCGCTGACCAACCTGGATCTTCACGAAGAGGACATTACGATCCTGCCCGTTCCGGACTTCAACCCGGATCGAGAGGAGCGTGTCGAGGACGCCTCCCGCGCGCAGACGGCGCTCGCATACGGATTCCTGGGCACCACCAGCTCCCACCCGGATCGATTCGCCATGAAGGTGATACAGAACGCCGTATCGGGTCTCGGTGGACGTTTCTTCGAGACCATCCGGGAAGAACAGGGTCTCGCCTACACGGTTCGAGCCGCGGAGTTGTCTCTGGCCCGCGCCGGCGCTTTCTTTACCTACACGGCCTTTTCACCCGAGAATGAGGAGAAGGTCCGAACGGCACTCGAGGAAGAGATCTCCAGACTGATCGAAGACGGACTCACCGAGGAAGAACTCGCCAAGTCCATCGAGTACTCGATCGGCGTCCACGAAATCCAACTCCAGACCCGCCTGGGCCGCGTCCTCGCCTACGCCCGCGCCGTCTCCTCCGGCACCGGTGTCGAATCGGTCCTGGAATACAGCACCGCAATAAGAAACGTCACCCTCAGTAGTGTCCAGGCCGTAGCCGCCAAATACCTCAGCCCCTCCACTGCCAAAATCGCCATTCTCCGGGGCAAGCAGTAACCGTAGATCTCGCCTAGAAAGAACGATTTTGGTCAACGCAAAGACGCGAAAACGCAAAGGACCACAGAGTTTTTTGTTCAAACTCTCCCACCATCACAAACATTTGCGCTCTTTGCGATTTTGCGTCTTTGGTGCGCCAGGCAAAGCTTGGGCATTCTAGCTGA
>CAZOZZ010000162.1:0-8428 GCA_964584435.1 uncultured Solibacteraceae bacterium | reverse complement strand
CGGTGCGACGAGGGGGGAGGTCGCTCTTCGCGTCCTCCCCTACTCTACCGTCGAAGAACACAGCCATTGAGTGGACATGTCCAGGCCAGGCGATGCCTTCTCCCTCACTGGTCCACGACTAAATATCGATCTCCTGCAAATCCCGAGCCGTCGTGATGTTCTCGAAGACAGGTCTTGCATCATCTGCGATGCGCTTGACCTCGTGGTGGTCGTACCGGCTGCTGAAATGTGTGGCGATCAATTGCCGGGTTCCGGCCTCGGCTGCCACGTGGGCTGCGTCCTTCATCGTGGAGTGTTTTCGCTCCTTGGCAAGCTCTGTGGCGTCGGGGCCGAACGTCGTTTCGTGGATCAAGGCGGTACATCCTTCGGCCAGTTCGATCGACCGTTTCGAGAACTGTGTATCGAGGCAGTACGCAAGTGACTTTCCAGGGCGCGGTGGTCCCAGGACCTCTTCGGGATTAATGGTCCGTCCATCGGGCAGGTCGATCGATTCTCCATTCTGGAGTTTGCCGTAGAGGGGGCCCCGCGGTATACCCATTTCCTGCGCTTTCTCGATGTTGAACACGCCCGCCCGATCCTTCTCCTGGAAACGCCAGCCGAGACAAAAAATCGAATGGTCCAGCGGCATCGCATCGACAAAGAACTCACGCTCATCCAGGACCCTGCCCCGAAAACCGCGAGGGAACTCCTTGACGGATATTGGATAGCTGAAGTGCAGGTTGTTTGTTCGGAACGAGGCGTGGAGGAAGTTCAGCAGTCCTTGTGGACCGAAGACCCGCATCGGGGATTCACGGTTGTCCAGATGCAGCGTGCTCAGCAGGCCGTTGATTCCGTAAAGATGGTCGCCATGAAGGTGTCCGATGAAGATGGAGTGAATCTTACTTCGTCGGACCGGAGTGCGCATCAATTGGACTTGGGTGCCTTCCCCGCAATCGAAAAGGAAGACATCTCCGTTGCGAATCAGCGCTGTCGACGAAAGGCTGCGATACAAGGTCGGGATTGCAGAGCTGGTGCCCAGCACGATGATCTTCATCTGAATGGTGTGTGGCTAGTCGCTGGATTTCTTCTTGGGCGGCTTGGGCATGTAGGCGTTTTCGACCCATTTCTTTCGATACTGCTTGTACTCGCGCTGGAGGACATCGTGTTTGGCCGATGTACCCACCAACGTGGGCATGGATGCGATCCTCTCCACTTCCTTCGATTCGCATTCCGGACAAACCAGGTCAGGTTCTTTGGCCGGCATGACGAGCTTTTCGAAATTGTGTTCACAAGCGTTACAGCGATAGTCGTAAATGGGCATTGGTTCAAACTCCGTTTGGCCGGTAACTCAGCCTCACTGTAGGTTAGCATGTGCCTTTTCAGACCTGCCAGCTAGAGTTTCCTTGTTCTTCGCATCATCGCGCTCAAAAGATCTATCCTCGTTTCAGCATCGCCCGCATCACGTGCCGCGCGATCGCGGGGTTCTCCCGCAATCGCCGAACCGAATATGGGTGCCAGTCGCGACCGAACGGGATGTAGACGCGGATGCGGTGACCGGCGTCGAGGATCATGTTTCGCAGTTCTTCCTCGACACCCAGAAGCATCTGAAACTCGTAAGCTGACGCTGGAAGCCCCAGCCGTTCGACGAGCCGGAAAGCTTCCCGCACGAGCGGCTCATCGTGTGTTGCGAACGCCACGTAGGAGCCGCTGGCGAGCAGAGTCTCCGCCAGAAACATGTAGCTCTCGTTGATAATACGGGGGTCCTTGTAGGCGATGTCTAGCTCTTCAACATAGACGCCCTTGACGATGCGAACGTTCGGGTGAATGTCTTTCATGGCCGCGATGTCATCGTTGCTGCGCCGCAGGTAGGCCTGAATGACAATTCCGACGTTGTCGAATCCTTTCGACAGGGATCGATAAACATCGATAGTGTCCGTGGTACAGGTGGAGTCCTCCATCTCGACCCGGACGAAATTCCGGTGCGTGTGCGCCCGCTCCAGAAGCCATCGAATCAGGTCTCGGCACTCTTGCTTGTTGATCTTGAGACCGAACAGGGTTGGTTTGATCGATACGTTTGCGCTGAGGCTTCGCTTCTCGATTTCATCCACCAACCTTCCGTACAGTTCTGCAGCCCCCCGCGCCTGCTCAATCCGGGTCGGGTCCTCGCCGAGCACGTCGACCGACGTCAGAAAACCTCTATCTTCCAGGTCGGAGGCTACATCGAGCGCTTCTTCCATTGTCTCGCCCGCGATGTAGTGTTTTGCGACGATCCCGACAACGGGTTTGGGGATGACTGCGAGGGAAGCAGCAATCAACTGATCAAGAAGACTCATCTCGAGGAGAGCGACCCGGGGGGACCACAACCGAGTCGCCGAAGACATGGACTCAATTGCCTAATCTACGCGATGACGCATTGACGAGAGGGATTCCACCATATTCGGCTAGCAGGTCTTTTACAAAAGCGTCTTGAAATCGCCGGTATTGCAGTACCGGGCCGTGTGTGTTGAATATTGCAAAGAGCACCGGACCGTGATCTTCCGTGTAAAGGATTCCAGCAAGCGTGCTGATCCCATCGTCGGTCGCCACCAGTGTCCCTGTCTTTGCCACGACAGCTCCACGATGATCGCGAGCCCGGAAGCGGCGGCGAAGCGTGCCCGCATCCATCCCGGCAATCGGAAGGATGTCTTCTGGAGCCATATCGTGGGCTTCGAGCCAGCGGACCATCTTTCTCAGGAGAATAATCATGCCAGCCGGGGTCAGGCGGTTGTTCCTCAGCCCGGACGCGCGTTGGACGGTAACGTCCTGGGGCGCAATTCCGACTTCTGTTTCCAGGTAGCGTTCGACGGCTTTTGGACCGCCGACAGCAGTTCCGAGGCGATCTGCCATCGAGTTGCTGCTGTGGGCGTTTTGATAAAACAGGATCTGCCGCAGCGGTTCGGAGAAACGCTGCGCCATGCGCGTTCCGCGAAGTCCGTCCCGATAGGTCGCCTCAGGCGGGACCCTCAAGCCAAGCCGCCTCAGAGTTCGCTGCAAATGCGATGCAACCCGACTGCTTCTATGGAGGTTGCCGACGGTGAAGGGGCCGTCGATCAGAAGCTCTCCGTTAACCCGCCGAAGCCCCGCCCGCAGGAGCTGCCGCGCCAGCCGGACCAGGTCGGTCGTACCCATCTCGGGGTCGCCGTCGCTGTGGAGTATCAGGTCCCCGTCAAGGACCCCCTTCTCGCCTATCTCGCCGTCTACGTAAAAGGATGTTTCGAAACGGTGTTCCGGACCGAATCTTTCCAATGCAGCCAGCGATGTTGCGATCTTGATGACCGACGCCGGATTGAAGACCCGATCGCCGTGGTGGTCCGCATAGATCAGCGAGCCGTCAAGGGACTCGACACGGATTCCCTGTGCCCAGAGTTCGACCCCTCTGGAAGACAGTTCCTTCAGGTAGTCAATTTCCGCAACGGACTCGATGCGTTGAGGCTGGCGTAGAAACGAGAAGTCGGATACGACTTCATAGGCGCGAGTGGGCCAGAACAAGGCGGCGGTCAGTAGCAAGGAGCAGACGGAACGGTTTACCATCGATTGGCCCGGCTTCTTCCTTTACGTGTTTACGTGTTAGAAAAAGACATCATGCTGGGTCGGTGCCCGGTATCCTGGCCTTCCCACCATTAAACGGTAGCTATTTTGCCAAAAAACCCCGGGAAAAAGAAGCACTTAGGCCGAAAACTTTGCGTGGCGAAGTCGTTCGTAGTCAGTCGGCATCCCATTGTGATTATCAGCTCAAGTGAGGATCTGGGACGTTTTTATGTTCTTTGATGTATTTTCAGGATTGTTGGCCACCTCTAATGCTAGAGGAAACCTATGCTTATCATCGGTCGGAAACGTAACCAGAAGATCATCATTTCCGACAACATCGAAATCACTGTTCTCGAAATCGGTCGCAACCGCGTGCGGTTTGGAGTACAGGCTCCCAAAGACGTCCGGGTCCATACGAAGCTTCAAACCCTGCCCGAGGATGTTGTGGCAATCGAAGCTGAATCCTCTGCCCCCGCCGTTCCGGGTGAGACCGGCCGACGTGCCTATGCTGCCGGCAAGTCCGGCAAGAACTAGGCGCACCCCCCCGTCCCTTCGCCCATCCTCGCACCACGAGAGAGAGCCCATTTGGCCGACTGCTTTCTGCCTTCAGAGAATGTCTTCCTCAGTTACCCGGTCATCGGGAGTGACCACCGCGTGCGGAGCCGCACCCCGCCCATTTCCAATCGTCGAACCCACCGTCCCCCAGTCCCGGCACACCGATCTCGCCGATGTCCGACGATCTATTTCTATAAATCGCTTTGAATGAATTAGTTGATGGCCATACGGAATGTGGTGGGAGAGCGGTGCGCCTTGACTTTGGGATACGCTTTCATTATCGTGACTTTCACCCCATTACTTGATGTAAATTGCTGATGGCAACATGGAAAGCAGCGAGTTCGAAGAGCCAGGCGCGCAGGTCCAAGACCGTTAAGTCGCAAAAAACTAAGGGTGTAGCTCCCAAACGGGCTGCTTCCGCCAAGTCCGCCAAGCCTTCGAAGGCATCCCGATCTGCGACCGCGGGTTCTAATCAATTGAAATCAAAAGACAAAGCAGCTAAGACAAAGGCGAAGAAGGTCGGGGCTTCGAAGAAAGTCGCGAAACCGGCCAAGAAGAAAGCCGCCAGGTCCGCTAGAACCGGCAAGCCGCCGTCAAAGACTCAGAAAACAGTTCGAAAGGCGTCTCCGTCGCTTCGGAAGACGTCCAAGGCACAACGCTCGACGAAGAAGAAATCTCCGCCCAGGAAGGAGAGCGTTAAGACCCGTGCGTCGAATTTTTCCGCGGCCCTGAAGGTCTATGAAGCTGGATTGAAGTTGATGCACGCGGAGGCCTACGAGAAAGCGAAGGCCAAGTTTGGCGAACTGACCCAACGGTTCACCGACGAGATGGAACTGTTGGATAGGACCAACGTCTTGATCCAGGCCTGCGACCAACGGATCCGGGAGAAGCGCTCGGCAGGTCCCAAATTGAAAACTGCCGATGATTATTACGAAGTGGCGATCGCAGAAATGAACAGTCGTCGTCTGGACATCGCTCGAGACCATCTCAACGCCGCGCTCAAGCGTTCTCCCAAAGCCGACCATGTTCTCTACGCGCTCGCGGCCGTATCTGCTTTGAGCGACGAGCGCGACGACGCCTTGGAGTACCTCAAGAAATCGATCCAATATCGCGATAAGAACCGCTTTCTCGCTGTAAACGACACCGACCTCGAATCCCTCTTCGAAGATCCCGAATTCATCGAATTGATCAAGCCTGAAGAGAGCTGATCCGATGGCCAATGAACGGGCAGCTCAGTCCCCCCCCTTAAAGAGAATTGTCTCCATCGGCGGAGGAACCGGCTTGTCGACGCTCCTGCGTGGGCTGAAGCGATGCCCGGTCGAACTCGCCGCCATTGTTGCGGTCACCGATGACGGTGGCAGTTCGGGTCGGTTACGCGAAGAACTGGGTGTCTTGCCTCCGGGTGACATCAGAAACTGCATGATGGCGCTTTCCGAGGACGAGGGGTTGATGGCCCGTCTTTTTCGACATCGCTTCTCCAGTATCCTCAACGACGGAGGACTTCACGACCATAGCTTTGGGAATCTGTTCCTGACAGCGATGGCCGAGGTTACCGGCGATTTTGCCAAAGCGGTACGTCTCACGTCGGAGGTCCTGGCGATCAAAGGAACGATTCTCCCGTCCACCACGTCCAACGTTTCGCTCAGAGCGCAGTTTGATGATGGGGAATGGGTTCACGGCGAGACACGGATCACGGCCGATCATCGGAGGATCACCAAACTGAAACTGGATCCTCCCGGCGCTCACTCGTTGCCCGAAGCTCTCGAAGCGATCGCAGTGGCCGACATCATCATGTTGGGGCCTGGCTCGCTTTACACCAGCCTCATCGCCAATCTCCTGCCGCTGGAGATGAACCTCGCTATCGAGAACTCGTCCGCTTGGAAGATTTATATTCAGAACATCATGACGCAGCCCGCCGAGACAGCCGACATGACCACGGCGGATCACGTAGAAGCATTGATCAACCATGGTGGAGGCGTGTTGTTCCCCACGGTGCTCGTCAACAGTCGTACTCCGTCCAGAAGCATTCTGGAGAAGTACGGGCAGCAGAAGTCTCGTGCCGTTGAAGTGGATGACGATCGGCTTCTTGGTCTGGGGGTGACGGTTGTGAGCCGGGACCTGCTTCTGGAAGACGGTGCCGTTCGCCACGACCCGCGCAGGCTTGCAGAGGCTGTTCTGGAAATTGCGTCGTCGGGCGCCAATACAGCCGGCGCAAGCGTTTCGCGGTAAACTCTGAATGATAAACGTGAAACCGGGACCGCAGACTTCGGACTTCGGATCCCGGACTTCGGACTGAAGCCATGTGTGGAATTTTCGGATACATCGGTAATCGTGACGCCGTACCCATCGTCCTCGAAGGCCTGAAGAGCCTGGAATACAGAGGGTATGACTCCGCGGGCGTGGCCGTGGTCAAGAACGGCGAAGTCGGGTTGCGCCGCTGTTCCGGGAAGCTCAGTAATCTTAAAGGCCTCCTGGCCTCCCAGCCCCTTGAAGGCAATTACGGCCTCGGGCACACGCGTTGGGCGACGCACGGTCGGCCGACCGAAGAAAACGCCCATCCCCACCGCGACTGCAAGGGCAGGATTGTTGTCGTTCACAACGGCATCATCGAGAATTACCTGACATTGAAACGGGGACTGACGTCGGAAGGTCACCAGTTTACGACAGAAACCGATACCGAAGTGATTGCTCACCTCATCGAGAAGTACTTCGACGGGAATCTGGAGTCTGCGGTTATCGAGGCACTCAAGGAACTCCGGGGCCTATTTGCGTTTTCCGCCATTTCCGCCGACGATCCACAGAAGATCGTGACGGGAAGGGACGGTCCCCCCTCCGTCGTCGGACGCGTCGAAGGGGAGGGCTTCGTTGCTTCCGATGTTCCCGCCCTGTTGCCCCACACCAGAGATGTCCTCTTCCTTGATGACGGTGAAATCGCAGTCATCGAGCCCGGCCGCATCCGGTTGATGGATTTTAGTGGGAAGGAAAGAGAGCTCCATTTCAACCGAATTACCTGGGACCCGGTTCAGGCTGAGAAGGGTGGCTTCAAACACTTCATGCTCAAGGAAATTTATGAGCAACCCACGGCGGTCAGCGAAACGCTGGTCGGTCGTCTTTCCCTGGACTCCAACGAAGTGCGTCTGGATGACGTCGGCTTTTCGGTGGAGGAGTGGCGGAGCTTCAAGAACGTCTGCCTGATCGGCTGCGGAACCAGTTGGCATTCCGGGCTGGCGGGCAAGTACATGATCGAATCGTTGGCCCGCATACCTGTTCAAGTCGATTACGGCAGCGAGTTCCGTTACCGGAATCCTGTCCCGCAACCCGACACCCTGTGCGTAGTGATCACGCAGTCGGGCGAGACGGCGGACGCGCTGGCAGCCCAGCGCAAGGCCCGGGACATGGGAATGAAGATTCTCACCATCACGAACGTGGTCGGATCGATGACGACGCGACTCGCCGACGGTGTGCTCCACACGCGAGCGGGTCCAGAGATCGGCGTTGCTTCTACAAAGGCGTTCGCGACCCAGCTCACGGCCCTCTACATGCTGGCACTCCAACTGGGTCGAGTGCACGGATCCATGACCCTGGAACAACTCGGAGCTGCTCTGTCGGAACTGACGACGTTGCCGCACAAGCTGGAAAAGGTGCTGGAACTGGATGCCAGGATCGAGACAGTCGCCAAATCTCTGTTTCGGTCAAACGATTTTCTGTTTCTCGGAAGGGGCGTGCACTTTCCGATCGCCCTGGAAGGGGCGCTCAAGCTCAAGGAAATCTCCTACATTCACGCGGAGGGGTACCCGGCAGGCGAGATGAAACACGGGCCTAACGCTTTGATCGATGGCAACCTGCCCGTTGTCTTTGTCGTCACCCAGGATAAGGACCTCCCGGAATCGCAGCAGAGATATGAGAAGGTGCTGAACAACATCAGAGAGGTCAAGTCCCGCGACGGAATCATCCTTTCGGTTGGCATCGAAGGCGACGAAGAAGTGGCCGAAGCCTCGGATCACTACCTCCCCGTGCCTGCCTCGAGTGACCTCCTGTTGCCCATCCTGGAAGTCGTCCCGCTCCAGTTGCTGGCATACCGCATCGCGATACTCCGCGGCTGTGACGTTGATCAGCCCCGCAACCTCGCCAAAAGCGTCACTGTGGAGTAAAACATAACAGTGAATTAATAGGAGATAATTATGGAAATAAATTTTTACATTTGGTTAATTCTAACGATTGCAGTGACAGCATATGTTTGGGTTTTGATCGCAAGATGGGCAAAGAAAAAAGATACGAAACAACAATCCCTCAAAAACTAATTCACTGTTTTAAAACACTCCGTAAC
>CAZOZZ010000161.1:0-8459 GCA_964584435.1 uncultured Solibacteraceae bacterium | reverse complement strand
AAAGTGTACCCATTCGACTGTCTCACTTTAGGGGTTCACTCCAGGTGCCTGTCCCCATTTTACCTGTGGTTCTTGATACGGGTTACTGCGAACAACCTGCGAACAAAACCCCGCCGAACACCCCGAATCAGCGAGTTCTTCATCTAGGAATCCTCGAGACCGTCTGCACCGGCAGAACCAGGGCAGTGGGGTGCTCGAGGTCGAGGTGCAGGGCGTTTCGCGCGACTCTGGGAGGAGCGTCCTTGTCGCGTGTGTTGCCGCCCACATCCCATCGAGGGTTGTTGCTACCGGAGAGGATCAGTCGCACTTTGTGTCCGCGCAGGAAGGTGTGGGCTACGGGGATCGTATCTACGACGCCCGCGTAGATCTCACCGGGGGTCAGGAACTCGTAGCGCTCAAACGAGTTGCGCAAACTGACTCGGAGGATGCCGTCGCGAAGGAGCATGGAGCGCCCGTCGGGATGCACGTCGGTCAGGCGGAAGGCGAGGTCGGTGTCCTCGGCGTCGGAGGACAGGTGAAAGCGCAGCTCGAGATCGCCGGCGATATCGAGGTTCTCATCGAGCGGAGCGGAGGAGAAGACGACGACGTCGGGGTGGCTCTCTACCTTGTGGCGCTGGTCGTGGGGTCCCTTGCCGGCGACGTTGGTCTTGTTCTGTCCACCCACCGTAGGGACCGGGTTGTCGGGATCGCTCTTGAAGAAGACCGGGTGGGCGCCGGCAGCCGGTAGCTCGACCGACAGCGAGCTGTCGGACTTGAGGTAGAACGAGACCTCACTCGAGCCGGAGGGGGGCCAGGTCGAGGTCGTGAGCCACTCGTTCGAGCCCATCTGGTAGTAGGAGATCGCCGGGGCCCCGAGCTCCCCATTGTCGATCCGCCGCAGCCAGTGATCGAAGAACCGCTTCTCCAACTCCCGATAGTGCTCGGCGGTGTTCTCGAACAGCAGCTCACCTTGCAGCCCATCGCTGTACATCGAATTGTGGATCCACGGCGCGATGAGCAGCCTGTGGTGTTCGCGCAGCTCGTCGCTCGCCGCGCTCCGCAGTGCATCGAAAGTTCGTATACCGGCCCGGTTGACGTCGTTGTCGAACCAGGCGCCGACAGCCATGACCGGGACCTCGATGTCAGCGACGGTCGGGGCGTTGGGATCCTCCCGCCCCCAGAACGATGGGTCGTAGAGGGGATGGCCCAGGACCTGCCTGACCGCCGGGCTGGAGGTGGGCAGGCCATCGATGATCTCGCGCCGCAACACTCCGCCCATATAGAGCTGCTCGTAGCTGCGGGGGAGACGCTCGTCCTCCTTGGTGTCGGGCGTCGTCAGCGCCGGCATGATGCAGACGAGATGGGGGGGAGCGGCCTGTGCCGTCGCGTACTGGTTCTTGCCTTCGTTCGATCCTCCCCACATTCCGACCCTGCCATTGCTCCAATCCTGGCGGGCCACCCATTCCACGACGTCGTACCCGTCTTGGCCGAACGGGTTGACGCCACCTCTGGCAGGATTGTCTCGTGAGGCCCGTCTGCCGCGAGTGTTGACGACGACCACCGCATAGTCGCCCGAGCGGGAAAAGGAGCTACGGGGGAAGTGAGATTGGCGCCATTTTCTGAACGAGGCCTGGGTGATCGTGACGATGACCGGAAACCGCCCCGGTCCAGGAACATACAGAACGCCGGACAGCCGAGCACCGTCGGCCATTGGAATGGAGACTTGCTGGATCTCGAAGGGAAAGAGGGCGTCTGCGCTCGGTTCCTGAGACACCCCGGGTGATGTCGTCATCGCGACGACCGCCAGCGCCAGCCCAAACACAGCCTTCATAAGCAGGAACCTCCGAAAAGTAGACCGATCGGTATCGTACACAACATCGGTCAAGAACCTACAGACTCAGCGCGGGCGCTCGCCGCCGACCCACCAGGGGCTCGACCACGCCAGATGCCCGTCGATCTGCTCCACCCGCAAATAGTACCAGTCGGCGGCTTCACTACGGTCGAAGAAACGAAACGACACGTCGTCGCTCAGCCCTTCGACAAGGTCGCCCCGCACGCCGTGGCGATACCCACCGACCGGGAGGATTCGCTCCAACTTATATTAGGGAGCAGAGCCCTCAATACCCTAATCCGTTCTCCACCTGTTTCGGCTTCGAAAACGGCGCTCAAGCTGGATCCGGAATATCACGAGTGGAACCCAAGTGTCGGAACGACGCACTCCCAGCTACGATTCTGCGCGCCGGCTTGCTGATTAACCGCACAGTGAATTAGGAGATTGGGGGCTCTGCTCCCTAACTAATCTATTAGCAGGAATACCCCGGCACAGGAATTCCACTTGTCCGGGTCGCCTACCCTTCCATGTGAATCAGATTCGGAAAGACCCGTTTCATCGAGGTTTCCAGTTGGCACCCCACCTTCACACCATCTTCGGCCGCTCCGCAAGATTCAATGAGCCGTGCTGGACTCGAACCAGTACCCTTCCGCGGAAGAGCATCTTGCCGTTTAACGGTAAACGGTATATCATTTCCATGTGATCCGCTCCTACAGGTCGAAGGACACAGAGGCCCTGTATGAGGATCTGCGGCCTGTCAGGCCATTTCGACGTATTGCCAAACAGGCTATTCGGCGGCTGCAGCAACTCGATTCGGCCACCAGTCTGCAGGATCTCGCGTTGCCCGGTAATCATCTGGAAAAGCTTCGCGGGGATCGCGGGGGGCAACATAGCATTCGAATCAACGATCAGTGGCGGATCTGCTTCCGGTGGAAGGATGGCGACGCTTGTGGGGTCGAGATCGTGGACTATCACTAGGAACTTTATATGACCAGGAAGGAACTTCTTGCGGAACTGCACCCGGGCCGCACGATCGCGGAAGACGTCTTGCAGCCGCTCGGAATGAGCGTCAACGCGCTTGCCAAGAAACTCCACGTACCTACCAGCCGACTGAATGACATTGTTCGCGGCCGGCGTGGTATTAGCGCAGATACAGCACTCCGACTATCCCGGTACCTCGGCACGTCCGGACAGTTTTGGCTCAATCTGCAGTCGAACTATGACTTGCGTGTAGCCGAGCATGGTAAGGGAGGCGCAATCCGAAAGCAGGTCCATCCGAGAGATACTGCTTGAGCCTTCTGAGAGATCCTGGTCTGAGCACGCTTGGAGCGATCCACATGCCTGGTTAGTGACTTATTCTTAGGTGAAACGTGATCTTGACGACACAATACGCCAAGCCCCGAAGATGATCCGAAGATGAGGATGTCGAGACAGAATTGTCAACAAATGCCAGCGCCAGCGACTCTTTCGTGACCGTTCTTTCTAGTCTTCGCCGGTTCCGGTTTATCTGGGCTTGCGGTCCGGCCTGCAGGTTCTGGGGATTGCCGGCCTTTATTCTGTTGACCTTGATCCCAGTCACCACTCCGGCAGCACCCACCGATGTGGCTACGGCCGTGCCGATTCAGGTAGCTCCCACTATCGACGGCATTTTCGATGAACCCTTCTGGGAGCGTATTCCTCCGATAACCGAGTTCAAACAGCGGGAACCCCGGGAAGGAGCCGAACCCAGTGAGCGTACCGAAGTGCGAATCGCCTACGATGACGACTTCATCTATTTCGGTCTCAAGATGTTCGACTCCGAGCCCGACAGAATCCGAAGGACCATCCTCCAGCGCGAAGGCCGGATCGACCAGGACGATCGCGTCATCATCGGGCTGGACACTTATTTTGATCGACGGAACGCATATATTTTCGAACTGAATCCCTTCGGAACCCAGGGCGATGCGTTGGTCACCGACGAGAGCCAGGTCAATTGGAACTGGGAGGGCGTCTACTTGAGCGAGGGCCGGATTACGGATTTCGGCTGGGTCCTGGAAGTAGCTATTCCGTTCACGACACTTAGATACAGCGAAGCAGCGGAACCCCGGATGGGAGTCGCGTTCTACCGATCGATCCGTCGCAAGGAAGAAGAGGTGTTCTGGCCCCTGATTGGTGTCGACTTCCGTCGGCAGATCTTTCAGGTTTCGCAGTATGCAGAACTGGAGGGCCTCCGGGACCTCAAACGCCAGCACCATGTCGAAGTGAAGCCGTACGGACTGTTAGGCGCAACCCGGCCCGGCTCCGCTGGTCCGGACACCGACGTGTTGAGGGACGCTGGAGTGGACGTCAAGTGGGGCTTGACTCCCAACTTCACACTCGACCTGACTGCCAACACGGATTTTGCACAGGTCGAGGCCGACAACGTTCAAATCAATCTCACCCGGTTCAACCTCTTCTTCCCGGAAAAACGTGAGTTCTTTCTCGAGCGTGCCGGCTTGTTCTCTTTCGGAAATCCATTTGAAGCCGCAACGTTCTTCAGTCGTCGAATCGGTCTGGACCAGGGCATCCTTGGAGGTGCCCGACTTGCCGGACAATCCGGCTCTTTGTCGCTGGGTCTGCTGAACATTCAAACCGAAGAGGACGGGGAGAGGCCCGGCCAGAACTTCAGCGTGGCACGGGTTCGCAAAGATGTCGGCAACCGTGCCACCGTTGGAACGATTCTGACGAACGTCCAGGGTGGAGGGGATTACAACCGGGTTCTGGGCGGCGACGTGGCGTTCCGCTTCTTCCAAAGCAGCGCACTCAACGCATGGATCTCCAAGGTCTGGACACCGGAAAGCCCGGATTCGTCCGCCTCCGGCAGCGTGAGCCTCAACCTGACGAACGATCGGCTGGCCTTTGAAGCCGATTACCTGAACGTGGGGCAGAATTTCGATCCCGGTATCGGCTTCGTTCGACGGCGCGACATGATTCGCTACCAGACCAATGCCGCCTTTACCCCCCGCCTGGGTTCGGGCGACAGCCTCATTCGGCAACTGCGGTTTAATGCGGGTATTTCCTACCTCGAGGGACAGGATCACGAAAAGCAGACGGCCACCCAGTGGGGCGTTGCCAGCGCGAGGCTTGAGTCCGGCGAGCAACTCGGTGTCGACGTCAACCGGGAGTTCGACCGCCCGGAGACGCCTTTCCAGTTGTTCAACACGGTGACGATTCCCGCCGGGGGTCATGCCTGGGCGGATGCCAGACTGTGGTTCCGCTCGAACGTGAGCCGGCGGCTTCAGGGCACCGCCAGCATCCGTAGCGGTGGCTTCTTTAACGGCGATCGGACAACATACGCCGCCACCACCTTCTACAAGTTTTCCGAGTACCTGTCGCTGGGCGCCAACGTCACCCGCAACGATTTTTCATTCCCGGACCAGGAGGATGTATCGAATACCATCCTGGGGGTCAACATCGGTGCCGCCGCAAGCCGCGACCTCTTTTCCACCGCCCTGATCCAGTACGACACGGTTTCACGCAACCTTCAGGCCAATATCCGCGTGAACTGGATTCACACGCCCGGCAGCGACCTGTTCGTCGTTTTCAACACGGCCCACCGGTTCTTTGAAGGGCCCCGTCCCTTCGATGCGCAGCCCGACACGCGAGCCGCGGTCGTCAAACTGACGTACCTGCTCGCCTTCTAGCGGACTGGGTCCGAACTGCAGGGGACACACCTCTAGTTGTACCTCCGTCCCCGAATTAGGCCTACTAAGGCGAGGGCGATCTCTGACAGCGTTCCGTGGCCGCCGCAACCTGGATCCGGATCGAAGAGAAAAGGAGCAGGACAGCGTGTCGGGGTGGTGAGTCCCTGGCCACCCGCGGGAAAGAGATCCGTACAGGACACCCTCCCGGCACCCTCCTACTGACCCGCGGGCGGCCAGGGCCGGCCGCCCCGACACGCACGCCCGAAGGCAATGGCGAAGTGATCGACTTAACCAATGGCACCGGTCCGTATCTGGGTATGACGGCCAGATGGATTGGCGCAAGCACTTGAACGACGGTCAATGAACGTCCGTCCGTGAGTCTCTGGGATCACAACGCCCCGTGACCGATGAGTTTGACCCTCTTATCGAGCATCTGTACGCTTTCCAGTCGGCAGTTACGAAACCCTCTTCCCGTTCGCCAAAGGCGGCATGGGTGAGGTGTGGCTCAATGCCCTAGTGAAGCTGGGCAGAGACTTCGAGTCCATGACCTATCAGGGCGAGATCCACTTCTTGTGCTGCGCGATTGTCCTGCGCGACGCTGTGAAACGGGCCGATCAGTCGGTTCATGACAACTCAATAGAGAGAGCAACCCGATGGCGAACAACGGAGATGACAGCGGACTGCGACCGGACGAGCTCCCGACGATAGACGGCGAAGACTGGACCGCCCGGCCTCCCCTGGGATGGTCGCGGGTGAGCGTCCAGATCGGGGAACGCTTCGGTGGCTACGACATCATCCGGCTGTTAGGGAAAGGCGGCATGGGTGAAGTCTACGAAGCCGACGACGTGGAGAGCGGTCGCAGGATTGCACTCAAGGTCATGTCCCATCCCCTTGCCTCGGAAGACGATCGGGAACGCTTCCTGAGGGAAGGCCGCCTGGCGGCGTCGATCAACCATCCCAACAGCGTGTACGTGTTCGGCACAGAAGAAGTCGATGGTGTGCCCGTGATATCGATGGAATTGAGCGGAGAAGGAACGCTCGCCGACCAGATAGACGAAAACGGACCGATGACACCGACCGATGCGGTCGATGCCATCCTGCAGCTCATTGCAGGCCTTGAGGCGGCAAATGAGCAGGGCGTCCTTCACCGCGACATCAAGCCGTCGAACTGTTTCGTCGACACGGACGGCCGCGTCAAGGTGGGCGACTACGGGTTGTCGATCTCAACGGTTGCGGGCGACACGATGCTGACCATGGCTGGGACCATGCTCGGAACCCCGGCGTTCTCCTCCCCGGAACAACTCAAGGGAGAAGACCTCGATATCCGTTCCGACATCTATTCGCTCGGGGCGACGCTGTACATGCTCCTGACCGGTCGGCCCCCGTTCGAGGAGAAAGGGATCGTCAGGCTGTTGGCTGCGGTTCTGGACAAGACTCCGGAATCACCCGAAACGCTCCGCCCGGGTATCCCCAGGAAGCTCGCCTCCGTGGTCATCCGCATGCTTGAACGCCAGCCTGCGAAGCGGTTCGAAACCTACACTGCACTCCGCAAAGCCCTGGCGCCGTTCGGTTCGACGTCGTCATCGGTGGCCGCATCGCTTCCCTGGAGGGTCGTGGCCAACTTCTTGGACAACCTTCCAATAGTCGTCCTATCCACAGTTTCCGGGTTTCTTGGGGGGGCTAACGGGGACCCGGCTCTGGCTCTGACGGCAAACGACATGATCGTCGGTTTCCTGCTGTCCCTCGCCTACTTCGGGCTCCTGGAAGGGATCTGGGGGGCGACGCCTGGAAAATTCATTTGTGGCCTTCGAGTCGTCGGAAGCGGAAACACTCCGCCCGGTGTGTTCAAGGCATCGTGCAGGGAAATCATTTTGAGTCTGACGGAGTACCTGCAATTGCTTCTCCTGCCTTTCTTGATTTTCAATGAGGGGCTCTCGATGATGACGGTCGTCGGTGCCAGCTGGCTCGTCATCGTTTTCTCGACGGCCAGGGAGGGAAACGGTTGGGCCGGATTGCACGACCTGGCGACGGGAACGCGCGTCATCAGAAAACAAAGACGCGTTATCGACAAACGCCCTGCCCCCGTCCGCCTGCCGGTCGAACGGAAGAGGGACGGGGTCGGCGCGGCTCATGTCGGGCCGTACACGATCCTCGGCCCTCTGGTGGAGTCCGACGACCTGACGTTCCTGGCTTACGACCCGAAGCTGCGTCGAGATGTCTGGATTCGTCGGTGTCCTGCTGGGTCTGACGGCGTACCTGACCAACGGCGCGAGGTTGCCCGGGCCGGACGCCTGCGATGGCTGAACGGGCGCCGCCGCGATGAAGCTGAAAATTGGGATGCCTACGGCGCAGTGGACGGCAAGCCGCTGTGCGAATCAGTTGGGGTGCCGAGCGACTGGGAAGTCGTCCGGTACTGGATTCTCGACCTGGCCGTCGAGGCACGAGCAGCCTCTCGGGACGGTACGATTCCGGAAAGCATTGGGATCGATAACATCTGGCTTGGGTCCGACGGACGGGCTCGTCTCCTGGACTTTCGTCTAGGGACCGGCGGGCCGGCCAAAACCGGCATCGATCGGGTGAATCCAAGCGACTTTGCGGCCCTGCAGCGGTTCCTTCACCGGATCGCCGTCGGTGCGCTTCGTGGCGAGCTTCCGTTGGCTCCGTCCGAAACGAACGTGCCCGGGATTCCGTTGCCCCTTGGTGCGTTTCGAATGCTCGAGTCCCTCCAAAGCGGTGCGTACCCCAACTCTGACGAGATGGTCTCCGACCTCAGCTCGCTCGTCGATTCCAGTGCAGTCTTATCGAGAGGTAAGCGTCTCGCACACGTCGTTACTGGGGCCTCGATACCTCTTCTCACGACTCTAATTGCCCTGTCTTTCTTCGCGGTCTTGGAGTTCCAATCCACCCGCAATCCGGAATTCCGGAAGATGGTGTTTGGAGTGCGCCCCGCAAACTGGAGAGTTATTTCCCCAGGATTAGTACAGGCC
>CAZOZZ010000160.1:0-8631 GCA_964584435.1 uncultured Solibacteraceae bacterium | reverse complement strand
TCCTCGAAATTCCGCACGACCCTTTCTATAATTGCTGCAGCTATGAATTGTGATTACTGCTCCGACGATGACGGTAAGGGTGCCCACTTCCACGCCTTCATAGAGGGCAAGCACTACTGGGTGTGTGCGAGCTGCAAAGCCAAGCTTAAGGTCGACTCAGAACACAACGACGAGTAGGCGAGAGGTTGGCTTCCGGCTCCTGGCAGCCAACAACTCCTCTCATATCCCGCCGCCGAAAGAAAACTTCCGCGAGTAACCGAGGGTGTAGTTTTCGAACTCCTGAGATGTCAGCGAGTAGGTGGAATAGCTTTCGAGCGGAGCCAGATAAAAGTGGAGGGAAACCAGGTTTTCGGTTTCGTCGAGGTTTGAAACCTGGTGGATTTCTTCTCCGGTGTCGGTACGGAGGTCGCTGATGAGGCGCCCCAGGTCCGGAAGCTGCATTTCTGCGGCCGTGTGGGTGAGTTCTTCGATGGTATCTTTCAGGTTCATTTGGGCCTTACTTCACAACCATCACTTCAGCTAACACACGGGATCAGTTCCTGAATCGCCGAAGGAACTTTACGACCTGGAACCCGACTATCGGGTAGAAGGGTAGCATACCCATCGTGTAGTGACCGCACGGCAGCATGGTCAGTTCGTAGTCCAGGCCGTGTCGGGTGAACTCGTCAAGTGACTTCCGTGACAGATCGTAAGGGAAGCTCAGGTCGTACTTACCCGACAGGATCAGGAGCTTCTGGCCCGTTCCCCGTAACCGTGGTATGTACGGATACGGACTGATCGGGGCCCAGAGACGTCTCAGCCCGCCAAGGTCGATAGACGACTCCAGCGACTCGCGAACGTGTTCGGTGGAAAGTCCCTTCCAGACCACGTCGGCGAAGTAGGACGAGACATGGATGAACGCACCGGTCTGGAAACGCTTGTCATGGGCCATTACCAGAAACCCGATGCAGGAACCGATGCTCGTACCAAGTATTGCCAGGCGCCGGTAACCCCGTTCGAGCAGCCAGTCCCCCGCCCTTCTCACGTCCAGTACGGCCTGCCGTGTCGTGGCCAGCGTTTGCCCCACATTCGGGCCTATCAGATATTCTGCGCGTTCCAGGTGTTCCGGACAGCGGTAGTCGTGATAGGGCAAGCTGAGCCGCAGAGCTGTGATTCCGAAACGCTGGAGGACCTTCGAAAGGCGGATCTGGCTGTCCCATTTGGCGTTCCATTGAGGCAGGACGATCACAGCCAGGCCGCTGTCTGCCGGAAACAGGCGCCCCCACACCGTGTTGTTTTCAGGGTGTGGCGTCTCCACCGCACTGGGGAATTTCAGCGTTGAACCGTCGAATTCATAAGACGTCGTCGGCTCGTAGGAAAAGAAGCTGTCGCTGTTGTCCACCGCATCGTCTGCAAACCGTTCCAGGGTTTCCAACGGATCCGCCCCGTTTGCCAGGCCGAGGTGTTCGATTCCCCATTCGAAGGGGCGGGGGAAGCGGTTCGTGTCAATGTTGTGCCACTTCCGCTCGCGGTGTTCGATATATCTACGTAGCATTGAACATCGATTGGATCGCTTCGGGCGACAGGGGTGCGATCTTTGCCAGGTACAGATTCTCCTCAACGTGTTCAGGTCGGCTCATGCCCACCAGGGCTGTTCGGATTCCGGGCGTCGATCTGACGAACTGAATCGCGCGCTGGCTATCGGTTCGAAGGTTCGGCAGTTGTTGGGTCACCGATTCCGGAAGGTTGCGGCTCAGCCGGTCCTGGAGAATCGACGCGCTCGCTATGACCGTGATGCCCAGTTCGGCGGCAGCCTCGAGCGTCGAGAGCGATCGTCCGCCGACCGGCTGGTTCCGGTGCCCGTACGCCTCGCGCATGGCGAGATTATAGGGGAGCTGGACGAAGGCGAAGTGATGGTCCTCACCGGCAACATCCCGCGCACATTGGACCACCTCGGACAGAGACAGGAACCCCCGGGCATTCCCGGGTATTCTGTAAGCATTCCATGTCGATGTGCCGTACATGCGGATCTTCCCATCCGAAATCGCGGATTCGAGAAATTCGAAAGATGCCCGCAAACGCTCGAAGAACATTTCGCGCGATATTTCCTCCAGTTGGGTTTCCGGGTTATGGATGTAGAAAATGTCGATTACGTCCAGGTCCAGGTTCTTGAGGCTTCGATCGAGTTGGTTCTCCAGGTATCTCGGGGTCATCGCGTGGGAGCCCGCGGCGATGTCATCGGGCTGGAGAAGGCCCGTGTCCAGGTAGGTCTTCACGAAGTAGTCCTGCGGGTCGGCAGGCCGAACGCCATCGAAGCTCAGGAAACCGGCTTTTGTCGCGATAACCAGTTCATCGCGGGAGGCCGTGCCCGATTCGTGAAGGTCTCGAAGGGCTGCGCCGATCGAGCGCTCGCTACGCTGGAAACGGTAGTTGATTGCCGAGTCGATTACGTTTACGCCCAACCCGACGGCCCGGACGATCGACTTTCGATAGCGGTCGTCGGTTTCGTCGTCCGACTCTCCCAGGTATGTCCCGAGTCCGATGGAGGACATCGTCAGTCCTTGGGACTCCCGGAAATGCCCGGCTGTCGCTTGCGGCTTCAGCCGGTCCCGGTATCGCCGGGTTTCTTCAGGCGTCGCCATCTTGGCTCCGTTCGTGACTATCACTGTTCAGACTGTTCCTCGAGAGCCGCGACGAGTGCTTCGGCGGGATGGACGGCCTGTCGCCCCGTCGCGTGTTCAATCTGCTGGCGACACGAGATCCCAGGCGCCACGACGACCGCTTCGGCTTCTTCCTCTACGCGGGGAAACAACCTCCGTCGGCCCACGGCGAGCGAAATGTCGTAGTGTTCTTTCTCGTATCCGAACGAGCCGGCCATGCCACAACAGCCCGAGTCGATCTCTTCCACCTCGTAAGCCGACCGAAGAGCTTCCATCAGAGGGGCACTTCCGACGAGCGCCTTTTCGTGACAGTGTCCGTGGACGACGGCCTTTTTCCGACGGGTCTGGAAATTCAGTTTCCATCGACCCGCTTCCGTTTCGCGAACGATGAACTCTTCCAGCAGAAAGGAGGCCCGGGCCACCTCGTCTACCGCTTTCCCGGTGAGCAGGTCCCGATACTCGTCGCGGAACGTCAGGATACAGCTCGGTTCGCACCCAACGATAGAATACCCTTCCTTGACGTAGGAATGAAGCCGTCCGACATTCCAGTCCGCGTTCTTCCGCGCGGCTTCGGCCAGGCCCTTGGAGATCATCGGCCGACCGCAGCAAACCCTGTCAGCCAACCGGACTTCGTAGCCTGCAGCTTCGAGCAACCGGGTCGCGGCTCGTCCGATTTCCGGGTGGTTGAAGTTCATGAACGTGTCGTGGAAGAGAATCACCTTTCCCGTGACGGCGGAAGACGAGTCTGTTGCCGGTTTCCCACGTCGGTTGAACCACGAATCGAAGGTCTCTGACGCGAAGCGGGGGAGTGGGCGCCGTTCGTCGATTCCCAGGTATCGATCCATCAGGCGGCGAATCCCCGAGTGTCCGATCATCCAGTTAGCAGCACGGGGCCAGAGGGACGCCACCCGGCTGAGCCGATGGATGTGGGCGAACATGACCGACCGTACCGGCGTCCCGTGTGTTTCGTTATAGCGAGCCAGGAACTCGTATTTGAGTTTGGCCATGTCGACGTTAGACGGGCATTCGGCCTTGCATCCCTTGCATTCCAGGCACAGGTCCAGGGCGTCGTGAAGCATCGCACCGTTCATTTCTCGCTCCGGCAACTTTCCGGAGAGGATTGCCCGCATCACGTCGGCCCGCCCGCGAGTGGAGTGCTTTTCCTCCATCGTCACCATGTATGAAGGGCACATCGTTCCCTCGGTCGTCTTTCGACACACCGCGGCTCCGTTGCAGAGCTCGACGGCGGTTGCGAAACCGCCTTCCCGCGAGAAGTCATAGTGGGTGTTCAGCCGGAGAGCCTCGTATGCTTCGCCATACCGCAGGTTTTCGTCCATCGGCGGTCCGTTGACGACTTTCCCGGGGTTCATCCTGTTTTCGGGGTCGAACGCACCCTTGATGTCCTCGAACGCTTTGTAGATCTGCGGTCCAAATAGCTTTCTATTGAGGTGGCTGCGGGCCAGTCCGTCGCCGTGTTCTCCGCTCATGGCACCGCCGAATTCCATGACCAGGTCGGCAATTTCGGTGGTCATGTCCTTCATCTTCCGGATCTCTTGAATCTTCTTCGTGTTGATCAGCGGGCGGATGTGCAGGCAGCCTACGCTGGCGTGTCCGTAATAGCCGGCACTGGTGTCGTACCGGTCGACAACGGAACGAAATCGCTTGAAGAACTCCGGGAGTTGAACCGGCCGGACCGCGCAGTCTTCGACGAACGCGATCGGCTTCCGTTCCCCTTTCATGCCCAGCAGCAACCCGAGCCCGGCCTTACGTATCTTCCAGATGCGCGCCTGCATCGCGGGATCCATGGCATTGGGGTACGCATAGCCGAGGCCCTCCTTCCGAAGCGCCGCTTCGAGACCCTCGAGTTTCCGGTATAGATCGGTCTCGCCCGTGCCGTAGAACTCGACGATCAAGACCGCGCCGGGCCGTCCTTCGATGAACCCGATTTCACGCGACAGAGCCAGGGAACTTCGCGCCAGATCAAGGATCATGTCGTCCAGCAATTCAATTGCGGCCGGTTCGAGCGGCAGGATCGTCTCCGAGGCACGGATTGCGTCCACGATATCCGTGAAGTGGACCACCATCACCGCTTTTGCAGGCGGGCTCGGCTCGATCCGCATCTTAGCCCTGTGGACAAGAGACAGTGTGCCTTCCGAACCCACCACGAGCTTCGCAAGGTTGAACTTTCCGTTCCGAACGAACTCGTCCAGGTTGTAGCCGCTGACGCGCCGCATCAGGCGTGGAAAACGGGCTTCGATCTCATCCCGGTTGGCGTCGACGATGCTCGCGACGCGGCCTTCGAGCCCGCCCTGCCTGCGTGCCTGATCGAAGCCGATCTCCTTGAAAGTCTTTCGCTCCCCGGATGCGAGAATCGCGTCCACTTCGATCACGTGGTCGATCGTCTTGCCGTAAAGGATGGAATGCGAACCGGCTGAGTTGTTGCCGATCATCCCCCCGATCGTCGCCCGGTTCGCAGTCGACGTGTCGGGACCGAACAGATAGCCGAGTGGTTCGAGATGGCGGTTGAACTGTTCCTGGACAACACCAGGCTCGACCCATGCCCAGCCTTCGTCCGTGTTGACTTCCAACACACGATTCAGGTGCTTGGAAGTATCGATGACCAGGGCGCGTCCAACTGTCTGTCCGGCCAGGCTCGTACCACCCCCTCGTGGCAGCAGAGGCACCTCGAATTCCTTTGCGGTTTCGACCGTGGCGAAAACGTCCTCCGCAGTTCGGGGTATCACGACGCCGATAGGCTCGATCTCATAGATGCTGGCATCGGTGCTGTACATCAGCCGTGACGCCGCATCGAACCGCACCTCACCCTGGATTTTTTCGCGCAGGGAATTGGCCAGATCTCGCATAAACACAACAGTTTAGCATTATTCATCAAAGAAGTTGCGCGTCCCCCTTGGTTGCGCTGAGCCGAACCCCTCCGACCGTTAGGGGACAGAGCTTGCTCTGCCCCTTTTGTTGGGTTTCGCCAGAACCTTCACTCCGTTCTCCTTTTCGTCGTAGGCGAACGACACATTTTTGGGGTTTTGGCGATGTCAACGAATAGGTGGACGGAGCTTGCTCCGTCCACCAACGGCCGAATGCTCGCTTGTGATGGTTACGCGTGATGTTCTTGCGGGACGGGTTGGTTGTGCGCTGGCGCACCAAAAAAAGGGCGGCCCCTTCGGGCCGCCCTTGAGTGTCAAATCAGGAAGTAATCAGAACTTCCAGCGTGCACCTAGCCGGAAGATCGATGGTCCAAGGATCTGGGAAGGCCGATGGAAAGTCGAGCCATTCCGGTTGCCCTGGCTGGTGATGGTGTTCCCGTTGAAGACGTTGAAGTAGTCGAACATCGCCTCAACGGAATGCCGGTCGTTGATGTCAAAGGTCTTGCTGACCCGGAAGTCCATCATGTGGACGTTCCCGTAGGTTCCGCCGCCCCTGGCTTCTTCGCCGTCTCTGGCAACAGTCAGCGTGACGCTGGAGTTGTTCGCGTCGCGGATGCGGACCGTGCGATCGAACTGTCTGCCCTTCTGGGACTTCCAGACCGGGGCGAAGTTGATGCCGTAAGGCAGCTCGACGGTTGACATGACCTTGAAGGCCCACTGGTAGAAACCCCGATCATCTTCATAGATGTCGGCGTTCGGGTTCATGGGCATGCTGCTCCGTGTGTCCACGAAATCGTGGTTGTAGCTGAACAGCATCATCCAGCCATCGCTCATCCGCTTGTTAAACGAACCTTCGAATGAGGTGTAGTTGCTGCCCGCACCTTCCACGTTTGTCCGGAAGTCGGTCCTTTCACCGAATCTCGAATCCGTCTTCGGAACCGAGAATACCGGGATCTGACGATCGTCGGCCGTACCGCTAACGTTGTCGGGGCCAACGTCGAGGACATTGACCGACTGCGTGTAGGCAGAGTAGGGCAGTGAGGAATTCACCGTCTGCTGGAGGTCCTTGTCGAACTTCCGCACAAAGGTGAAGCGCGCGGAGTAATCCGACATTAGCTGGAATTCCAGCTAACCGGTGAACTCGTCCGTGTAGTCGTTCTTCAGGTCGGGGTCGATGACCGGGACGGTTGCCGATGAACCGGCCTCGGTCCTAATCAGGTCCGGATCGTCGGAAGTGCCGATGATTCCATCCACTCCACGGTTCACGACAAACGGGATCGATCCGTCCCAGGTATACCGCCAGCGAGGTGTGGCATTCGGGTTGGCTATCCGAGCCGGGTTCGTCGACGAGTCGTTGTAATAGCGCCCGTAGCTTGCCTTGAGAGCCATCGTGCCCTGACCCGTGATGTCGTACACGAACGAGACTCGAGGAGCAAGGTGATTGGTCGCCTCGAAATCTTTCGCCGCAATCGTCGCCTTGATGGCGTACGGTCCAGCACCGGTGTTGCCCTGATCCGGGTAGCTCGTCTTGTAGCGCGTGAACCGCGCGCCCACATTTAGTGTGAGGTTACGGTTGATCTTCCAACTGTCGTTGAAGAAGATGGACGTCTGATCCTGCTTGTTGATTTCCCGGTTGGGCGTGCCATAGACGCGCACGTAGTTCGGGGTGACGAACGAGCAGGCACGGGCTCCGCATCCGGCCGTGTCGTAGTAATAGATCTGCTGGTTGACGGTTCCGCGGGACTCTTCCGAACTTCGATAGTTCCAGCCGCGGTAACCCGCCTTGATCTCGTGGGTCTGATCGCCGAACGTGGCGAAGTGGTTCATGTTGAGGTCCCACTGCCAGCGAATCGGATGGCCGTAGCTGGGCGTGCCCTGGCTCGAGCCCGAACCCGTTCCGGAGTAACCGCCACGAACGTAGCCACTCTCGAGGTCGCGTTCCGAGACCGTATTGGCTGTCTCTTCATGCGAACCGCGTGGCCACCAGTAGCCCCAGCGGGACAACTGAGCGTCGACGGTCGTCGTCGGCGAAGCGATCCACTGCCAGGAGAATTTGCCGATTGCGGACCAGGAATCCTGAACCTGTGTGGACTCGGCCGGGATGAACTCGGCGGCAGAGAAACTGTGGCGGAACGGCTGGTACTTTCGGCCCAGTTCCCACAGGAAATCGACCTTCTGTGAATCGTTGACCTGGTAAGTCATTTTCAACGTCGGGTTCTGCAGCTTCGTGAAGGCGATGGCTTCCTGGCCGGCGTTGTCGACAAAACCGGCTTCGGTCTTGCCCGAGTACTGATCCATGTGGGCAAAGTAGAACCAGAATTTGTCGCGGATGATCGGTCCACCGATGTCTCCACTGAACTCGTTGAAACGGGAGAAACCTGCCGCGCCGGGAAGGCCCTTGGCGAGCAGTGCGGCGTCGACGTTGTTGGCCTGGAAGCTCGAATCCTGCCAGTCCGCGTAGATGGAACCATGCCAGTCGTTCGTGCCGCTCTTGATCACGGCGTTCATGTAAACACCCTGGTTCGCAGCTTCCGCACCCTTCGCCGCGCCGACGACCTGGATCTCTTCAAACGCGTAGAAGTTGTTGTAGTGTCCGCCCTTGACGATGCCGTCGACGACAACTTCGGTGTCACCGGAGCGGCCGTAAGTCATGAAGCTACCATTCGACGACGTGCCGACTGTCGAGCCGCCGACATCGTAGAAGGTCGAATAGAAGCCGGGAAGCGCCTGGAACAGCCCGTTCAGGCTGTTGGCACGAGGAATATCCTCCAGGATGGCCTCGTTGACGTTAACGGCGACGTTGGCCTGCTCGAGGTCGATTGCAGGTGTCGAACCCACAACCGTGATGGTCTCGGCGACCGTTGCCACCTGAAGGTCTGCGTTGATCGTGACGGTCCGTCCGACACCAACCTGGACCTGTTCCTGAACGATGGTCTGGAAGCCCGGCAGCTCGAACACGATCCGGAAAAAACCGTTCGGAAGCTGCGCAGCGCGGTACGCGCCCTGCTCGTTCGTGAATTCCACACGGTCACCCGCGGGCATTTCCGGGCTGGAAATCGTGACCGTGACGCCGGGAATCAGGGCTCCGCTGGCGTCGGACACGCGGCCGG
>CAZOZZ010000159.1:7396-8730 GCA_964584435.1 uncultured Solibacteraceae bacterium | reverse complement strand
TCCGGTGCGACGAGGGGGGAGGTCGCTCTTCGCGTCCTCCCCTACTCTACCGTCTTTGCGTTGAAATCTTACCCTCCCCCTTACGGTTCCCCCCTACCACTCACCACCAGAAAGAAGATTCCCGTCGATAGTGCTGCCGAGCCGAGACAGTACTCGCAGTAGGCCTCGAGAACGTACGCCTGGATACCGGTCAGGGTTGCTGACGCGATCAGGGCAAGGGTTGCCGGCCAGAGGAGCAGGCGAAGTGCGCCGGTGTTTCCGGATCCTTCAAACACCGCTACTCCGAAAACCGTCACATAAAACGCCAGGCCGAGCCAGGCAAGGGGAATCCCTGCTATCTCGGAATACACACTTGTCACCACGTCCTCACAGCCACGCGTGATATGGCATGGGATGGGACCGGATTGCCTGGAAATGGATAGATACAGAGTGTCGACCATGCCGAGGAAAGCCAGGACGCCGATCGAGACTGCCTTCCGTTTCATCGGCGGCTTTCGAGCGCCGAGTAGATCAGTCCTTCGAATTCTTCGATGTTTCGTGGGAGAGTAAGCTGGCGGCCGTCCAGAAAGAACGCGGGGACCGCGTTGATGGCCAGTTCGCGTGCCCGGGTGACATCCTGGAGAACTCGCGATTCGATCTCAGTCGCTCGCAGCGATCGCATGAACAGGTTCTGGTCCAGTCCCAGCTGGGCTGCATAGCTGATAAACAGGGCTTCCGGGTTGCTGCTGGTGGCCCATTGATCCTGGTTTTCAAACAGGAGATCATGCATTTCCCAGAAACGGTCCTGCTCACCTGCTGATTCAGCGACGATGGCTGCAAAAACGGAATTCGGGTGGATGCTGATAAGCGGAAAGTGATGAAACTCCAATTCCAGTTCGTTAGGGAAGCGCCGAAACAGTTCCGTGACGACACCGTGATAGAACCTGCAGCTCGGACACTGGTAATCTCCAAACTCCACCAGCTTGAGCGATGCGTTCTCGGGGCCACGAATCCGGGCCGATGCGGTGGGTATTTCCTGGTCCGTGACTGGATTCGGAGAAGCCTCCTCGGTCCCCTGTGAAAGGAACACCGCAATCGCGAGTGCCGCCAGGACTCCCCCAGCCATCAACATCAGCGACTTCGCAGTGGATGCCTTTTTTGGCTTTGCGGACCTTGCTCTGGTTTTCTTCGGCATGGGCAACATATTAGTGGTGGACTCTTCAAATATCAACGAGCTATTGGCTGTTTGCGATTGGCTTTTGGCTTTGTTTTGTCCTCCCAGAGGCGGTCTGTTCGGCAATGGGCGAACCGCAAACAGAGAACAGCGAAAAGCCGATTCTCGACTCAAAATATGC
>CAZOZZ010000159.1:0-7386 GCA_964584435.1 uncultured Solibacteraceae bacterium | reverse complement strand
GCCCTAGAGGAAGGTCGTCGGCAAAAAATACATCAAAAATCAAAAAAGCTCTTGCAATCTTTCTGTCACAAGTCGAGAAAGCTCTTGTTCCTTTTTACAGGGAACAAATCTTCTAGTTAGTAACAGGCTACTCCAGCCAGGGACGGTAGTCGGCTACATGAGGTGGCAGGACGGACTGAGACGGGACGGACCCCGAACGAAACGGGTTTCGTAATCAGACCCGGAATGTAGACGGTGAAGGAGACGAGAGGAAAAGGCCTCATGACGTAGGACGCGTCATGAGGCTTTTCTCTTTTTTAGCTAGTAGCTTGTAGCAGGTAGCGCACAGCTCCGGAACCTGCCGCCGCTGCCGCTCTGCCACTGCCCACCGACTTCCGACCACTTCCCCTGTGCTATATTCACTGCCGTGAGCGAATACACCGACGAGCATGCGAAGGCTGGGATCGACGCCCGGTTGCCCGAGATCGAATGCTGGCCGAACCAGTATCCGGGCTATGAGATCAGCATTTCGATGCCCGAGTTCACGTCCATCTGCCCCAAGACCGGCCTCCCGGACTTCGGTTTGATCACCATCCGCTACCAGCCTGACGATCTGTGCCTGGAATTGAAGTCCCTGAAAGAGTACTTCGGCTCGTACCGCAACCTGGGGATTTTCTATGAGAACGCCGTCAACCGGATTCTCAATGACCTTGTTCAGGCGTGTAAGCCGGTGAAGGCAGAGGTCACTGGAGATTTTAATACGCGTGGTGGAATGCGAGCTGTCATACAAGCCAGCTACGAACGTTCCTAACCGTCAGGACGGCCTTTTCTTCTGTTTCTTCCGTTCGGAGACGAAGACTGTCCATTCCTCTTCCAGGTCCATCGTATCCCGGTCGCTCAACACGTAGTCCCAGAAGAAGTTCATGAAGTCGGCACGTGTACCGCCCGTTGTCGAGAGCAGCTCCTTGATCTCGGCAGTGGTGCGGCCCAACGCCTGAGATGCTGCTTCCATGCGGAGGTACAGGTTTTCGATGTCGAGTTCAGCCCGGACCATCTCATCGCCCAGCCCTTGATACAGGCGTCCTTCCAACCGCCTCATGAATCTTCGCAGCACTGTGGCGCTGGTGAGTGAGTCGAATTCCTGCTTGCTTACCCAGTCGATGGCGAGATCGTCCCTCTGTCTGTGGTTGATGGCAGGCCACAACCGGTCCCAGTCCAGGTCCGGCAGGCCCACGGGGTTGCCATCGACTTCTACCACGACCTGAACTTTGGAAGTCTTTGGCCGTCGCGGTCCGGAAGCCTTGGAAGTTGCCTTTTTCTTTCTTTCGGGCATTGAATCCTCACCAACAGGCGTCAGGGGCACCCTGTTTTAGAGATGTCACGTTATCGATCGAACCATTTTGGCAATCTGCTTCGCGCTGATTCCGAATGCGTCAATGAGTTCCTCGGGTGTTCCCGACCTTGGAACGTCCCTGACCGCCATCTTGTGAACCTCGGCCCGGTTGCCCACGGCGTTGAGCACGGCATCTCCCAGGCCGCCGTCCCAGTAATGGTCCTCGACGACGATGAGCCGACCACCGGTCTCTCGTGCTGCCTCAAGCAACGTTTTCTCGTCAATCGGCTTGATCGAGTACGCGTCGATGACCCGAACCCGACAACCTTCCTCAAGTAGCGTGTCGTATGCCTTCAGTGCTTCGTGAAGGGTTATTCCGGCAGCCACGATACTGATGCTGTCGTTGTCGGAATGCCGGACAACTTTCGACCCTCCGATCTCGAAGACTTCATCCGATGCGTATATCACAGGGGTTTTCGGCCGGGATGTGCGGAGGTAGGTGATGCCTTCGCGATCGGTGATCGCAGCAACCAGGTGTTCGGTCGAGACGGCGTCGCTCGGATAGAGAACGACCGAATCGGGAATCGTGCGAAACATCGCGATGTCTTCCAGTCCCATCTGCGATGGTCCGTCCGGACCGATCGACACCCCGCAGTGAGAGCCGACGAAACGAATGTTCGAGTAGGAGATTCGCGCCATGCGAATCTGATCGAATCCCCGAGTCAGGAAGGCTGCAAAAGTCGAAACGAACGGGATCTTGCCGCACGAAGACATGCCTGCCGCCACACCCACCATGTTCTGCTCGGCAATGAACATCTCGAAGAAATGTTCTTCGTGGGTCTTCAGTACTTTTTCGGAAAACGTCGAGTTCTTCGTGTCGCCGTCGAGAGCGACAACTCGGGAATCCTGCTCGACGAGTTTGACCAGGGCGTCGCCGTAAGCTTCCCGAGTCGCTGCCAGATCACCGAGCTGTCTGTTCACATTGATTCGGTGAACCGCAGGCGGGGTTTCCGAAGGTGGTTTCGGCCGTGGCGAGGGCGTAAAGCCATTCCCCGAATGGAGATTCGGAAGTTCCTCCAGAACAGCATCCAGTTGTGCCTTGGGGACGGCCTTGCCGTGCCAATTGTCGAGGTTCTCCATCAGCGACACACCCTTGCCCTTGAAAGTCTTGGCGATGATCGCCCTCGGACGTTGCCCCCCTTCGGCGCGGCACTTTTCGAAAGCGTCGGAAATCTCTTCATAATCGTGTCCATCAACCGTCATCGCGTACCAGCCGAAGGCCCGGAACCGATCCGCGTAGCGGTCGACGTCAAACCCGTACATCGTCCGCTGGCTCTGTCCAATGCCGTTGACGTCAACAATTCCAAACAGGTTATCTGCCTTGTAATGGCTGGCGAGCGCAGCAGCTTCCCAGACTGAACCTTCGGCGCATTCGCCATCACCCATCAGGACGTAGGTGTTGTGATCGAGCTTGTCCATTCGGGCGGCCAGGGCCATACCCAGACCTGCGGACAACCCCTGGCCGAGAGAACCGGTCGCAACCCCAACCCACGGAAGGCGAGGTGTCGGATGTCCTTCGAGATCGCTGTCGAAATTCCTCAGGGTCATCGTTGCCGACTCCTCTACGATTCCCGCTTCCGCCCAGGCGGCATAAAGAAGAGGTGCCGCGTGTCCTTTCGACAAAACGAAGCGATCGTTGTCGGCGTTGTGCGGATCCGTCGGGTCATACCGCATTTCCTGAAAAAAGATGACCGAAGCCAGGTCCGCGGCCGACAGGCATGAAGAAGGATGTCCTGAACCGGCTTCGGTAGTGGCGCGAAGCGACATGACGCGCATGCGCCGTGCTTTTTCTTTGAGCGTTTCGATTGATGTAGCCATGTTTCGAGCGCGTTTCCTTAATGTGAGGGGTTGATGACAATTACCGGCAGCAAGGAGGGATTATACGATGGCCCCGGGGCCAGAAGCGGGGTCAATTTTTTCCGAACATCAGTGTTCTGCGTTTGGCGATCGATGTGGCTGGGTGCCTCTCTTCCGATGCGGGCCGTCTTCACTGGTCCGCCGTGAGGCAGGGAAACTGTAAAAACTATAAAAAATGTATTGACAGTCGTCGCGGGGTAGCAGAGAATTTATTAATCTCATTAATTTGAGCGTTCCCCACACTCCGGGCCCTGCGAGACGCAGGGCCTTTTTTTATGCACATCCGTTCAGGCATGTGCCTTCAGAGTCAGGGTATGGCTTTTCTTGGTCAAAAGAGGGGATGGAGAATGTCGCAGGACGAGAACCGCTGCCGGCCAGGTCGACGCCGGCAGCGGACTTTCGAACAGAAAAAGGCGGGCTACTGATCGTTGTTAGCCGGTGACCCGGCGATCCGGTTTCTGAGGATGCCAACTCCTTCAAGTTCGATTTCGACCACGTCACCCGGTTTCATGGCCTGGGTCGAACCCGGCGTGCCGGTAAAGATGATGTCACCGACTTCCAGCGTGACGAATCGGCTGATGTAGCTCACGATCGCAGAGACGTCGTGGACCAGATCACTCGTGCGCTGGGACTGCCGGACTTCACCGTTCAGCCTTGTTTCCAGCTGCAGGTCGTCGTAGTTCAATCCACTGACCACGGCAGGACCAATCGGCCCGAAAGTATCGGACGCCTTGGCCCGGAACCATTGAAGGTCGCTTGCCTGCCAGTCGCGTTCACTGACGTCATTGCCTGCGGTCACGCCGAAGACATAGCCGAGAGCCTCGGAATTCGGAATGTTGCTGCCGCGTTTGCCGATGACGAGAACCATCTCGCCCTCGTAGTGAACGTTGCCGGCACCAGCGGGGAATATGATTTCATCACCCGTTGCGATCAGGGATGTCGGATATTTCGTGAACAGGCCGGGTTCGACCGGCGATGGACGACCATTCAGATGGCTGGCGTAGTTCAACCCGACCGCAATCACTTTTCTGGGCTCGACCGGTGTGAGCAGCTTGACGTCGGACAGGGAAATGCTCTCGCCGGTTGGTTGGGGGTCTTCAAACATATTTCCCCGAAGCTCCCGAACGGTCTGGCCCTCGAGCACCCCGTACGACACCGCTCCCTGGTGAGAGTAGCGCACGTACTTGGTGACGTTCTGGGCGAACGAGGCGTTGCTTATAATAAGGACTCCAGCGAACAGAGAGAGTACAAGACTTGTTCGTTTCATTATAAGGATCTCCCGAAAGTGATCAGTCCGCCGAGGCCGGCGAACACGATGCGGTTACTACACCGGTATGATTCGGGCGAAGTCTACCATAGTAGTGAGACACGACATCCCTCGGTTCAGCTGACATGTATGGCCGCCTGCAGGGTGTGTTGTCGGCTAATTCGGGGACGGAGGCACCATTATGCTCCGCTGAGCTGAAGCCCCTCGATATCTATGCTTTATCAGCTAGCAGTCTTGATTACGCCTCCGTCCCCGAATTAGCCCCAGACGCCATGGGGCGTTTGTACTTCGCTCAGACTGCCTCGAAACGACCTTGACCTGACGGAGCGCCCAATCTTTATAATGTCGTTGCCGGATCAGGGCTCGGCCAATCAGACATGTCGTTCATTTACCAGGATCTGAGATACGCATTCCGGATGCTCCGCGAACATCCGGGCTTCAGCACCACGGTGGTGTTGACCCTCGCCCTGGGCATCGGGGCGAACATCGCAATGTTCAGCGTGGTCAACGGCCTTCTGTTCTCGCCCCTGCCCTATCGGGACGCCGATCGGTTGGTGATGGTCTGGAACTCCCACACGGCGACGGGCGCGGAAAACGTTCAGATCTCGGGCCTCGACTTCCTGGACTACCAGGAGTTCACATCTTCGTTCGAGGGATTCGTTGCGCTGCACAACGCGACGGACAACTCACTCTCCGATGACGGGCCCGCTGAACAGATCGACGTCGGTGGAGTTTCGCCCGGCTTCTTCCGATTCCTTGGGCGTGAGCCCTTTCTCGGGAGAGGCTTCACGAGTGACGAGGAGATGGCGGGAAGCTTGTCGAGATCGGTGGTCATCAGCCACGGCTTATGGACACGTCGCTTTGGTGCGGACCCAAGCTTAATCGGGCGCACGATCAACATCAGCGGCCTCCCGAAAGAGGTTGTCGGTGTGCTACCGGCGGATTTCGACCTGGTAATGCCGGACCACGCCGCGGGCTTCGGCGGGGACGGCATGCCGCAGGTCGTCGATGCGTGGCAACCCCTGTCGGAAGGCGTCTTTCGGTACAGCAGGTCGCTGGCGTTGTTCCGCGTGATCGGTAAGTTGCGTGACGGGGTAACGTTCGACCAGGCCCAGGACGAAATGGACAACTTCGCCGTTCGGCTGCGTGAGGAGCATCCGATCCACGCCGATCGCGGGTTGGCGATCGACCTGTTTCCCATGCAGGCCGATGTCGTCAGGGACTTCCGACCGGTCGTTCTCTCCCTGTTTGGCGCCGTCGGCTTTGTTCTGTTGATCGCTTGTGCCAATGTTGCGAACCTGATTCTCGTCAGAGCGGCACACCGGCAGAGGGAAGTGGCCGTGCGGGCCGCCATGGGTGCAAGCCGCGCTCGCATACTGAAGCAGCTACTCACGGAAAACGCGCTGCTTGCGTCCATAGGCACCGCACTCGGACTGGTGCTGGCGCGCGTGGGGATCGATGCCATCAAGCTCCTGGCTCCAAGCAACGTACCGTTTCTTGACCGAATCGCGATCGCGGGCAATGTTGTTTGGTTTGCCGTGGTGGTTGGTGGGATCACTATCCTGGTCTTCGGTCTCTTGCCCGCAATTCGGGCCGCACGACCGGACCTCCGAACGCAACTCGCCGACGGGTCCAGCTCTTTTGTCGGACACAAACACCAACTCCGCGACGCGCTGGTCGTTGCGGAAGTCGCTTTGTCGCTCGTCCTCCTCGTCGGGAGCGGGCTCATGATTCGCAGTTTCATGGAGCTCGAAGCCGCGCAGCTGGGCTTCGATCCGACCGCGGCAATGACCGTGAAAATTGCGTTGCCGCGAGGAATCTATGACTCCCCAGAGCCACGGGGGAACTATTGGAGAGATTTCCGCCGTGAAGCGTTGCTGCTACCGGGGACCGAAAGCGTTGCCGCGGTCTGGCCGCTCCCGTTCGCCGAAAGCGGTACGGAGATACCCTATTCGGCGACGGGGGGCACCTCGAGCGACGTGGGCCTCTACCTAACGACGACAACCCTGGTTTCGCCCGGCTACTTCGAAACGATGGAAGCTCAGCTGGTCGACGGAAGGACTTTCATAGAGGAAGACCTCGGCGACGACGCGACCATCCCGTCCATCGTCGTAGTCGACGACATCGTCGCAGAACGCGCGTTCCCGGGTCAGAGCGCGGTCGGACAAACGTTATGGCTGGCACCCGAAGGCCGGGCAGAGAAACTGCCGTTGGAGATCATCGGAGTGGTTTCCCACGTCCGGCATCAACGTGTTGTCGGTCCGGAACGCGAGACAATCTTTCGACCCACTGCGGGCGCCTTCAGGATGGCCCTGGTAGTTCGGACCGAAGGCGATCCGCAAACGGTGCTTGGAGGCCTTCGTCAGGTCGCGGCCAGGCTCGATCCTAACGTGCCGATATTCGACGGACGCACATTCGACGAATACCTGGGCAAGGAACTTGCCCAGACTCGCTTCACGATGACTCTGGCCAGTTTTCTCGCTCTGGCCGCCTTGGTGCTCGCCGCGGTCGGACTCTACGGGGTCACCTCATACTCGGTCGCCCAGCGTGAGTCCGAACTCGGTGTGCGAGTCGCGCTCGGCGCCCACCGTGGGGCGATCATGCGGCTGGTCCTCGGCCATAGTCTGGCCATGACCCTGATCGGGATCGGGATCGGACTGGTTCTGTCGTTTGCTGTGTCACGAGTGATTCAAAGCCTGCTAACGGGCGTGACACCGACCGACCCTCTGACCCTGGGTGGCGTCTCCCTCCTCCTCGCAACAGTCGCCATGATCGCAAGCTATCTTCCGGCGCGAAGAGCCGCCCGGGTCGATCCTCTTACCGCGTTGCGTGGGAAGGAAAATAGGGACAGGCACCTGGGGTGAACCCCTCCGTTGAGACAATTCCTATT
>CAZOZZ010000158.1:0-9133 GCA_964584435.1 uncultured Solibacteraceae bacterium | reverse complement strand
GCGACGAGGGGGGAGGTCGCTCTTCGCGTCCTCCCCTACTCTACCGTCGAAACACAGTTCTCGCAAGCAACCCGTTTCAATCAGGCCGTTGGTCCCTCCCTGCCGTTTGGCCCCCCTAACTGACGCTTGAGAAGAGAAACGTTTGTCTAGGACCTTTGCGGTGGTGTTCGTTCCACTCGGCTTCGAAGGCGTCCTCATCGGTCCGGAGAATGCGGAACAGAGGGAGTGGGAGGCAGAAGGAATGGTTGAGACACGGGGTCTTGGCCTCGAGCGAACTCTGCGGGGGCATCCCCTTGAGTTTCAGGATCAGTTTGCGTTCGGTATCTGTAAATGTCTTCATGCGGCCTTTCGGATCTTAACAAACCGGTCGCTGAAAACAAAAATGGCCTGTCGCCCATCCTTACGGGTCAAATGCTCGCCAGCTTACTTTGAAGAGTGGACCACATCTGTCCGAGGGTTCCAGCATAAAGGGAGAAGTATCTGGGAGGCGCTGATGGTAGACGTACGGTTTCGCATTCGAAACACAGTCTTTGACGCAGGTGTTCGTAACCGCCGAACCACCATCCGACCGATTACGTTTCACTTTCCGACACTCGAAGAGGCCGCACTCCTGGCGGGCATCGATGCCGGCGGAAAACTGATCCCCCGCGACCAGGTCTTCTGTCTGTCATTCCCTCGCAGCGGCCCGGTGATTGAAGGCTTTGCAGATTGTGCCCTCGGCGAGTTCGTTCGTGCGCAGCTGGAGGCGCTGTCTGCAGACGGCCAACCTCCCGCCAAGTGCGAGGTCCATGGGCTGGAGCCGTTCATCGAGACTTTCGAGCCCGAACAAACGGAACGTCTGAGAGACCTGATAAGTGTCTGCGAATTCCGCACCAACGAATTCACCCCCGAATCGGCTGTCCGGTTCCTCAAGGACACAGGGTTCTTCGACCAATACATCATCGTCGGAGTGAAACACGGGAAGGGATGGCGTCGCTCCCGGTGCATCACCACCTTTGAGGGGCGACCGGCGGACGCCGCAGCGATCCTGGGTCATCTGGCTGAGTATTTCGGTAAAGAGCAGTCGGATGACACTCAGCAAGACGACAAGTATCTGTAAAGACGCTGTCGCCGGATACTCTGCCGAGCAGCTCTTCTGAAGGCGTCTGTTCTCGTGCCGGCCACGCCCGCACCATTCTTCAATAGATCGGAGTTCCGCAGCCTCTATGGCGACGCACCTCTGCCTGTTGGCCGTTCAGTTCATATTTGCCGCTTTCCCGGTAGTCGCGAAGATTGCATTCCGCGAAATGTCCCCCTGGGCCCTGGCCTGGGTTCGGCTGGCCATCGCTTCTGTCATTCTATTGGTCTGGTTCTACAGTTTCTGTCGTGATCGCATCGAGCCTGCCGACTTCCGAAAGCTGGCCCTGCTCAGCGTATTCGGTGTCAGTCTGAACCAGCTGTGCTATTTGCGTGGGCTGTCGTTGACGACAGCTATCAATGCGACGATCCTGATTGGGATGATCCCGGTCTTTACCTTTGTGGTCGCGATCGTCTTACGCAAGGAGAGTACCAATGCGTTGAAAACGGTCGGGGTGTTTCTGGGCTTTGCCGGCGTCTTCGTCCTGGCCGGTCCAGGCGCGATCTCCTTTGAATCCCAGTACACGTTGGGCAACGTGCTCCTCCTGATCGGTGCGTTTTCATATTCTGTTTTTCTCGTCCTCAGCCGCAACATCATGTTGCGCTACCATCCAATGACCGTGGTGACGTGGATCTTTACGTTCGGTTCGATCACGATGCTGCCATTTGCATGGGGCGAGTTGACCGAGACGAACATTCTCTCCTTGAGCGCGGCGACATGGGCTTCAGTCGCATTCCTGACCCTGATCGCCAGCATCCTGGCTTATTTCCTTGTGGGAGTGGCATTGAAGAGCGCTTCAGCGACGCTCGTGGCGGTCTACATTTGCCTGCAGCCGGTTCTGGTCGCTTTCTTAGCCGTGCCGATCCACGGCGAATCAATAACCTGGACGACCGTGATCTCCGGCGTCCTGATCTTCAGCGGTGTTGTCCTGTCGGCGGCACAGCGCCCACCGGTATCAGCAGCCTGAATGAACATCGATGTCAAACAGGAAAGCGATCTCGAAGCCATCGAACGCACGTACCCGAATTGCGGGATGCACATGGACGAAGATCGCTGCAAGCTGAGGTGCCCGAAGTGCGGTTACTTCAAGTCCTGTAGCGATTTTTGATCCTGGGTGTTGCCGCGCTGGTGCCAGGTATGCGAACCGAGCTACGCACTGCGCCCGACCATGCCGTCCAACATCTGTGCGAGTGGATATTCCGGTTCGATCTTGAGGACGATGTTCAGATATTGCCGTGCCTTGCCGTGCATCCCCTGGTCCAGGAACTGGGCAGCTTTCACGTACCAGCCGTTGATTTCACACCAGTAGATTTCCTCGAGCCAGGGATTGTCGCGTGCCCGCTCCAGGTAGATGGCAACTAACGGAATGACGCCGTCGCGAGGTGTCATAAGCCAGTTTTCCCGGAACGATTCGATCTGCTCGCGAAGTTCGGCCTCGTCCAGTCTGGGGTTCAACGACAGTTCCCGCATCATCGAGTCCTGGAACTCACTCTCGAATTCCGATTCGAGGCTTCCCCTTGGAAACGAAGCGCGCTGTTGCCAGCCGAGCGACTCGTGGTAAGCGGCATTCCAGTCGCCCTGGAGTTCTTCAAATCCCCGATCGGGGTGTTTCGCAGCAAATGTGTGGAAGTCTTCGCCTGACGGGACAAGAACCGGATGGCCCTGCTTCCACCGGTCCAATCCGGCTTCGACGGATGGTTCCAGATCCGCCCCTTCCAGCCACTCTTCCATCAGCCGCAACGTGGCATCAGGGGTTCTCGGATCCGTCATCAAGCGCAGAATCTTCCCGACCACGCCGGGATCCTTTGATCGGTCCAGCAAGGAAAGGATCGCCAGCAGATCCTCGTGGTAACTCTGGTCAATGGAGTGAACGGCGACTTCTTCGAGAGTGCGTTCGACCCCACGGGTCTGATTCATCTCAATAAGCAGTTGGAACCATCGAAACGGGAGGTCTTCATGCGTGTGTTTCTTGAGGTTGTAAAGGACGTAGGGCAGCGGCATCGGCCAGAACTCTTTCAAGGCGGTTTCGACCCGTTCTTCCTGATCCTCTTCAAGGATCGGCATTGAAACCAGGTAGGCCAGGATCCGTGCGGTCACCGGTGTTTCAAACATGGCCAGGAGCTCGATGGCTGTACGAGTGACTTCAATGTCATCCACCGCATCAAAGAGCATGTCGGCGACAGCCCCGGCTGCCCCCGAGCCGATGTCTCGCAACTCCTCGAACATTGTCGGACGGTCCACACCACCGGCCCTCCATCGGTCGACCAGTTCCTGGGCCTGTTTCTCGGCGCGTGAACTGTCCGGCATGTCCTCCAGTCTTTGAAAGAGCTGGTTCGTAAAGCTGCGAACGACTGCGCCGATCTGGTGGAGTGGAAAGTCCACGTCTTCGATCGCGCCGACCACGTCCGGAGCGATCTTTCTTGTCCCCGGCTGCATTTCCGGGTAAGCCATGCGTAGTTTGCCGACCATCCGGGCCCGGATTCCGATGTTTCGATCCACAAGGAGACGGATGCCCTGTTCCACCAGGAGGCGGAACTCCTCGTTCTTGAACGAGGGTTGGTCGTAGTCTTCTGTCAGCCTCGCCAACTCGTAAACAAGGAAATCGTCGGTGCGAATCGGGAAGTCCACTTCGGCGATAAGCTCACCAAGCAGGTCCGTACTCTCGACCATGGCACGGTCGAACCGTTCTTTTCTCCGCGAGTCGTCTCCCTTCTTTTGTCTGGCCATGATTGTCAGATGGACCGGAATCGGATTTCTGCCTTTTGCGGATGTATCGACTCGATTTCGACTGTCACATAGTCGCCCGGCGTGGACACCTCCAGGCCGGACGCTCTTCCTCGTATCAGGTAATCGGTCAACTCCAGTGTTCCTCTTTGATTCAGCACCAGGGCCTGGAGTGGCCGGTTCATTTCGGTCCGCGAAAGATATTCCAGAACCCAGTAAGTTGTCGATGCCTCTTCCAACCGGCGGACTTCCAACTCCGCCGCCTCGGCCGTTGTCAGAACGCGTAGCAACTCCTCTTTGTCATAGGGTAGTGCTCGGTCGGTCAGTGCGGCTCCAAACTGTCTCTGGGTGACCAGGTCGGCGTATCTTCGAATCGGAGAGGACATCTGAGAATACGCACTCAATCCGAGTCCGAAGTGTTCGCCGGGTACGAGCGATAGCCGGGAGCGCTTGAATGTCTTCCTCAACCGTTCGAACTGGAGTGGTTCAGGCAAGTCGTCCGTTTGTGGAGGTGCTTCGTCCGGTGGTTCCTGGGTACGAAAGATAATGGGGATGCCACCGGCGGCGGCGTGGTCCGCTGTAAGCCTGTTTGCCAGGATCATCATTTCGCTCACGATCAATCGCGTCGGTGAGTTCGAATCGATTTGCCTGATGGAAATATCATCGCCATTGACGCGAACCTTGCGCTCGGGTCTCCGATGGACACTTGCGCCTCGTTCCTTTCGGATTTCGAGGAGCCGGTCGGCGATCTTCCCGAGCCGTAGGAGCGTAGTGTTTCCCGCCGCCAGGCTACGGTCCGCGTCCTCGTATGACATTCTCTGGTTGACACGGATAACGCTCTGGAATATCTCGAAACCAAGGAGCTTGTTCTCTCGATCGAACCGGGCCTCGACGGTAAACGCCGGCCGGATGTGTCCGGGGACCAGGCTGGCGAGGTCGGTGGCCAGACGTTCCGGAAACATCATGACGGATATATTCGGAAGATAGAGTGTGGCTGAGCGTCGGTATGCTTCGCGGTCCAGAGGATCGTCTATTCTTGCGAAAGCCGACACATCGGCGATGTGGATTCCCACCACTGTCTCACCGTTCGTTTCATCAATGGTCAGCGCATCATCGACCTCTCGCGTGTCCTCATCATCAATCGCCAACGCCAACAACCCTGTTCGGTCCCTTCGACTTCCATCGGGTTCGTAATGCCGCAGCGCGTCGCACGCCTTTAGAGTGTCTTCGGAGAAATGCGGGTTGACTCCGTTGACGATGAGAAACCGGTCCTCGGATGAATCCAGGTGCCCGGACTTCACGAGCAGGTCGTAGGCGGCGGTTCTGGCCCGCGGCTCCCCGAGGACATCCTCCAGGATCTGGCCAACCTCGTCTTTTCCCCGGTGCCGCAGCCAGGTATTCAACCGGTCGGCGATAGTTGTCCATTCGGGATCGGTCGGAGGTTCCGATTCCTTCAATGCGCGCCGAAACAGATCCGACGCCCGCTGCCGAAACTTCGCCCGTTCCTCTTCCCGCTCCTTCCGAACCCGTTCGTTTGCGATCTGCGACTCGGATCTTGGCTGGAACTCGACTCCGCGCTTCTTGAAGAACATCGGGTCTGCATCGAGAGCCCGAAACAATGCGGATTCGGATTTTGCAGACGATTCTCCGAAATAGGTCCCGGTGAGCTCGGCAATCGAAAAATCCCTCCGCTCTGACTTGACGGATTCCCAGAGTAGTTCGAGGTCGATTTCCGCCCGGCACTCTTCCACACCTTCCAGGAGTTCAATCGCTTTTTCCGAAAATTCGTCTTCACGGGTTTGCCCGTGTATTATCACGACCCTGGACGACAGTGCGCTGGATTGACGCCCGCGTCGGTCAACGATCTGTAGCCTGCTCCTTTCCTGCTTTCTGACATATCCCACACGCAGAGACCCCGAATCGATGAACTCGATGATGTGTCCCTCCATTTCCATAGGACCATTATAGTCAACTCGAGACGTCGAAAACGGATCCACAGCATCGGCTTTGCCGTGCCGACCGGTCCCTGCCAGTCGTGTTACATTGAGATTCATGTCAGAAGATGTCCTTGGCCCGTTCATCGGTTCGGCTCTCCGCCTGCAGGATAAGGACGGGCTGGATGAGTTCCTGACCCGGTCCGATGCCGAGTCCATCGTTCATAGTTCGTCGTTCGAACAGGTTTTCTTCACTGTGAAGACCCTCGGCCTGGCCGATGCCCTTGGCCTGCTGGGGATGGTCACGCCACGGCAGGTTGGCGGCTTCATAGACCTGGACTGCTGGAGGAAGGACACGTTTGTACGGGAACCATTCATGGAGTGGGTGTCCGCGTTTATCCAGGTCGGACCCGAAGAGACCGTTCGGGCACTGGGTGGAATCGATGAATTCGTTATCGCGCTGTTCCTGAAGGACCTGATCGAGGTTTACGAAATTGAGCGTGACGAGCCGCCGCCGGCGACCCAGCTGGCCTACACTCCGGATAATCGCTTCGCTGCTCGCCAGATAGGAGAGGGCCACGCGCCGTCGATCGCTGGTCTCATCCTGGACTCGTTGTTCAAGTACAACCCAGACCTCGGGTACATCATGCTGAGGAAGGTCCGTTATTCGACTCGAACGGACCTGGAGGAAACTGCCTACCAGAACAAGATTCGGCGACTGGACATTCACGGGTTTGTCGATTATTACGAGGCTCTGTCGATCTATGCAGACGCTGAGAGTGCGGAGTCGGTGGCCGTACCCAGAGAAGGCGACAATGTGCCGGATGAGATTCCTGGCGAGGAACCTCCGCAGCCGCTGCCGAGTGTTTTTGCTGATTCTCTTCGCGGAGGAGAGTTTCTTCTCGACGCACTGGGACGGGTACGAGATCAGGATTCCGAGCGTCTGGCCGATGAACTGACAGCTCTCGGGAATCGAATCCTGTCGGCCAATCTCGTTAATCTGGGAGAAGTTGAAAATGTTCGACCGGCACTGGAGGAGATGCGGGACTTCCTGACAATTGGTCTCCAGCATCTGTCCGGGGGCGACCCGGATTCACCCCCTCGAATCCTCAAGACCAATCACGTCCAGAATGTCTTCAAGTCTGGCTTCGACCAACTCGGGCGGTTGCGTGATCAGGCCGAACAGATGGCTCGGTTTCCTGCTTTTACGACGGAACTTCTCGAGAGTCCCGACAGGGAGTTTGTCAACGGCATCACGCGTTTCAAGCCCCTGTTGTGGGAGAGTGGAGCGTATCGGAATTTTCACAGCCTTTCCGAAATTCGGACCGCGGAGAATCGGTTGGAGGACATTCGAACGATGGCCCAGGGGTTCTTGCGCCTTTTCGCGTCGTCAGACACGACCCTGCGCAAGACCTTCAACACCGCCGTCGTCAGGCAGGCCGTGTCCGGCAAATTCGAGCCCGCTCCGATCGAGGCAGGGGAGTTGGAGAGCTTTCTTGAAGGTGGAATGAAGGTTTCTGAAATTGGCCTGCCGGAGGAACTCGCACCAGTTGCGGCAATCTGGCTCGATGAATTGCGAACGGAGCTGGAGCCGTTGGTTGGGAAGAAAATCGATCCCCGGTATGTGGGGTCGGTGGTGATGAAACTGTAATGCCGGAGTGAACACCGAAATCAGGGTTCACCGCGAAGGCACGAAGGACACGAAGGGATAAATGAAGGGCAAGAGTGTCATCCTGGCTGGTGGGTCCGGTGGGTTGGGTTCCGCGGTCGCCGAGTTTGTTGCGGCGCGGCGCGGCACGCCGGTCATAGGGTGTTACCGCGATCCGGATCGGGCACGGCAGCTGGCCGCTGATCTCGAGCGGAAATACGGGATTTCGGCGCCTGTTGTCGTTGGCGACATCCTGGAAGAGCAGACGAGAAGTGACTTGCTCGAAACGGCCCGGGCAGCGGGAGACCTCTACGGGCTGGTTCCTCTCGTTGGAGAGCCGGCCAGGGTTCCGATCGAGACTGCGACGGCTGACGACCTGTTGGCTTCAACGCGTATCAACTTTGTGGGCCCGGTCCTGCTCGCCCGCGACTTTCGAGCAGCGGTGAAAGGAACCGACACCTCTATCGTCTTTGTCTCCACGATGCAGGCCGTCGCCGCCTTTCCCGGCAGTACAGCCTACGCGGCTCCAAAAGCGGCACTGGTTCACACGGCCCGTATTCTGGCCAAGCAGTGGGGTGGTTCCGAGCGGGTGCGAGTGAATGTCGTTGCCCCCGGCGTGACCACTTCCGGCATGGCCAGCAAGAGCGTTGGAAGCGGCAAGTATGATCCGTTCATCGAACGGGATGTCATCACCAGATTCGGACGTGCCGAAGACGTTGCCCGTGCGATCGGCCTGTTCCTCGAGCCGGACAATTACACCACCGGCCAGCTTCTGACCGTTGACGGTGGCCTGACCTCCCGCATGTGATGACATTAAAAGAGATGTAGCAGTCAGGCGTGTCGGGTGGCCGCCCACGGACGGACGCCCGTACACGCATTCTTGAACGCCGCCTACTGCCCGCTGACCACTTCCCCCTCATCTGTCCCAGCGGTCCACTAGCATCAGATCGATGGCCAGCCATACAACGTTGATCGTGGACATCGAGACCGTCGGTCAGGACATCGAAAGCATTTCCCCCCGTGCCCGCGAGATCCTGTTGAACGTCGCCGACGAGGAGGCGCGTGAGCGCGTTCTGAACACTCTGGGCCTGGACCCCTGCACGGGCAAGATAATCTGCATCGGAGTGTACTGGATGGAGCTCGACCGCTCGAGGGCGTACTGCCAGAGCGACGAACGGGAGCTGTTGGCCAACTTCTGGGCCGACCTCGTGCAGATTCGGCCAAGTCGATTCGTGACTTTCAACGGAAAGTCATTCGATTTCCCCTACATCAACATTCGAAGCGCAATCCTGGGCGTCCCTCCGCCCCGCGATCTCCATCTCGATACCCGCCGATTCGCGACTGATCGCCATGTGGACGTGCGGGAGACGTTGACCAACTACGACCGCTACAAGAGGGGAACACTGGAGTACTTCTGCGAAATCTTCGGCGTGACCTCCCCCAAAGACGGGATCGACGGCAGCAAGGTCGGTGAGTATTTCGAGCAGGGCCGGTTGGATGAGATCGCACACTATTGCCTCGCCGACTGCAAGGCCACCGCCGAGTTATACCGGCGCATCCGGCCGTATTACAGGTAGGGAGCGGAGTCCAAGGTCCAAAGTCCAAGGTCGCTCGGACGCCTGTTCCCGGACGGTGAGGCGATCCTCTACTAAGCAATTCAACATGATGGGATGGACTCCTCCTTTGACTTGGTCGGCATCTAAAGTGCCA
>CAZOZZ010000157.1:0-9158 GCA_964584435.1 uncultured Solibacteraceae bacterium | reverse complement strand
TCAGACCTTATGACTGCTTAGGGAAGTGGTGTACGTCAAATCGAGGCAAGGTCATAATCTCCCCAAAATCTGCGTATCATCTCTTCCTAATCTGCGTAATCCGCGTAATCTCCCCAAAATCTGCGTATCATCGGGGCTCAATCCACGCCGCATCCACTTCCGCCTCGATCGACCGCTGCAGAAGATGAACACTGACCACCAGTCTGGTCAGTCCCTTCTTTCGAGTCAGGACCCCCTCACAACCTTCTAAGGGCCCATAATTCACACGGACCTTGCGGCCGACCTTGAGGTAGGGATGCGGATTGTACGGCAGTTCGGATGTCACCAGGATGCGGACGGCTTCCACCTGGTCGTCGGGGATTACCGCAGGCACTCCTTCGACAGTTATGAGTGACAAGGCCCCGTGCGGCTGTAGTGCTTTCCGGTAGTCGTGTTCGTCGGCGTGGACGAACAGGTAGCCCTTGAACAGTGGCTCTTCGACAGTCTTGTAGCGATCACTCCACCGCCGACGCACCTTGTGCGTGGGCAGGTAGGCTTCGATCCCGCGGTTCGTGAGTTCCTGCTCGACTTTTCTTTCGTGGCGGGGACGTGTGTATAGCGCGTACCAGTTCAGCATTGAGGTCAAAGGAAAAGTCCGATAGTCCCGATGTAGGTGCGGTCTATGACCGCATGTGTTCCGTGAATGTAGACGCGCTCTATGAGCGCACGATTTGTGGTCACAGACCGCACAAATCAAGGAGTGCGGTCATAGACCGCACCTACAGTTACATTCGTCAACGTAAACCCATCCAGCCAGACCTTCCCACTCAACAAATTATCGAACTTTCGGCTGGGGTTGCGCCGGACCCGGACCGTAGCCATGTCCGAGGTCGCCGTGAACGGAATCGTGAATTCCTGCCAGTATGTCGTTCCGAGGGGGGCTTCGGTCACCTGACCCTCCACTTCCAGATACACGCCCTCGTCCGTCGATATCGCCTCGGTTTTCATCCAGAAGCTCAGTTCGTAGGACTCGTCGCGGTCTACCGGTAGCCAGTGCCACACGCGGGAGTAGTTGACGTTCTCCTCTCCGTCGAACTGGATGAGAAAACTGGCCATCCCATCCTTCGACTGCGTCGTATCCCTTCGCGCCTCCGCGTGGTCCGATGAAGAGTACCGCCAGTCGAAACCGCCATTCATCGGGCTGCGTTCAAAGTCACCGTTATAGATTTCCATCCTGTCGGCGTCCGCCTCAAACACTTGGAACGCGGCGTGGGGCTGACCCAGGCCTACCAGGTAATTCACGTAGCCGAACCTTTCCCTGGATTCCGTCTCGAAGGTCTGGAGCCGATTCCAGGCGAGCGACGCACCCAACTCGCTGCGCTGTCCCATGAAATACCCTAATGCGGTCAGGTTGGCCGCCTTAGTATTCGGCACGTGCGTCGTCATGATTCGTTCGGGATCTTCGTAGAATCGCCAGACCAGGTCGAGCACCTGGGTCAGGAAAGAGTTGTCGAGATCCGCCGTCCGGCGCAATTCGAAGTCGGCTGCTGTCAGGTCTCCCAACCGGATGTACAGGTTGGCGGCTCCCCAGTGCATCTGCGCGTAGTTCGGGTCCATTTCCAGCGCCTTCGCCATCGCGCTCCGCGCATTATCGGAATCCCCGTCCTGTTCGTAATGCTTCGACAGTTCCAGCCAGTGGGAAGACCGATAGGGATTCAAGCGAACCGCGGCGAGGTATTGTTCCTTTGCCCTTTCCAGGTCCAGGTTCGCGGTGGAGTAGTTGTAGATCTGGGCGAGCGTGAACCGGTAGTCGGCATTCTCCGGATCGTACTGAATGGCACGCTCGTAGATGGCGGGGTCGGGGACGCCCTCGCGCGTGATCCAGGCGGCCAGGAACAGCCACCAGGTCTGGTAGAACATGAACCCGCAGACAGACAGCGTCACCACAATAGCGACCGCCTTGCGCGGCCAGGTATTGAGTTCAATTTCCCACTTGCTGGCTGGTTTCACTATCCTCGCTGGTCTGGGGGAACCCATTTCAACGTCGGCTCCGGACCGATGTATTCGGCACGGGGCCGAATCAGCCGGTTATCGGCATACTGCTCGAGGACGTGCGCGGTCCAGCCGGCCATGCGACTGACGGCGAAGAAAGGAGTGAACAGGTCGATAGAAAGCCCGATCGTGTAATAGGTGCTGGCGGAATAGAAGTCGACGTTGGCGTTGAGTTTCTTCTCTTCGTTGACTATCTTCTCGATGTGCGCCGATATGTCGTACCACTTGGTGTTGCCGACACGTTCGCCGGCTTCACGCGACATTCGTCTCAGGTGCGTCGCCCGAGGATCTTCGGTCGTGTAGACGCGGTGTCCGAACCCCGGGATCTTCTTCTTGTCGGCAAACATCTGGTGAACCACGGCTTCGACATTGGAGTCGTCACCGATCTCCAGCAGCAACTTCATCGCGTTCGCATTGGCGCCACCGTGCAGGGGTCCTTTGAGCGCCCCGATGCCGGAGGTCACCGCCGAATACATGTCCGCCAGCGTCGCCGATGTCACTCTGGACGCGAACGTCGAGGCGTTCAATTCGTGATCTGCGTGCAGAATCAGAGAAATGTCCAACGCCCGTTCGACGACTTCATTCGGTGCCTCGCCGGTCAGCATGTAATAGAAATTACCGGCATGACTGAGGTCGCCTCGGGGAGGAACCGGGTCATTCCCATCTCGAAGACGGGCGGCCGCTGCCACGACCGTGGCAACCTGCGCGGTCAGCCGTATGGCTTTTCGGCTATTGGCTTCGACAGAACCGTCCTCGGAGTCCGGATCGAACATGGACAGGAGAGAAACACCCGATCGCAGCGCCTCCATCGGCACGGCCGACTTCGGGAAATGCCTCATCATGGAGATCACTTCGTCCGGTATTGCCCTGGCCTTTGCCATCGCGGCCCGTGTGTCTTCCAATTCACCTGCGGTCGGCAACTTCCCGAACCAGAGCAGATGCGAGGTTTCTTCAAACGTCGAGTTTGGAGCCAGTTCGTGGATATTGTAGCCGCGGTAGGACAAAAGCCCTTTCGCACCATCGATATAGCAGACGCCAGATTCACCTGCTACGACGTCTTTAAGTCCTGCCGGCATACTTACTTCCTCCTTAGCCGATTCAACTGATCTCACCCGGAACGAGACATTCTTCGCAAACGTTCATTCTATTGCTTTTGGCGTCCGGATTCTACATTGAATTCCTGGCCCCGCTCGACCTTAAGGTGATCGGCGGCTGAAGTGCGATTCATCGATATCTCTACATATCCGGAACTGCCGTTGATCAGGAAGAGTTCGCCCGACGCGCCTTCGGAGTAGGCCCGGCGCCTCGTTCCGACTTCATGACCCGCGATCCGAGCCACAGAATCAGGCCACAGATCCTCAGGCCGGAGGCTCGTGACAAGGTTGCCGAACTTGTCCACATGGAGGATGGTCGGCGGGCCCGAGAGCGGTATCAGCCGCAAGAAATCATAAACACGGGGTCCGACAGCTTCGAGAGCGGCCCCCATCGCCAAACGGGCTGCGACCGGTGCGAACATGTCCCGGCCATGGAACGTCTCGCTCACAGGTTCGAGGAAAAAGTCCTCATTCTGGAGGTGATGAAGTTCCGCATCGTCGCCCAGACACAAGGAAAACAATCCGTTGTCCGGCCCGACGAACATATGCCGCCCGTTGGAAGCGGCAATCGGACGACGTTCCGACCCGACACCAGGATCAACCACACCCAGATGAACGGTCCCTGCCGGAAAGTATCGAACGGCCGAAGAAAGGACGAACGCCCCCTCCATCACATCGTGGGAAGCAACCCCGTGGGAGAGGTCTATCAGGCGAGCCTCCGGGGCGATTGCCAGAATCACCCCCTTCATGATTCCAACGTACGGATCAGCCAGTCCGAAGTCCGTGGTGAGGGTGATGATCATGTTAAGATTCTATACGCGGATAAGGGGATTTGACGCGGATTAGCCGGAAAATTTCGCGGATTACGCAGATGAGGGAGTCCGAGGTCCGGGGTCCGAAGTCCGTGGTCTGGGATTAGGACAATTCGGCATCGACCTCGGACCTCGGACTTCGGACTCCCCCCCCAACAACCCGCAACTTATTCGATGAAACACATCTACCTGGACAACAACGCGACCACCTCCATGCGGCCGGGGGTTCTCGAAGCGATGACGCCGTACTTTCTGGAGAAGTACGGGAACGCTTCTTCGATCCATTGGTTCGGTCAGGAGGCCAAGGCGGCGATCGATGACGCACGGAGCCAGGTGGCACGGTTGATCGGCGCACAGGCGACGGATGTCGTTTTCCTTAGCGGCGGGACCGAGGCGGACAACTTTGCAATTCGGGGGATTGTCGAATCCCAGAAGTCCAAGGGCCGGCACATCATCACCTCGCAGATCGAACATCATGCGGTGATGAACACGTGCAAGGACCTCGAGAAGCAAGGTTGTGAGGTGACGTGGCTGCCGTTGAACCGGGATGGGTTGCTCGAGGCGGAGCAGGTACGGGCGGCCATGCGCCCCGACACGGTCCTGATCACGATCATGCACGCCAACAACGAGATCGGGACTATACAGCCGATCGAGCAGATCGGACAGATCGCCGAAGAAGCGGGTGTTTTTTTCCACTCGGATGGTGTCCAGGCCACAGGCAAGATCCCGGTCGAGGTGAAGGCTCTGAAGGTCCATCTCTATTCGATGTCCGCACACAAGCTTCACGGGCCCAAGGGCGTGGGTGCGCTGTATGTGGCGAGGAGGACGCCGGTCAAGCCGATGATCACGGGCGGCGGGCACGAACGCAATCGAAGGTCCGGTACTGAGAACGTAGCGGGAATCGTGGGATTCGGCGCGACGGCAAGACTGGCTCGAGAGGGACTCGCAGACCAGATGGTTCGTATCGGGGAGATGCGGGACGACATGGAAGCCCGTTTGAAGGCTGCCATGTCCCATATCCACGTCAACGGCGAGGACGCGCCGCGCCTGCCCAACACGTCGAACATCATGGTGGACTACGCTGAGGGTGAAGGGATGGTGATTTCCCTGGATCTGAAAGGCATCGCGGTCTCGACGGGCTCGGCCTGCTCTTCAGGCTCGATGGAGCCATCTCATGTCTTGACCGCTATCGGCAAGACGCCGGATGAAGGGTTCGGCAGTTTGCGGATCAGCTTGAGTGACCTGACGACACAGGATGACGTCGATTATCTCGTCGAGGTTTTGCCGGGGATCGTGGAAAGGTTGAGGGAGTTGTCTCCTTACTATAAGAAATAGGGCCTTCAACAAGAAAAAGGCCTTCAACGCAAAGACGCGAAGCTATGGGTTATTCGGAGAAGTTGCTCGACTATTTTCAGAATCCGCGGTGTGTGGGGGAGATCCAGGGCGCGGATGCGACCGTTGAGGTGAGCAATCCGGTTTGTGGGGACGTTATCAAGCTGTGGGTCAATGTGTCGGGGGATCGGGTTTCGGACGCGAAGTTCAAGGCACAGGGATGCACGGCGGCGATTGCCACCAGTTCGTTTGCGACCGAGATGTTGATCGGGATGGCCGTGGAGCGCGCCCGTCAGATAACGCGGGAGGAGATCGCAGAGGCTCTGGGGGGACTTCCGGCTTCGAAGATACATTGCAGTATCCTGGCCTCCGATGCGATACAGGCGGCACTGAAGGATTTCTAGAGGAAAGTTCGAGATGATCGCTGTCGCCATGAGCGGTGGAGTCGACTCTTCGGCTGCCGCAGTCCTGTTGAATGAAGACGGTCATGAGATCGTCGGGCTGTCCATGCAGTTGTGGAACCAGCGGCGCACGCTCGACGGAGATACCGGCGCGGATGCCGAGACCCAGATCAGGCGATCGGGACGTTGTTGTTCGATCGACGACATCTGGGATGCGCGACGGGTGGCGGCTCACATTGGGTTTCCCTTTTACGTCCTGAACCTTGAAAAGGAATTCGAGCAGACGGTGATCGCCCCCTTCGTCGACACCTACCTTGGGGGCGAGACCCCAAGCCCCTGCATCCTGTGCAACAACTTCGTCAAGTTCCGGCACCTGACGGACAAGGCGGCTGAGATCGGCGCCGACAGTGTCGCCACAGGCCACTATGCGCGCATCCGGTTTGATGACGCCCTTGGTAGGTGGTTGCTCCTTCGGGGCCGGGACATCCAGAAGGATCAGTCGTACTTCCTGTTTGGTATGACGCAGGAGCAGTTGTCGAAGACGGTCTTTCCGCTGGGCGAGTTGACCAAGACCGAGGTCCGCGAGATCGCCCGCAGTGCAGGCCTGCCGACCTACGACAAGCCGGAGTCCCAGGAGATCTGTTTTGTCCAGGATCGGTCCTACGCAGACTTTGTCGAAAAGTACTCGGGTAACGGTCGAACGAAAGCTGGAGAAATCGTCAACCTGGACGGCGAAGTCGTCGGAGCCCACTCCGGGGTCCACAAATATACCGTCGGGCAGAGAAAAGGTCTGGTGGCCGCCGGCAAACCACAGTACGTCGTGCGGATCGAGCCCAACGAAAACCGGGTCGTCATCGGAAACGACTCCGATACGGAAAGTCGTCGATTCGCCGTTCGGGACACCAACTGGATCGGGATCGACCGCATCACCGAACCCATCCGGTGCGACATACAGATCCGCAATCGTTTTGAACCAAAGCCCGGAACCCTGTACCTGGAGAACGAAGCTCTGTTGGTAGAATTCGACGAACCCCAACGCGCCGTCAGCCCCGGCCAGGCCGCCGTCTTTTATTGGGACGATGTCGTTGTGGGGGGTGGCTGGATACGTTGACGCAGATTAAGGGGAGGGGGGGAAGAGATTTTTTTACGCGGATTACGCGGATTACGCAGATCAGGATTGGGAAGAATGGGTGGTCGAATCAGATTTGCGCACTCCGTCGATCCGCCAAATGTATCGATCTTGGGATAAACAAGTCCGAAAACAATCTGCGTAATCCGCGTAATCTGCGTATGGATAATTACTTCAACTACTTCACCGAAATCGAGCGCTACTATCAATCCAGGAGGGAGAGTTTTACCCTGCTGTCCACGCTGGACTGGGTGTTGATCGAAACGTGGAAGGATCAGGGTGTGCCGCTCGAGGCGGTCCTCAAGGGGATGGACCGTGCGTTCTCCCGGACGAAACGCAAGATCAGTTCGCTGGCTTATTGCGCAAATGCCGTTTCGCAAGTCGTCAAAGAGCAGAAAGACATGCGGATCGGAACTCCGGATCTTCCCGAGTTCAGCGCCGACGAAGTACAGGCGTACCTGGGAAGCCTCGCCGACCAGGTGCAGACGTTACGCGAGAAGTTTCCCGAGTTCGAAGCACGCTTCGGAACCATTGCGAAGTCTATCCGCGATCAGAGTGGCTCCGATCTCCGTTCCGGAGAGCAGGCGCTCGGGGCACTCGAGGAAAAGCTGATCGCCATCATCAAGATCGCCGCGGACGAAGAGTCCCTGATCGACGTTAAGCGGGAGGTCGAGCGCAACCTGACCCCTTTCCGCAAAACGATGACAGTGGAACAGATAGCGATGCTCGATCAGCAACTGTGGAAACGAAAACTAATGGAGCGCTACGGTGTCCCCCGCCTCAGCCTCTTCTATTTAATCTAGTGTTTTTTCAACGCAAAGACGCAAGAACGCAAAAACGCAAAGATCATATGTTCTAATTTCTCTCCTTATCTGAGTGTTTGCGTCTTTGCGTTGAAAGGTCCTATGAAGATCAAGATCGAAAAACTGGTTTACGGGGGCGCGGGTATGGCCCGCACCGATGAAGGTGTCATTTTTGTTCAGCGGACCCTGCCGGGCGAAGTGGTGGAAGTCGAGCTGGTCGACCAGAAGAAGGACTACGCATTCGCCCGTCTCCAGAAAGTCCTCGAACCGTCACCGGATCGTCGGGATCCGGCGTGTCCCAATTTTGAAACGGTCGGGTGCTGTGGCTGGGACCACATTACATACCCCGAACAGCTGGCATCGAAGGAAGCGATCATCCGGGAAAGCCTGAACCGGCTCGGCAAGATCGATTGGGACGGACCGATCGAGCGGATCACCGGCCCCCAGTGGGAATACCGGCTTCGAGCCACGTTTCACGTCACAGACGAACAACTGGGCTTCGTCGGAGAAACGAGTCAGATCGTTCCGATCAAGAGTTGTGCAGCCCTGATGCCGGCGCTGAACAAATTCATTACCGACGCGAAAGTTGCGCTTGCCGGGCCTGGCCTGGCGGGAGCCGATGAAGTGCGGGCGATCGCATCACCTGAAACCGGCAAGGTGGCGGCAAGCTTTCGCCGGGGACGGCAAAAGGCGTCATGGGGACATCATGATCCGCTGACAAAAGTAAAGGGCATCGAGTATCGACTCAGCCCGAATAGTTTCTTTCAAGCAAACCAGTTCCTCCTGGAGTGTCTCGTCGCTGAAGTCATGAACGCTTCGGCTTCCGACCGCCTGGTCCTGGACCTGTTCGCCGGCAGCGCTTTCTTCTCCCTACCCCTCGCACGGGCATTCCCGAGGGTCATCGGAGTGGAGCGACGCTCGACGCGGATCGCGGAATGGAACGCGCGCAAGAATCAAATCGACAACGTGGAGTTCATAAAATCCTCCGCACGGGCCTTCCTTGCCAAAGCAAAGATCCAGCCCGATCTGGTCGTACTGGATCCGCCCCGAACAGGCGCCGGCAAGGGAATCGTCAAGAGCGTGGCCACGCTCGCCCCCCAACGAGTTGTCTACATCTCCTGCAACCCAACAACCTTCGCGCCCGAAGCCCGCATCCTGCTGGACAGCGGATATCAACTATCCAGCCTGAAGTTCGTGGACCAGTTTCCCAATACCTACCATATCGAGACAGTCGGGCTGTTCGAGAAGGATTAGTTACGCGGATTAGGCGGATTACGCAGATTACGCGGATTGAAACAGGTGGAGGTTCTGGGTCCGCATACGCGAAAATTGGGCTCGTCCCGGTTGTTCCAAACTCTGGCCTCCCCTCTCCCTCCTAATCTGTGTAATCGGCGTAATCTGCGTAAAGACTTTCCTCTTCCCTCCCCCCAACCTGCTAAACTTCCCTTGCCCTCCTTTTGACCCTCGTTCATTCGAATGCCACCATTGCTTCCGCCGCTCATTGACCTTGCCTCGATTTGACGTACACCACTTCCCTAAGCAGTCATAAGGTCTGA
>CAZOZZ010000156.1:0-9211 GCA_964584435.1 uncultured Solibacteraceae bacterium | reverse complement strand
CTCAAGGAGGCCGGTCCGATCACGCCATTTACGAGCAAAGACGTCTATCACGAACTGAAGATGGGGGACGATATCACCCGCATCCGCATGATGTATGCCGAAAACGGTTACGTAAGGACTGTCATATCGGAACCGGAAATCGAAGTCCGGCCCCACAAGGTATATCGGACCCTGCCGTTCATCAAACTGCCGTTTCCATGGGGTATCCCGTTACCGTTCTGGAAGAAGGAAGTCGATCGTTTCTTCATCACGATTGAAATCGAAGAGAACCAGCAGTACACGGTCGGCGACGTCCAGGTCACCGGAAACAACGAGTTTACCGATTTTCAGATCCTCGCCGTCATGGGGCTGATTCCTGGAGAGATATACAATGAAACCCTCCTGCGCGAAGGTTTTGAAAGCCTGACGGGGCTCTACGGCACCCGGGGCTATATCAATTTCTCCCCCGTCCCGATTCACGACTTCGACGATCAGAACAGCATCGTCAACCTGACGATCAACATTGACGAAGACCGGCAGTTCGTCGTCAAGCGAATCAATTTTCGGGGTAACACGACGACTCGCGACAAGGTGATCCGCCGTGAGGTTATGCTTCAGGAAGGCAGCGTCTTTAACTCCAGGCTCTGGGACATGAGCCTGCTGAGGCTGAACCAGCTCGGATATTTTGAAGAGGTTAATGAAGAGGCCGCCGACATCCGTCCCAACCCGACCTTGCCTGAAGTGGACATCACATTGACAGTGAACGAGCAGGGCAGGCAATCCATCGGCTTCAACGGTGGCGTCAGCGGAATCGGCGGAAGTTTCCTGGGTGTGAACTACTCGACCAATAACTTCCTGGGATTCGGCGAAACGCTTTCGGTCAACCTCCAGGGTGGGACTCGCCAGTCGAACTACGTGTTCAGTTTTACCGAACCGTACCTGTTGGACCGCCCGATATCGACCGGTTTCTCTGTTTTCAAGAGTCGGTACAACTTCGACCAGGCGCGGGATACGTTTGGTCTGGATCCGGACGCTTTGCCAACTGGTTTCGGTTTTGAAAACCGCCTCAATTTTGAACAGGCCAGCGCCGGCTTCAATGTGTTCATGAGCTATCCGTTCAGGGTTTTTCAGCGGTTGGGCCTGACGTTCCAGTTCAACAATTCCGAGACTGATGCGGTAAACCCGGCAACCTCAACGTTTTTCGAAGACGTCAGACAGTCTGACGAAGAGCGTCTGATTTCAGGTGGAAGCTTCAGCGATTTTCGAACCCGGTCGATCATTCCGACCTACACATTTAACACTGTCAACAACCCGATGAATCCCACGGCAGGAAAGAGCTTGTCGAGCACGTTTGAATTCACCGGTGGGCCGTTTGGCGGCAATACCAATTTCATTCGGCCGATCTTCGAGTTTCAGTACTTCAAGGGGATGAATCGCTTCAAACCATCGGATTTTGGACGCAACACCTTCGCATTCCGCCTCCGGGCTTCCTACGTGAAAGGATTCTCCGGAACGAGCGTTCCGTTTTTCGAACGCTTCTTCATGGGTGGCGATTTCGATATCCGTGGATTCGAATTTCGTTCGATCAGCCCGGTTGCGTTCATCACGCGTACGATACCTGTCCCCCCAGATTCGGTGACCGGCCAAACATTCCCCGACGTTGTGATCGACGATATCGCTTTTGTCGGTGGGGACACTTCCGCAGTCATGAACATGGAGTACCGGATTCCACTCGTTGGCCCGATAACGATGGCCCCCTTTCTCGATGTCGGAAACTCCTGGGTCACGAATAAGGATCAGTTGAGGCGACGGAGTACCGACAGCGATGGGAACGTCACCTTCGAGGAGGTGTCGTTCCTGCCGGGAACGAACTCCGGCATACGGGCAAGCACAGGGATGGAGCTTCAGGTGATCATGCCCGTTATCAATGCGCCGTTCAGGTTGATTTTTGCGTACAATCCGTTCCGGATCGATCAGACATTCTTCGGTCCGGTCATGAATGCGCCCTTCAGTTTCCGAGAGCAGTTACGGGCCATCAAGTTTACGGTCGGCAGAACGTTCTGAGGTTTGGATAAGAGTCATAGTGCCGGCTGAATCCGGCTGAAATTCTGGCAAGGAGTTTGGGTAGAAAATGAGGTATTTGAAACTAATAGTTGTGGCGTCGTTGTTGATGCCGGTATCTCTCTTCGCTCAGGGTGACAACTCGAAGGTGGGTGTCATCAATTTTGAGCAAGCGGTTCGAGAAAGTGTGCAGGGCAAGCAGGCGACCGACGATCTGCAGGTGTTTTTCGAGGAGCGGAGCCTCCAGTTGGAGGCAAGCCAGAACGAGTTGGCCGACCTGCAGCAGAAACTCCGGACGCAGGAACGCGCTCTGTCCGAGACGGCTCTGGCAGAATTGAACCGCGATATCGAACGCAAGTCCACCGATCTGACCCGGGAGCAGGAAGATGCGGAACTCGATCTGCAGGCGAAACAGGACGAACTGTATCGTCCCGTCTTTGCGCGGACCGGTCAGGTTCTCCAGGACTATGCGGCGGAGAAGGGATACGCTGTGATTCTTGACACGTCGAATCCGTCATCGGGCATCATCTTCGTCGAGGAAGTGATAGACATCACTACGGAGATTATCGAGCTCATGGATGCCCCGGCCCCGGCTGCACCGGGCCAACCGCCTCAGCCATAAGAAGCGTCAGCCCGCATTCTCACGATTGTTGTCGCTGCTCTAGAGATTACGAAGTCGCCTCGCGCATCGAGGTGACGTGGATGCCGGTGGCGGAGTGATCTGTTCCGCATAAGGAGACCGTTTGGAACTGCGCATCGCTGAGATCATGCGGATTCTGCCGCATCGTTACCCGTTCCTTCTGGTTGACCGGATCATCGAGGTCGAACGCGACCAGCGCATCGTAGGCATCAAGAACGTCACGATCAACGAAGGGTTTTTCGCCGGCCACTTCCCGGGGGCCGCCGTCATGCCTGGCGTTCTGACGATCGAATGCATGGCTCAGGCAGGCGCAATCCTCGGTTTGCTCGATGCCCCCGACCTCAGCAATTCCCTCGTTTACTTTATGGGTATCGACGGTGCGAAGTTCCGCCGGCCGATTGTGCCCGGGGACCAGCTGCGGATCGTCGTGGAAGTCTTGCGCCGAAAATCGACCGTCTGGAAGATGAAGGGCGAGGTCTACGTCGGGGACGACCTGGCCGCCGAAGCCACTCTGTTGTCTTCGATCGGGACACAACCATGATCCGGGGGCGAGGTGCCAACCATGCCAACGATGCCCACCGGTAGTTGTGACGTTCATCCCAGTGCCACCGTCAGTCCGAACGCCGAGATTGCTTCGGATGTCTACGTGGGACCGTATTCGGTCATCGGGGATCGAGTGCGGATCGGATCGGGCTGCCGGTTCGAGTCCCATGTCGTTGTCGAAGGGCCCACGACGATAGGCGAGGACAATGTTTTTTACCCATATGGCACGATCGGCCTCCCACCTCAAGATCTGAAGTTCCAGGGCGAGGAAACCTTCCTGACGATCGGTTCTCACAACGTCTTCCGGGAATACGTAAACGTCAATCGAGGAACATCAGGTGGCGGTGGTCATACCAGGATCGGCGACCACTGCTACTTCATGGTTTATGCGCACGTTGCCCATGACTGTATTCTGGGTGACCACGTCATGATGGCGAATGCCGCTACTCTGGGTGGGCATGTCGTCATCGAAGATCATGGAACGGTTGGGGCGTTTTCGGGTGTGCACCCGTTCTGCCACGTGGGTGCTCATGGCTGGATTGGCGGCTATTCGGTCGTGACTAAAGACGTGCTGCCGTTTTCGAAGACCGTCACTCCGCGTCACACGAAGGCCTACGGCGTCAATACCCTCGGTCTCGAGCGTCAGGGCTTTTCGCCGGAAAGAATCTCGGACATCAAGAAGGTTTTCCGGTTGCTGCTCCAGTCCAGGCTGAACACCGCCCAGGCACTGGAGGCGATTCGCGAACAGGTCGACTCATCCGATGCCCGAACTATCATCGAGTTCATCGAGAAATCTCCACGTGGCGTCGTCAAGTAAGGTTGGGCTGATTGCGGGGAATGGCAAGTTCCCGTTTCTGGTTCTCGAAGCGGCCCGGAGCCAGGGCATCGAGATGGTCGTTGCCGCGATCAAGGAAGAAACTTTTCCCGAAATCGAAAAGGAAGCCGGCACGGTTTACTGGTTGTCGCTGGGCCAACTCGGGAAGCTGATCAAGGCATTCAAGGCCGAGGGTGTGGATCGAGCAGTCATGGCAGGGCAGGTGAAGCATAAGCAGATCTTCAGCGGGATCGTGCCGGACCTCAAGATGCTCAAGCTCTTGTCGGGCCTGGCAACCAAGTCCACGGATTCGCTCATCGGCGGCGTGGCACGTGTCCTGGAACAAGAGGGTATCGAACTGATGGATTCGACCGCGTTCCTGGCACCCCTCCTGCCTGCTCCGGGTGTGTTGACTCGCCGTGCGCCTTCGGTAGAGGAACAGGCGGACCTGGATTATGGTTATCGCATCGCGCGTGAACTCGGACGACTCGACCTGGGACAGTCCGTTGTCGTCAGCGATGGTGCATGCGTGGCTCTGGAGGCGATGGAAGGCACGGACGCGATCGTGGACCGGGCGGCCTCGCTGGTTAACGAGAGGAGCCTGAGGCTAGTAAAACTGGCCAAGCCGAACCAGGACCTGCGCTTCGATGTTCCGGTTGTTGGCCCCTCGACGATTGAAACCCTGATCCGATGCCGGGTGACTGCCATGGCAATCGAGGCAAACAAGACGCTGATGATCGATCGGGAAGACTTGATCGTTTCAGCGGATGAGAACGGGATCGCAATTATTGCGGTGGAGTGAGGATTTCAACGCAAAGACGCAATGACGCAAAGACCGCAAGATTTGTTTTAAGAAAATAAGACTTTGCGCCCTTTGCGTTTTTGCGTTGAGAAAGACCCTGAGAAAATGCTGAACGTTGGCGTAATCGGTGTCGGCCACTTAGGAAAACATCACGCCCGGATTTATGCCGGGTTAGATGGCGTCCGTCTGGTCGGGGTGGCCGACATCATGCCGGAGCGGGCCCGGGAGATTGCCGGCGAATTCAGCACCGAGTCCTTTACGGATTTCGAAGATCTGTTTGGGAAGGTTGATGCGGTAAGCATTGCGGCGCCAACCGAGGAGCATGCGCGGATTGGGCGACGCTGCCTGGAAAGTGGTATCGATGTTCTGATCGAGAAGCCGATCGCTTCAAATCTTGACGCGGCACGCTCCCTCATCGAATCCGCCCGCACCAGCAAAAGGATTCTTCAGGTGGGACACGTGGAGCGGTTCAATCCGGTGGTACGAGCGGCCCAGCAGGTAGCGACACGGCCTCAGTTCTTTGAAGTGCATCGGCTCAGTGTGTTTTCGATGCGAAGTCTCGACATCGATGTCGTCCTGGATCTGATGATTCACGACATCGACATCGTTCTTTGCCTTGTCGACCGACCGGTAGTCGAGATTCGGGCGGTGGGTATTCCGGTGCTGTCCGACAAGGTCGACATCGCGAACGTTCGGATCGAATTCGAAGACGGCTGTGTGGCGAACCTCACCGCGAGCAGGGTCAGCACCGATAAGGTGCGAAAGCTTCGATTCTTTCAGCCGCACGATTACGTCTCGTTGGATTATGCGGCCCAGGAAGGCTCCGTCCTGTCGCTCGAAGGCGGCCGCATTACCCAGCAGAAACTTCGGCCACCTCATGAAGAACCGTTACGGGCTCAACTCGAAGCTTTTATAGCGTGCGTGGAAGAGAGGGGGACGCCGGCCGTGACGGGCGAGGATGGCTTGAGAGCACTCGAAATCGCGCTCTCGATCAACGACGAGATTCTGGCACGTGGGGCGCGCACACCGAAAGTGGCGTCGGCTTCCTCCGGTGGAGACGAAAGAGCCGAATGACGAGGCTCGCTGAACAGCGTGCTTGGTGCACGGGTTCGGTGGGAATACACTTTAGGTAGGAATGGAATTCCAACTTCCAACTGATCCGGAATTGGATGCACGCCGGCGAAAGGGACTGGCAGTGTCCCTGGGTATCCACCTGTTGCTGGTGGCGTTCGTCATGATCAATCCGGATTTTCTGAAGAGCACACCAAAGCGTGTCATTCGGATCGCCGGACAGGATTTTGATCGTGAACGGTACGACCTGACCGAACTGTTCCTGCCTCCTGAACTGGCCGAGGCCGCTCCTGCGCCACCCCCGCAGATTGCCGAGAACTTCGCGCCTCCTGCAGGTCAGCCTCTGCCGCCGCCCGCTCCACCTCCTCCCGTGATCGGGCCCGATGACGTGATTGCCGAGGGCGCACGCCCCGACGCCGAACCGAATTCTTCACGGGGAGACACCGTGATTCCTTCGGAGATCGGTGAGAACGGGCGAGAGGCGGAACTTGAAGGGGAGGAAGGGGAGGAAGGTGACGCAGGCGAAAACGGCGCCGCCGACACTTCCCTTGAGGAACTGGACCCTGCTGAAGCGGCCGGTCCCGTTGCCGAGAACACCAATCCGCGTGCACTGACGCTTCCCGACTTTAGAAGGCGAGCGGAAAGTATTGTCGAAGAGTCCCTGGAGAAGACCCGGAGGCAGTCGGCGCTTGGCCAACGTCCTGGGATTTCCGGTAGTGTACAGGAGTTGCCGAACTTTTCTACCGAAGACCCGACGATTCTTTCCGACACCCGAGGTTACGACTTTGGGCCGTACATGAACCAGGTCGTCAACCGGGTTCGGGTCAACTGGTATGCGCTGATTCCAGAGATCGCCCGACTCGGACGCAGAGGTCGGGTCGTGCTTATCTTCACAATCGCAAAGGACGGTGGTGTGGAAGACCTCAGGATCGTCGCCAATTCCGGGGCCGACCCCCTGGATCGATCCGCAGCCGCATCGATCCAGACTTCCAATCCGTTCCCAAGACTCCCGGACGACTTCGACAGTGATCACATCGTGTTGCAGTTTACGTTCATGTACAACATGAAGTAGGGGGGAGGGAAATGGGAGTCCCGATCTGTACGCAGATTACGCAGATTTTGTCCCGACATCAATTCCTCTCTGCGCCTCTGCGCCTCTGCGGTGAAAAAATCTTTTCCGACCTCCGCGTTCTTTGCGTCTTCGCGGTGAACTCAGGTCTTCCAGCAGACCCGACACCGGGTGCAGGGACAGGGAGTTCTTAACCGCAGAGGCGCAGAGGCGCAGAGGGAACGGAGGTCAGTAGTGTTCAGTCGATATCGGATTTCCCTGGCTAGTGTTCGTTTGTTTGCTGGATTCGTTCTGCTTTCGCAGCTTTCGTTTCCTGCGGAGCCGACGGTCAGGATCGGGATTCAACAGAACATCTCCAGTTTCAGGTTGCGGTCGTCCGAACCGTTCACGCTGGAAGGAACCAGAACCCGGTCGGCCGAGTTTTCGATTGTCATTGCGATCGGTGACAGGGAAGGAACCTACACCAGGAGTGATCTGGAACCTCGTATGGCGATCGAGATTGCTTCCGACACGATAATGATTCGGCCGCTTGATTCTGTGGTACGAGTTGATCCCGGCGGGGCGCCGATCGAGGTCGAGGGCAGAACCTACAGGGGAGATGTCGAGATCTTCGGGAATTCCAGGGGGACGATGACCGTCGTCAACGAGCTTCCACTCGAGGAGTACCTCCGGGGTGTCGTTCCTAATGAACTTGCCCCGGACGCGTTCCCTGAGCTCGAAGCGCTGAAGGCGCAGGCCATTGCAGCCAGAACTTACATCGTTCGCAACCTGGGTCAGTTCGAGAGTGAGAACTTCGATATCTGTGCCACGGATTTTTGCCAGGTCTATCGAGGGTTTGGAACCGAGCATCCTTTGTCGGACGAGGCGATCGAGCAGACTCGCGGGATAGTTGCGACTTACGAGGGAGAGGCAATCAACGCTCTTTACAGCTCGACTTGTGGCGGCCGGACCGAGAACGCAGAAAATGTCTTTCAGCAGAAAGTGCCGTATCTGGTTTCGACGATCTGCCACTATCGTCACCCGGAGCCACAGCCTTTTCGAACGTCAGTGATCTACAGCAACTGGGAAGAAGGACTGCTGGGCATTGCAGGTGTCGAGAACTTTTCCGACGCGGGTCGCTTTCTCGGCATTGCCGACCTCGAAGAGCCCGCCTCTATGGAGCCTGAGGTTCTTGCCCCTTTCATCCGTTCCCACTTCTTTCAGAACGTGATGGTTGAATCGGACGTGGACTTCCTCCAGGCGCAGGGTGTCTTGTTGCCTGAGGGTCCTAACGAAATCAGTGACGTCCTTCTCCGTCTGATCGAAAAGAAGAACGCTTTCGAGTGGCAGTCGGCGCGACTGATGTCCTGGGATGGAGAAAAGTTGAATGTTCGGATCGGCCAGGAGATTCAGGAACTCGAGCTTAAGCCGGACGTTGCCGTTTTTAGACGAATCGGCGACGAGCGCATCCCCGTAGACCAGGGTGCCTGGCTTGGGGGGGAAGGTTTCGACCTCCGTATTGTCGATGGGTTTGTCGAGGCGCTGGTCTATCGTCCGAACCCGGGAAACCCTTCGGCGGACCGGTATTCTCCAGTAGCTCGATGGCAGACGCATCGCACACGAGAAGAGCTGGACACGGCGATTCGCTCGTTGAACATCGGTCTTCTCGAAGATATTCGGGTGGTGGCCCGCGGGCTCTCCGAGCGCGTCGTGCGTGTTGAGATCAGGGGGACGAACGGGCGAAGTGAAATCGCCGGCTCGCGGTTCCGAACGTTGCTCGGGTTGCGCGATACCCTGGTCTATATCGATGAGGAACGAAACCGCCGCCGGGAATTGCTCGGCATGTCCTTCTACGGCGGTGGATGGGGACACGGTGTCGGCATGTGCCAGGTCGGAGCCTATGGAATGGCAATCGACGGTGCGCTGGCCGAAGACATACTGAAGACCTATTATCGGGGAATCGAGCTGACCGAGGTGTATTGATCCGTGGCTTCCCGAGATCCCGACTCCCCGTACCCGGTTGTTGCCATCGTTGGTCCGACGGCTAGTGGAAAGTCTGACCTGGCGCTGGGTATAGCCGAGGAATTTGACGGAGAGATTGTTAACTACGACTCCATTCAGGTCTTTCGCCACCTGGATATTGGAACCGCAAAACCCGCCAGAGAGGATCGCGATCGCATTCCCCACCACCTGATCGACATCCTGGAGCCCACCGAAATCTTCAGTGCAGGTACCTACCAGCGGCTTGCCCGG
>CAZOZZ010000155.1:0-9267 GCA_964584435.1 uncultured Solibacteraceae bacterium | reverse complement strand
CGAATGCGTCGCTGTCTGTCAGGACATCATTGATGAAGACCAGGGTTTCGAGCCGGCACCAAGCAGCGTCCACCTTCCGAAGCCGCGTGAAATCAAGGAATTCCTGGATCAATACGTGATTGGCCAGGACACGTCGAAAAAGAAACTGGCCGTTGCGGTTTACAACCACTACAAACGGATCGAGTTGGCCCGCAAGAAGTCCGAAGTGGAGCTTCAGAAATCCAATATCCTTCTGATTGGGCCCACCGGGACTGGAAAAACCCTGTTGGCTCAGACGCTTGCACGTCTACTGAGCGTCCCGTTCGCAATCGTCGACGCGACCACCCTGACCGAGGCCGGTTACGTCGGTGAAGACGTGGAAAACATCATCCTGAGGCTGGTCCAGAATGCCGGTGGCGACGTGGAAAGGTGTCAAACCGGGATCATTTATATCGACGAGATCGACAAGATCGGCCGGAAGGACGAAAACCCCTCGATCACCCGCGATGTGTCGGGCGAAGGGGTCCAGCAGGCCCTGCTGAAAATGCTGGAAGGAACGGTCGCCAATGTCCCCCCGCAGGGTGGACGAAAGCATCCTCACCAGGAATTCACGCAAGTCGACACGACCAACATCCTCTTTATCTGCGGTGGAGCGTTCGTGGGGCTTGAAAAAATGGTCGAGAAGCGGCTTGCCAAGGGCAGCACCATGGGATTCCAGGGTGAATTACGCGAGAAGACCACGGAAAACCGGTCGGCGCTGATTGACTTGGTCGAACCCGAAGATCTGATCAAGTATGGGATGATACCGGAGTTCGTCGGCCGCGTTCCGGTTGTGGCCACGCTGAACGATCTGGACAAGGACGCTCTGGTGAAGATCCTGACCCAGCCCAAGAACGCCCTCGTCAAGCAATACCAACGTCTGTTCGAATACGAAAACGTCAATCTGAAGTTCTCCAGGGAAGCCGTGGCAGCGATCGCGGACCAATCCATAAAGCGAAAGGTAGGTGCCCGTGGCCTCCGTATCATTATGGAAGAACTGATGCTTGACGTGATGTACACCCTCCCGGGGCAAAAAAGCCAGGAAGAACTAACGATCACGAAACAAATGGTCGAAAAGAAGGAAGTACGGCTGCCGTACGAAAAGGCTGGATAGGCTGGATTTGCCGTCCGACCCAGTCAGGATCCCTTGATAATCCTGAACCCGGAAGTGAACAAATGAGCGCAAAGGATAAATACGAACAGGTCAAGTTGCCGATGGTCCCGATCCGGGACGTGGTCATCTTCCCCTACATGCTGGTCCCCTTCGTAATTGGACGAAAGTCCTCGGTGAGGGCGTTGGAAGCCGCGATGGAAGGAGACAAACGCATCTTTCTGGCTACGCAGTACGACGCTTCGGTCGACGACCCAAAACCCAACGAGATTTATCAGATCGGAACGATTTCGAACCTGGTCCAGGCGCTGAAGCTACCGGACGGAAACACGAAGGTTCTTGTTGAAGGCATCGAACGAGCGCGCATTCTGCAACTTACGGAAGAAGACGACCACCTGGCTGCCAACCTCCGACTCTCTCCTTTCAAGAACCAGTCCTTTTCCGGATACGACAACCTGATCGCACGGGTCAGCCAGCTGTTCGAGCAGTACGTCAAGCTGAGCCAGAACGTGAACTACGAACAGGTTCTTTCGGCCATACGGATGGACGACATCGGTCGACTTGCGGATACGATTTGTTCGCACCTGGCCCTGTCCATCGAGGAAAAACAGGAACTCATAGAGATCTTCAATCCTGTGGAGCGTGCGAAGCGACTCGCAGACCTCCTCGACATAGAGATCGAAAAGCTGCAGGTGGACCGGTCCATTCAAAGTCGTGTGAAGCGGCAGATGGAGCGAGCGCAGAAAGAATATTATCTGAACGAAAAGATCAAGGCGATCCAGCGGGAGCTCGGAAAGAAGGACGAAAAGTCCGACATGGAAGAACTCCGGACCAAGGTCGAAGATGCCGGAATGCCGAAGGAAGCCTACGAAAAGGCGATCCAGGAGTTACGCCGCATCGAGATGATGCCCGCGATGTCGGCTGAATCGACCGTCTCGCGCAACTATGTCGACTGGCTGGTCGCGGTGCCGTGGAAGAAACGAACCCGGGAGATACGGGATATCGAGGCAGCGGAACGCATCTTGAACGAGGATCACTACGGCCTGGACAAGATCAAGGAACGGATACTGGAGTTCCTTGCCGTCCGTCAGCTCGTCAAGAAACCCAAGGGTTCTATCCTGTGCTTTGCAGGACCTCCGGGTGTCGGCAAGACCTCGCTCGGCATGTCCATCGCTCGAGCGACGGGCCGCAAGTTCGTCCGCCTGGCCCTGGGCGGGGTCCGGGATGAGGCTGAGATCCGCGGGCATCGTCGCACCTACATAGGAGCGCTGCCCGGTCAGATCATCCAGATGATCAAGAAGGCCGGCACGATGAATCCTGTGTTCCTCCTCGATGAAGTCGACAAGATGAGCACGGACTTCCGGGGCGATCCTGCCGCGGCGCTACTGGAAGTGCTGGATCCGGAGCAGAACTCCACGTTCAACGATCATTACCTGGATGTTGACTACGATCTGTCGCAGGTGATGTTTATCGCAACCGCAAACGTGTTGCACACGATTCCACAACCGCTTCAGGACCGCATGGAAATCCTCAGGCTTCCCGGCTACACCGAGGAAGAGAAGGTGCAGATCGCAAGACGCTTCCTGATACCGAAACAGCTGGAAACGACTGGTATCAGCACCAAGCAGCTGGAGTTCGAAGATACCGCGATCCCATCCCTGGTCCGGGGTTACACCCGTGAGGCAGGAGTCCGCAACCTTGAACGCGAAATTTCGGGTGTCTGTCGCAAAGTGTCCCGCGCCGTTGTCCGGGAAGGCAAGAAGTATAATGCGAAGATCACTGCGGACAACCTGGTGGACTACCTCGGCATTCAAAAGTACCGTTCGAATCGTCACGAAGAAAAGAACGAAGTCGGTTTTGTTACCGGCCTTGCCTGGACCGAGGTAGGCGGTGAAATTCTTACCACCGAAGCAACCCTGATGGAGGGGAGCGGCAAGCTCACACTGACCGGAAAGCTCGGAGACGTGATGCAGGAATCGGCCCAGGCCGCCATGAGCTACGTGCGGACACGGGCTCATGACTTTGGAATTCCGAGTGATTTCTATCAGAGGCTCGATCTCCATATTCACGTTCCGGAAGGGGCGATTCCCAAGGACGGGCCTTCGGCGGGCATCACGATGGCGACGTCGATCGTCAGCGCGCTGACTCAGACTCCGGTACACAGCAACGTAGCCATGACCGGCGAGATCACGCTACGAGGAAAAGTACTGCCGATCGGGGGCCTAAAGGAAAAACTGCTGGCGGCACATCGGGTGGGAATTCGTACGATCATCATCCCGCACGACAACCAGAAAGATCTGGCAGACATTCCTGCCAACATCCTGGAAGAGTTCACCATCCACCTCGTCAAAGACGTGGATGAAGTCCTCAAAGTCGCTCTCACGGAACAACCCAAGCCACTGGAGGGTGTAGAAGGGTTCGATCCGCGGGTAGTCAGCGGATCTGACGTCCGACCCGGGTCCATCATGCACTGATGGATCACGGGCCAGAACACCAAGCTGGACCTTTCCCCACAAGAATTGCTAAAATGGATCTGTCTGGAAACGAGCCGTCCGCGCTCAGCCTCCCGTGAAAGTCAGTTCTGCCAGATTTGTCAAGAGCGCACTGAAACCGGATGACTTTCCCAGAGACCGACTTCAGGAAATCGCTTTCATTGGCCGATCAAATGTCGGAAAATCGAGGCTGCTGAACGCGCTGGTCAACCTCCGGGGGTTGGCCCGAATCAGTAGGTCTCCGGGCCGCACACAAACCATCAATTTCTATTTAATCAATGACCACTTCTACTTTGTCGACTTACCCGGGTATGGATATGCGAAGGTCCCCAAGAAAGTGCAGGCCGGGTGGCGGGAAATGGTCGAAGGATACCTGCGAGACCGCCAGCAACTGAAACTGGCACTACTGCTCGTCGATTGTCGAATTCCACCTACTCCCAACGATATCTTAATGAAAGAGTGGCTGGACTATTACCATATCGAGAACGCTGTCATCCTGACCAAGGCTGACAAACTTAAACGGAATCAGATGAACCAATCGATCCGCAAAGCCACCGAAGAGCTCGGGACCGAAGAACTGATTCCATTTTCAGCAGTCACGCGTCTTGGAAGAGATTCTGTCTTGTCCATGATTCGAACTGCCATTTCCTAGGTGGAGGGTGCAGGTCCGATCCGGATCCGTGCCCGCAAACCGTAATTTCAAGAAGAAAACCCGCATGAGTGAGAAAAACCCACCTATGACCAAGAAAGTAGCAGCCGAGCGCCCCGATGGGCCCGCCACACGAGACATCGCACAGCTGAAAGAAATGAACATCGCCGCCCTGACCCAGGTCGCCAAAGACCTGAACACCCAGGGAGCATCGGGGATGCGCAAGCAAGAGTTGATCTTCAAGATCCTACAGGCCCAGACCGAAAAGAGCGGCTTCATCTTCAGTGAAGGCGTACTGGAAACCCTGCCCGATGGGTTCGGTTTCCTCCGGGCCCCGGACTACAACTACCTGCCAGGACCCGACGACATCTATGTGTCGCCGTCACAGATCCGCAAGTTCGACCTCCGGACGGGCGACACAGTATCCGGACAGGTCCGCCCGCCGAAGGAAGGCGAGCGTTACTTCGCACTGATCAAGGTCGAAGCAGTCAACTTTGAACATCCGGACCAGGCCCGCAACAAGATCTTTTTCGACAACCTGACGCCGCTCTATCCAGACGAGAGGTTGAAGCTGGAGACGGAGAAGGACAAGCTTTCAGCCAGGGTCCTGGACTTGTTGACGCCCATCGGTAAAGGACAGCGTGGGCTGATTGTCGCCCCGCCCAGGACCGGAAAGACGATGTTGCTGCAGACGATCGCCAACTCCATCACCGCAAACCAGCCGGAAGTCATCCTGATCGTTCTCCTGATCGACGAACGGCCGGAAGAGGTGACCGACATGCAGCGGTCGGTAAACGGAGAGGTAATCAGTTCGACTTTCGACGAACCGGCCACGCGTCACGTACAGGTTGCCGAGATGGTTATCGAGAAAGCCAAGCGGCTCGTGGAGCACAAGCGCGATGTGGTCATCCTGCTCGATTCGATTACACGTCTGGCTCGTGCCTACAACACGATCGTGCCGCCATCGGGCAAGGTCCTGTCCGGCGGTGTCGATTCCAACGCCCTGCAGCGGCCAAAGCGGTTCTTCGGAGCCGCCCGCAACATCGAGGAAGGGGGCAGCCTGACGATCATAGCCACGGCCCTGGTCGATACCGGGAGCCGTATGGACGACGTGATCTTCGAAGAGTTCAAGGGGACGGGCAACATGGAGATCGGCCTGGATCGAAAGCTGGTCGACAAGCGCGTCTTCCCGGCAATCGACATCAACCGGTCCGGAACACGGAAAGAGGAGCTGCTGGTTTCCAAGGACGAACTAACCCGGATCTGGATCCTGCGGAAGGTTCTCAATCCGCTGTCGACGGTCGAGGCGATGGAGTTGCTGCTGGAGAAGATGTCCAAGACGAAGGCGAACGCCGACTTCCTGGCATCCATGTCCGGAGCACGCTAGGCCTGGTCGAGCGCCGTATCCATCCACGATACCGGCAGGCTTGATGTAGGTGCGCTCTGTGAGCGCATGATCTGTGCGGTCATAGACCGCACCTACATCAGGACAGAAAAGGGTGCTCTAACGAGCACCCTTCTACCTTTCAGTCCCCTTTTCAACCAGCCGAGCAGAGAGCGTCGTAGACGCCCCGAGACCAAGGCGCGCGGAGTGAGGCTGAGGATACGCATTCGTATGCGTTGACGAGGCCGAACGACAAGCAACGCCGGTATCGGGGATGGATACGGCGCTCGACCAGTCTATCGTTGTTGGTCGTCGGCTTCGTGGATTCGTCGAAGCAACTCTCCGTCGGCGGAGAAGTCGATGTGGACTGCGGTGTCGACGGTTTCGATCTGGACGCCGTCCAGGAGTTCTATGAATTCCTGCCGCTCATAGGCCTGCATCTTTCCGAGAGCGACCAGGCCACGGAGCAGATCGGTTGTTCGTTGGGCGACTTCCGGCGTGGTGAAGTCGCCGATGGCTCGTGCGGTTACGATCGAGTCGATTCGCATCTGATAGGTGCCGTCCTCGAGCGCGTCGAACAGGTCGGTTGTCATCGCGGGCGCTATGCCATCGGGAAGCAGGAAGTCCTCGAAGGCACCAACCGCCCATACCTGGCTCCCCTCGTCGATCGAGTTAATTGAAGCCAGCAGGTCTTGACTGGCCATGGCCGTCGTCGAGGGTGCGTTTAAGCGGTCGAGGGCTTCCTGGATCGAGTTTCTGTTTCCGACCAGGACAAGACCGTCCACAAAGCTGACCGCTCCGTCGTCATCACCATCCAGCAAGTACAGCGTTCTTCCCGCGTAGGTGTCGAAGTCGACACCCTTGTCCTTGAAATACTGCTCGACTCTGAAGTCCTCGTAATTCGCCCTGGCGGCGATGAGGAACTCCTTCTCGCCGGTCCTTCCGACCATCACTTGTTGGATGTCCGACTCCAGGTCCAGTCCTGTCTGCTCCTCAAACTCGTCTATCGCCCGGGGCTTGTCCCGCAGGACCCTGTCGATGACCAGTTCGTTGATCAACGAGTTATCCCGGAGTTGGGCCACGTCGACAAAGCCCACGCCTTCCGTGTCGAGCGGAAACAGGCGCAGGAGGGCCTCGTCCGGATTGACCGCTTCAACTGTTCCAGGAAAACTGGCGACGACGGCGATCGTCACCGCAAGAGAAAACACACCGATGACCAATTTCATGGTTCGAACCTCGCTCCGTTCTGTTAGTAATCTCGTCTACTGAAGTATATCAAAGTGACAAGAAAGCAACCGGCGGTGAACAATCCAGACGTCCACAACACCGTTCCGATCTCCAGCGGCGTGCCCGCTATCAGGCGCCTGGCCGCACCAATCATCTCGGCGACCTTCGGCAGCACCCAGTAAAGTGAACGAAATATCTCCCGGTAAAGTTCCTTCGAAAATGCAGGCGTAATTCTTTCGTGGGCTGCCAGAACGGGAGAAAACATCAGGATCGCATACCCGGCCAGCAATCCCACCGGACCGTTTTCGGTCATCACGGACAGGGTCATAACGGCCGAATACAGGAACACGAACGCGATGACGATCAGTATGGTCGAGGCGGGAAACCCGGTGTTCCAGATTCCCGACTTCAGCCCCAGAACCAACCAGACACCGGCGATCAAGTACCCGGCATTGAGCGCCATGATGGCCGTGCCGCCCAGGAAGCGGGCGACCATCAAACGCCAGCGGGGAACGGGGCGACACAGCAGGAGCTCGATACTGCCTTTCTGGGTCATCAAAGGGAACAGGGTCGACGTGGCCATCAGCGCCAGGAACAACCCGATCGTGGAGATCATCATCGCCATCCCCGACTGAACCGCGTTGATGAATTGCGGAACGGTCATCCTGGGGATCTCCAACTCCTCTCCGAAGAAGGTCACCCCGCTGATCGCCCCGCTCACGATATCCATATTCAGCGCCAGCGCAATCGAGCCAATGAAAAGCGAAGAGATCGCGAAGAAGAACAGGAACATGTTGTTCCGGAAAGACTCCTCGAACGTGTCAAGAAACACACCCGGTTTGAGCGGATTCAACATACCCTCTCCAGGAACACGGACTCCAGGGACTTGCGCCTCGGGGTAACGGATTCGATCTCGACGCCCCGGGTTCGTAGCGTATCGATCAGCTGGTTGGCGGAGTTGCGATCCGGCAGGACAACCTGAAGTTGCCCATTGTGGCTCGAGAAACGTAATTCCTGGCTCTCGAACCATCTTGAGAGATCGTCCTCGGTCGCCACCGTGACCTCGTAGGTTTCGCCGCCGGAAGTGAAATCGGCCACCGAACCGACATCCAGGATTCGGCCCTCCTTCATCAGCGCAACACGATCGCACACGGTTTCGATCTCGGCCAGGATATGGGAATTGATGAAGATCGTCTTTCCGGCGTCGGCAAGTTCCCTGCAGATCTTCCGCATCTCCATGCGTCCGATCGGGTCCAGCCCATCCGTCGGTTCGTCCAGGAAAATCAGGTCGGGATCGTGAATCACGGCCTGGGCAAAAGCCAGGCGTTCGACCATTCCCTTGGAGAACTTCGCGACCCTGACACGCTCCCACCCGGACAAGCCACACGCTCGAGCCATTCCGGACTCTTCTGCCGAATGTACTTCATATCCCGGCCGCTCATACTACCGTATAGCCGAAGGACGTTCCTTGCAGTGAGGTGTGTGGGGAACCTCGGATTCTCAGGGAGATAACCGACTCGCTTGAAGATGGAACGGTCATGGTTCTTTTGTCCCAGCAGCACCACTTCTCCCCTGGTGGGATGGGCAATTGTGAGGGCAATCTTGATCAGGGAAGTCTTCCCGGCTCCGTTGGGGCCGAGCAAACCAAAGATCGAGCCGCGCTCCACAGTCAGGTCGACATCGACCAACGCATGGACTCCCTTTCTGGACCACCAACGGCGATAGGTTTTCGACAGGTTTCGAACTTCGAGCGCGGGGGACATGGGTCTAAGGTTAGGACTCCCCGTAGGCACTGTCAAACGAGCATCGAGTGTGCGATGCCCGGGGTTCACTTTGGATGGGACCAAAGTTCATGCGCCGATTTCGCAGATCGTGTCTTCTTCCCTGCATCTCGACGCTTCTGCGTCTGTCAGTTCCCTGACACTCGCGAGAACGCAATCGTCAAACAAATGACAAACCTCGACTCCAACAACAGGGACATCTCCCCCTATTCAAACCTCACGGCAAGAGCCTTCCGTCTTGAACCGCTTGAACAACACGGCATCCGGCCCCATGGCGGAGACTCTTTTGGTCCGGTTGGCCCATCGTGGCAGGTGATTTGCTTGGTATGAGGACAGGAGGTGGCAAAATGTTAAAGGAAGCGACAGTGGAAACCCAGCCCCCGACCAAGATGTTTCTCGATATACCTTCGGCCGCCACGATGGCGGGCTTCTCCATCAGGCACTTCCGCCGGATCATCGAGGAAGAGAGGATCCCCACGATGAGGATCGGCCGAAAGTTCTTCATCCTGGGATCGGATTTCCACAATTGGCAATCCACCAGGGCCCAGCAGCACTAGCCCGCATTTCTCAAGAGATCTGAGATAAGACGAAAGAGAGAAGGAAGG
>CAZOZZ010000154.1:0-9555 GCA_964584435.1 uncultured Solibacteraceae bacterium | reverse complement strand
GACTCCTTTCATTCAGCTAGAATGCCCAAGCTTTGCCTGGCGCACCAGAGACGCAGATGGGATTGGCCGGGAAGAGCTGAACGCGGATTACACAGATTGAATCGGGAGAATGCGCAAGAAAGAGGTTGTGCGCACCACGGCAAATCAACATCGGATTCCCATCTGCGTAATCCGCGTAATCTGCGTAAAAAAGTTTCTACCGGTCGTGGCCGTTGCTGAAAGAGCGTCGCAAAATGATCACCCCAACAACTCCGGATAGTACGGAGGCGGCGAACACGCCGGTCTTGGCCATGGGCAGGAATGACGGATCATCGAAAGCGAGAGCGGCGATAAAGAGGGACATCGTGAACCCGATCCCGGCGATCCAGGCGACGCCCCAGATTTCGCGCCAGGTGCAGCCATCAGGCAGGCTGGCCCATCCCAAACGAACAGCGAGCCACGCGAAGAAGGTGATTCCAGCCTGCTTGCCGGCCAGAAGGCCAAGGGCCGCGCCTATCGTGACCGGGTGTAACACCATTGACGAAATATCGCCCTCGAAGACGACACCCGCGTTGGCAAGTGCAAACAGGGGCAGAACGAGAAAGCTGACCCAGGGATGGAGGTCCTGCTCCATGCGCTGTAGAGGTGTCGTCGTCTCTTCATAGGCTTCGTCGATTTCGAGCAACGCCTCCTGCCGATCTGTGTTGGTCAGGATGTCATCGCCAAACTCTCCGGACAGTTCGAACGACTTTATAGCCGATCGGCTCCTCTCGACGAATTCGTCCGGATCCATGCGGGCGCGCGCAGGTATGGTCATGGCGGCCAGGACGCCGGCGACGGTGGGATGCACACCGGAAAGCAGGACAACAAACCACACTCCGGTGCCGACGATTCCGTATGCACTCGGATTTCGTACACCCATGCGGTTCAAAAGGGCCATGACACACAGACCCATCCCACCCAACGCCACGTACGGCCAGGCGATCTCCGCGGTGTAGAACACGGCGATGGCAACAACGGCTCCAATGTCATCCGCAATCGCCAGCGCCGCCAGGAACACCTTGAGCCCGACGGGAACCCTGTTTCCCAACAAATAAAGAACACCCATCGAGAACGCGATGTCGGTCGCCATCGGAATGCCCCAACCCCGAACCTCTGGTGTCCCGAAATTGATTGCGATATAGATGAAGGCGGGAACGACCATTCCGCCTAACGCCGCCGCGAGGGGTAATGCGGCCAGCTTCGGTGACGACAACTCGCCAACGATCAACTCTCGCTTGATCTCGAGCCCTACAACGAAAAAGAAGACCGCCATCAGTCCGTCGTTGATCCAGTGAAGAAGGGACTCGGAGAGGACTGTGCCACCGACGTCGATAGCGATCTCAGTCTCCAGGAGGTGGAGGTACGACTCGCCCCACGGAGAGTTTGCCCAGATCAAGGCGACGGCGGCCGCAACGAGGAGCAGGATGCCTGACGACGCTTCCGCCTGCACGAACATGCGAAACGGCAGGAGCAGGCGATCGATCGGGGCAGGCTCTCCTTTGACTCGGCCGTTCACGTTGTCCGCACTCATTCGCATAGAAGTACGAATATAACGGATGCGTGGAAGATTCCAAAGACGCCTTGGGATAGCGCCGAACCAAGTCGCCCGTGCAGACTTCCTCCCGGCCGTTCAAGACACTGTCAGATCGCTATGAATCTCGCCCCCCCTGTAGGGGCGGTCTATGACCGCCCATTCTCAGGAGTTCGTTACACCACACCCACACCTGCTGGACGACTTTTACGAATTGCTCTCAGTTCCGGAAACTGGCGGCCGAGTCGGTCAGTGTACGAACGTCGACCACCAACGCGTCCATGAGCCAGATCCGACGACCCCGGCGTCCAAGTTCTTCAGGATCCACGTTCGGAAACGTCACCAACAGCAATCCGTGAATCAGTGCGATGTAGCTCATCTCGTGCATGAACAGGTGGTTCGGGCTGACAAAAAATGCATCTATTTTCTTGTCCACCAGGGATCGGAGCGCCTTCCTTGGCCAGATGTGAACGATGATAGTAGGCTCGCTGACGGGAGCCTGAACGAGAGCTTCTGCAGTCAATCGGCGGACACGGGCTTGGTCCACCTCATGATCGGTTTGATTGTCGATCAGTACGCGTGTCTGGGCAAAGAGGGGCGCACCGAAAAGAATCATCACGATTGGAAGCAAATGCCTCATCGTTCGGTACCCCCTATTATCTGGTTTCTCAGACTTCTTATCGGCCTACGGAGAGGAGGCCTTCAGGATTTCTTGGGAAAAAGAAGGGCGGGGATTGTGGAAGTTGGGCGGCGGGCGGCCAGAGACGGCCGCCCGGACACACAGCCCAGGAACTTATCGCTGAAAGGTGCTGTTTAATCGCCGGCAGCGGGGCCGGCCTCCTCTCGACGGCCAACGACTACTCGCGCTTCCTCCAGATGCTCCTGAACGGCGGCGAGCTCGACGGCCAGCGGGTCTTGACACCTAAAACCGTCGAACTGATGACGAGCGACGGCTTGAGGGGGAAGCCCTTCCGGAACGGCCAGGGTTTCGGTCTGGGCTTTTCCGTGGTGAAGGATCTGGGAGCCCGCGGGCAGCCGGGGTCCGTCGGAGAGTTCGGCTGGGGTGGCGCTTACCACTCGACCTACTGGGTCGACCCGGCCGAAGAACTTGTCGTCGTCTACTTCACGCAGTTGATTCCGGCGATGGGGATCGACGACCAGGGGAAACTTCGCGCTCTTATCTATCAATCCATCGTGGACAGTCGGCAATAGGGCAGGTGGTGTTCAACCGTCAAACGGATCCGACGGCCGGCCGGTTCGCCATCGGACGCTCAAGCACGAAACCCGCCGGCCAGGATCGGCCGGCGGGTTTCGTTGAGTCTTCTTCTCTGGTTACACTCCTGCAGCCTGGAGTGCTCTGAGGACCCGCTCGTCCCGGAACGGGACACGACGGATGCGAACGCCGGTCGCATCGTATATTGCGTTGGCGACGGCTGCAATCGTGGGCTTGATCGACGCCTCGCCAGCCCCATAGTGAGGAAGATCCGGCCGGTCCGGGTTGGGATCCCCGTTCACCTGGACGACGTCGATCCTGGCCGGCGTGTCGGCGTGCGTGAGCGTCGGGTGGGAGATCCAGTTCCTGCTGGTCACCTTCTCCGTGTCGAACTGCACCTCCTCGTGGAGCGCGCGGCTCAACCCATGAAGCATGTTCCCCTCGAGAGCGTTGCTCAACCCGTCGGGGTTGATCACCAGCCCGCAGTCATGGGCGCAGACGAGCCGCTTCACCCACACGTGGCCGGTTTCGCGATTCACCTCGACCTCAGCGATTTCCGCGACAACCGTTCGGCCGCGGTAACAATACGCGATTCCGCGGCCTGTGAGAATCTTCCCGGTATCGAGCGGCTTGGGTGAGGGTCTGGTGTCCCACCCGTAGGTTTCTTTTGCCGCCTGGACGACGGCGATGGAGCGCGCCCGCTTGAACTGAGCGTCGTCGGGGCCATCCCTCAAAAGCTTCAGGCGAAACTCAACCGGGTCGATTCCGGCCGCCTCGGCCAGTTCGTCGATGAACGATTCACTGGCAAAGGTCGTCTGCGGTCCGTTGGGATCCCGCAGGTTACCGGTGCGAAGCGGCGTCTCGGAAACCAGAGGCAGGGCGACGACGTGCGTCTCCTGGCGCCGGTTGGGGATGACATACATCTCTGCCGGCGGGGCGCCCCCCCCTGGAGCCAACCGGGCAGGCCGGATCCCCATGAGCTGAGCGATCAGGACGGTTTCGGGATCGTTGTAACCCACGTGACCATAGTCGGCGACCCGGGCCCTGTATTCCCATGCGACCAGGTTGCCGTCGGCATCCAAACCTCCACGCAGGTTGAATGTAAACGCCGGCCCCTTGGTATCCCAGGCCGTCTCTTCGTCTCGCATCCACTGGACTCGAACCGGCCGGCCGATCTCCTTTGCCAGATAGGCCGCCTCAAAACCAGCGTCATCGGCGGCCGTGCGGCCGTACAACTGGGGGCCGTCCATCCAGATAACGCGGACCCGATCACGTGGCATCTCAAGAAATCGAGCCACGCCGGTTCTGAGGCTGTACGCTTTCATGTCGTTGGAGTAGATCGTCATCTGATCGTTTGACGGATCGGCCAGGGCATGCGCTGGTCCGATCGCCGTGTGCCCCTGGTACGGGACGTCGTATTCCGCTTCGATGACTTTCGCTGCGCCCGCAAACGCCTCGTCGGGGTTCCCGGTCACGTCCGGATTCGAGGTGCGGGTGAGGGACGTGGGTGTGGCGTCGCGCATAAACGAGAACAAGTTCTCCGATGTCGGAAAGGGCGGTGTTGCCGGTGCCTGCCAGTCCAGTTTGAGCTGTCTGGCCGCCTTGACCGCCTCCTCCTCCCGCTCGCATACAACCGCGACGTAATTGCCCTTGCGGACAACCTTGATGAGTCCCGGAATGTCCTGGACAGAGGATTCGTCGACGCCGATCAACGTGGCGCCCGCCATCGGGGGTCTGACGTTCCGGGCATGAACCATCCCTGGAACCGCCACGCCCGAGGCCCATTTCACCGACCCGTCCACTTTAGGAGGAATATCGTAGCGCTCGAGCGATTGGCCGACGATCTTGAGGTCCTGGACCGGCTTCACTTCTGCCACACCCGTTGTCGCATTGATGCGGTCGCCGGTCAGCGTGACATTGAACTGTCTGTCGCCGATCAATTCTCCGTAGCTGACGCTCCTGGAAGGATCTGCCTTGACTGTGATGACACCCTCGCTGACGGCGAGCTGATCGACAGGCACCCCAAATCGTTCCGATGCCATTTCCATCAGGACTCGTCGGGCTTCGGCAGCGACGCGCCGCATGGGCCAACCATCAGTCTGGATAGCATCGGAACCGCCCGACCCTCCCTGATCGACGGTCATGTCGGTGCGCCCCATGATGAGATCGGTTTTGTCAAAGGCGATGTCCAGTTCATCGCACATCATCTGCCGGAAGGCAGTTCCTGTGCCCTGGCCGCCGTCCGTCTTACCGACGTAGAAGGTCGCCGTGCTGTCTTCATGAATGACGATCCAGGAATCGAGTTGATGGAAGTCGGGGTCGGGATACGGGCCCGCTGCGGCCTGGGCCGTCGAACCCGCGCTGAACGGGTTTGAGTGGGCCAGCGTCCCGGTGCCGAGGCTCACGACCAGCAGGCCCGAGCCCTTGAGGAAATTCCTGCGGGAAGTTGTCGGGTTCCCTTTCTCCAACATTTCCTGGATTTCTTTCGGAATGTTCGTGAAGGCTGTCATGCGCCCACCTCCTTGCCCGAACCCGCCTCATTAGCCGCCATAGATTGCGCGGCCCGCTTGATGGCCGCCTGGATGCGGAAATACGTCATGCAGCGACACAATGTCCTGTTCATCCCTTCCCGGATTTCTGCATCATCCGGGTTCGGATTTCGATCCAGTAGCGCCTTGGCGGTCAGGATCTGTCCGTTCTGACAGAAGCCGCACTGCGGGACCTGCTCGTCAATCCAGGCCTGCTGTAGGGGGTGCAACACGCCTTCTTTCGACAGCCCTTCAAGCGTTGTGATCTCACCTTCAACTCTCGAGGTCGCAGTTACGCACGATCGAACCGCCACGCCATCAACGAGCACCGTGCACGAACCGCACTGTCCCAGGCCACAACCAAAACGCGGACCTTCCAGGCCGAGATCATTGCGCAGAATATAGAGCAGAGGAGTCGATGGATCTATATCCAGAGTGTGTGTCTCGCCATTCACCTTCAATGTGACGATGCTCATTTTCTCTCCTTACTTATGGGTCGACAGTTCAATCGACAGGGCGGCACGGATGGTCACCGCGGCTAACGATGATAACGATGAACGCTACATGACGCACGAAATACGACAGGGCGAATCCGGTCTGCGAGGCGTTCCTTCGCCAGCGTCTGAAAAACTGTTGTGAATGTTACGAAAAGAACGATTTGGAAGCAATCAAACAGTCAGATGCAGCGAGGGTATCGTGAAAGCGGTACCGTCCTCCTGGCGGACTGGCTGGAGAAGGCTGTAACCACGAATACTGGATTCCCGTAAGGCAAAGATAGAGAAACTCTGTCGCCGATCGATCGACACGGTCACTGGCCAACAACGTTTCAGGCTGAAGAAATTTGATCGTGCCAGTGGCGGAGTGTAGTATCGGCCCATACTGTCCGCACCCAATGGTTTCGTATCTGTATTGGCAGAGCATCCCGGAACGATCGACAAACGGGCGCGACACCGACGCGAATTATTCAGTGTTTGAGGTAAAACTTATGCGAATCAAAGCCTTCTCAGTCCTGACCGCCGTAGCGTTTCTCTGTCTGGCTGTTGCCGCGCCGGCGGAAGCGCAGCGAGGCAGAGGCGGCCGGCAATTCCAGCTACCGGCAGGCCCAGGCCAGGCACTGGTCCAGAACCATTGCACCGATTGCCATGGACTCAACCAGATAGGAAACTCCTCGGGCTATGGCAAGGACGACTGGGAGGCGCTTGTCGCCTCGATGGTGGCGCTGCCGGATGCCCAGGGCAACACGGTGGCCCAGTACCTGGCCGAGCATTACCCCGAGAAGCCGGGGCGGCGGCCCACCCTGGTTTCCGGTGACACATCGATCGAGATAACGGAGTGGATGGTACCGACCCTGGGCCAGCGGTCGCGCGACCCGGTCGAGGCGCCGGACGGCTCGATCTGGTGGACGGGAATGTGGGCCAGCCTCGCCGGAAGGCTCGATCCTGAAACGGGCAAAATGGAAGAGTTTCTCCTCCCGCCAGAAGCACGGCCGCACAGCATCGTTCCCGACGCGGACGGAAACATCTGGTACATGGGCAACAGCAACGCCACCGTTGGCAAGCTTGATCCAAAGACGGGCATCATCACTGAGTTCGAGACCGAGGCCCGGGATCCGCACACCGCCGTGTTCCATCCGAATGGCAGGCTCTACTTCACCGCCCAGCAGGCCGGGATGCTCGGACGCCTCAGCCCCGAGACGGGTGAGGTCACCGAGATTCAGACCGAGCCGAGACCGTACGGTATGCAGGTCGCCGCAGACGGCACGATCTGGGTCGCGTACAACGGCACCAACAAGATCGGGGCCCTGGATCCGGAGACTATGAATGTCCAGTATTACGAGTTGCCGGACGAGGCGGCGCGCATCCGCCGGCTCGGACTCACCAGCGACGGCATGGTCTGGTACGGCAACTTCACTGGCGGCACGATCGGGAGGCTCAATCCGGAAACGGGTGAGATCCAGGAATGGCCGTCACCCAGTGGGTCGGAGTCTCGGCCCTATGCTTTCACCGTCATAGACGACGTCATCTGGTACAACGAGTCGGGGATGAGACCCGATGCGCTCGTACGCTTCGACCCGGAGACGGAAAAGTTCCAGAGCTGGGCAATTCCATCCGGCGTCGGCATCGTCCGGAACTTCTGGGTGACCGAAGCAGGCAACCTGCTGATTCACCAGACCAGTTCGAACCGCATCGGCCTGGTTGAGATAAACGACTAGGCTACTGTAGACATGGCGGGCGCGGACTGGCTGCGCCCGCCGTTACAGATTTCATGTCAGCCCTACGCGCCCCCAAGATTCGGAGGGCACTGGCGCACGAAGCACTCGGCCCATCAACCCTGCTGGCGACACCGAAGTTTCTCCAATCACTTCTCTATCGCCGCCACCTTCAAGCGTGCGTGTCGGGGCGGCCGCCCTGGCCGCCCGCGGGGTGGCCTGTATTTTCAGGAAAGTCTATTGAGAGATGTCGTCTATGCCCGCGGGTGGCCAGGGACGGCCACCCCGACACGCTATCCTGTTCTTTGGTGGAAGGAGGGGGTTGCGACAATCAATCGGTCAAGCGGACGTATCACCACAAGACCGGACCGGGCCAGTAGTCGGGCCGATGCGATGCCGATATTTCCAGATCTCCGGTTTATTACCAGGAATGTGAAATCGAGTCAGATGCTCACCGTGTATTGATTCTGGGTGCGGTAGATACTACAACAGTTACCGCGAGTCTATTTCGGCAGAACGAACTCCGGGCCGACCATCCTTGCCGTATCGGCGTGTTCCTTCGGTGTGAACTTCTGAATGCGATTGTTCCACGCATCGGCAATGAACAGGTTGCCGTTCTCGTCCACATCGAAGTTGTGCAGATTGTCCAAAGCGCCGGGCTCTTTTCCGGTCACGCCCCAATAGGTTTGAAGCACACCGTTCAGATCAAACTTTGCCATCCGGTTGTAATTCGCATCGGACATCCAGAGTGATTGGTCTTCGGTGATGACAAGGCGTGTCGGGCTACCGACGTTTGTCCACTCTTCCAGAAACTTTCCATTCTTGTCGAAAACCTGAATGCGATTATTCCTGCGGTCGGCGGCGTAAATCCGCCCCTCTGCATCCATCGCGATGGAATGCACCAGATCGAATTGCCCGGGGCCCGACCCTTTCGATCCGAATTCGGAGACATAGTTGCCGTCCTTGTCGAACTTCGCGATCCGTCCGTTGACATACCCATCGGCTACATAGAACGAGCCGTCGGGCAAAAAGGCGAGTGACGAGGGCATATTGAAGTGTGTTTCGTCCCAGCCGGGCACACCTTTTTCACCAAGATGCATGACGAGTTTCTTGCCGTCATTGGTAAATTTGAAGACTTGGTGTCCCAGGTCCACCACCCACAAATGACGTTCGGGGTCGTAGGGATTGATTTCGACATTGTGCGGAAGCACAAACAAGTCGTTCCACTGACTCCAATCCTCAACGACTTCGCCGTCGCCGTTGACCACCAGAATCTGATGCACGTGGGTTTTCCGAGAGTCCGGCTTTGTCGACGTGGTGCTCGTTTCGTCAAGAACCTGGCCGGCCGCGCTGTACATGAGCGAGTCCGGTTGCGTTCTGAGTTGGTCGGAAACGGTAACAAAAATACGGTCCGGGTTGTCGATGGCTACAGCCGTCGGCGGTTGGTCCCAGCGGTCTATCCCGGTCTTAAACCAGCCTTCGACCACATCGTACGGGCCGGTTTGATCCAGGCCGCCTTTCTGGACCGGTGCCGGCGGCGCTTGAACCGGCTCAGCTGCTTGCTGCGTGCATGCAGATAAGACAGCGGCCATCAGGCCCGCGACTACAACGGATCCAATAGACAGCCCGCGCGGTCGGGTGTGCTCTTTTGCATATACTTTCATTTCACCTTTCCCATGAATCGAGTCCTGCTCCATCTTTCAGTTAAGGAACTCTACTGACACTACCTCAGAGATCCTGAGGGAAACAATGTTGCCGGATCGATCGATTCCGGTCAACCTCATGGCAGGCATGGGGCGACTAATTCCGGCGACTAATTCGGGGACGGAGGCACAATTATCCGAAGCGCTTATAGAAGCGGTGGTTACTAGAGTTGTGCCTCCTTCCCGGATTAGGATTGGGTTTGATCTGGTGGCATTGGAAGGACCGGTGCGATGACCGACATTCCCACATCTAGGACAAGGCGACTACCCAACAAAGTGAAATTCCTGCAAGCCTGTGACCTTGCCTCGATTTGACGTACACCACTTCCCTAAGCAGTCATAAGGTCTGA
>CAZOZZ010000153.1:0-9621 GCA_964584435.1 uncultured Solibacteraceae bacterium | reverse complement strand
GAGACAGGCATCGCAAACGCGATCTTCACACCCGACATGCTGGAACGGAACCGGGCCGTCATTACGACCGAAAGATTCATCCTGATCGAAGGACGCCTCCAGCATCAGGACAACGTGATCTCGGTAAAAGCGTTCAAGATCCGGCCGCTGTCGATAACAGAGGCCAAAACCTGGTCCAGGAATTTTTATTGAGGCACAGCGGCAAATCATCCGTAACGCAACCCTACAAACTTCCGTCGCGGCTGCTACGCTCCTGTATCTATTGCCCATTCTTCGACTCCGTACGTATGATCAGGATTCGTCTCGTGAACGTTCCAGCGAAGGGAAGACTGTGTGAAGTTGTTTCGTTATGATGCCGACCGGATTCCCGTTCTGTGTTTCACACTGCTCTTTGGTCTCGATCTTCTCGTCTTCTTTCTCGTCGACAGCCTGGCTTTCGTTGGCGCCTGGATGGTGATCGGCATGTTTCCAAAGGCCTGTATCTCTTCGTTTGGCCATCATCATCAGCACTTGCCGACCTTCCACCAGCCCATCTTGAATCGCTGTCTGGAAATCGTCCTTGGATTTCAGACCGGGGCGACCAGTCATGCCTGGTTTCTTCATCACGTTGTTGGCCATCACCAGCATTACAAGGACCAGGCTCTCGATGAATCTCGCTGGCAACGCGAGGATGGCAGGACGATGGGCGCGCACGAGTATTCGGCTGTACTGTTTGGCACCAGCTACGCCCGTGCCTTTACAGCAGGCCGGCGTTTTCCCCGGCTTCGACTGGCATTTATCGCCATGGCCCTTCTGCAGGTAGCCCTTCTGTCCTGGCTCTTTGTTCTCAACTGGGTCAACGCCTTGCTGCTATTCCTGCTGCCCATGGCTGTTTCTCTTTACATCACATGCTGGCACACCTACTACCACCATGCGGGGCTGGATACCGACGACGACCTTCGGGCGTCGTTCAACATCGAGCACCGGTGGTACAACATCTTGACTGGTAACCTCGGCTATCACACCGCCCATCACATGGCTGGTGGACTCCATTGGTCGTTGCTCCCCCGGTTGCATGGCGAGATTTGTGGCCGGATACCTCCTGAGTGCTTTCGTGAACCCAGCATCCCTTTCACCTGGATGCCCGGTGCTCAGGAAGTTCATCGCACAGAACGCCCGACCCGAATCTCGGTTTCCGAGAAACAAGAGCGTTCGTAGTTCGTTCCGTTAAATAGACGATGGAGGGGAAGATGCCTGATCCAGCCAACAACGAAGTGTTTGCGAGTTGGCGACGGGCCCTGGCCGAACAGAAGCTGTCACCACAGCAACTGGAAATCCTCGAAGACATGGTCAGTCAGGGCCAGGCTAAGAGTGTAGAAGCAGCAGCGGAGATGTGTGACTGGCGCGACAACATCCTGAACCCGGAAGAACACATGTGGGGTTTCTAGTGGTTTGCATTTCTCACCGAAGGCTACCCGGGCGCCACGACGGCTGACATGATCAAGACACGGACGGATGTCAGCATCGTGGCCGCGCAACTGGCATCATTCTTCGAACTCCTGCTGCTGAGCCAGTTCAGATCCGTTATCACTGTTCCACATTTCATCGTGACCCTGGGTGTCGGCCTGACGCTATTGATCGGTAGTGGCTTGAATCTCGGCCACAGGTCTTACTCTCCATTGACGACGCCAAAAAAATCTAATGTCTTCGTTCGGCAAGGGATCTACCGATACATCCGTCACCCTATCTATTTGGGCCTGTTGATAACCGGTTTGCCTTTCCTCCTCTCCAGCCTGACACTTCAATCGGGCCTGGCCTTTGGCCTCCTGGTCCTCGTGACGAACATCAGGGCCGATGTCGAAGAAAGTCTCCTCGAAGAGATCTATCCGGGCTACAAGGATTATCGAGAACAAACGAAGAGATACATTCCCTTCGTCTATTAGTCCGCCCCTTGCGAACCAGACTCTCCACCACCCGCAAAGACCGCCAGACCAGATAACTCAAATGGGGGTCTCCAGGCTGGTATGATACACATCGCCAATTCAGCACAAACTCAATCTCTTCGAATAAGGGGCACGACCATGAGCAAGTTGACAACCCACCCCCACCTTGGCCGCCGAATCAACACGCTGATTCGTTCGCTGCCCGCTGCCGTCCTGATGGTGGCGATCCTCACCCTGATCGCGACCGGATCCCGGCCATTGCCGGCGGCCGCACAGACGGGTGGAGTCGGTGCCACGGCCGAGAAACTCGATTACGCCATGATGGGCGAGATTCGGGAGGAAGGCCTGAACCGCTCCGAGGTCATGGATCACATCAGCTGGCTGTCGGATGTCTATGGCCCCCGTCTGACGGGCTCCCCCGCGATCAAACAGGCCAGCCAGTGGGCTCAGGAGAAATTCAAAGAGTGGGGACTCGGTAACATCCACGAAGAGGGATTTGAATTCGGGAAGGGCTGGTCGCTCGTTCGTTTCAACGCTAGTATGGTCGAGCCGCAGGCCCAACCGCTGATCGGCTATCCGCATTCCTGGACATCCAGCACCGACGGTATGGTCGCTGCCGAAGTCGTCCAGGTGTCGATTCAATCGGCTGCGGACTTCGACGAATATCGCGGCAAGTTGCGCGATCGCATCGTCCTCACTCAGCCTGTACGTGAAGTCCAGATGCTCAACGGCCGAATGGTGCTCCGGATGACGGAGGAGGATATATCCGAAGCCAAAACCATGCCGATACCAGCGGCGCGAGGTGGCCGCGGCGGACGTGGCGGTGGAGGTGGCCGCGGCGGAAGGGGTGGCGGCCAGAGCTTGCAGGAACAGATTCGCGAATTCTACCTCGCCGAAGGCGTCGTGGCCACGTTCGACCGGGGCAGCAACAACTTCACGCCCGCCGGCGGGAGCAATCTCTCGTGGCAGACCCAACGGACCGACGGAGGAACAGTGTTCCCTTCCGGCAGGGGACCGCGTGACGAAAACGCGGGCAACATCACACCGGGCGTAACACTGGCGGTCGAACACTACAACAGGATGATGCGAATTCTGGACAAGGGCTTGCCGGTGAAGGTGGAACTCGACGTCCAGACACAATTTTATGACGAAGTCGACATGAACGGCTTCAACCTGATCGCCGAAATTCCCGGTACGGATCTGGCGGATGAGGTCGTGATGATCGGTGCGCACTTCGACTCCACGCACGGCGCAACCGGTGCCACCGACAACGCTTCGGGCAGCGCTGCGATGATGGAAGTGATGCGGATACTACAGGCAGTCGAGGCCAGACCCCGCCGTACGATCCGCATCGGCCTCTGGGGCGGCGAAGAACAAGGGCTTATCGGTTCGCGGGAATACGTCAAGCGGCATTTCGGTGATCGCGAAACGATGGAGCTGATGCCGGCCCACGAAAAGCTATCCGCCTACTTCAACATCGACAACGGAACGGGAAGAGCCCGGGGCGTCTGGCTGCAAAGCAATATGGCCGTTCGGAGCGTCTTCGAGCAATGGATCGCGCCACTCAGTGATCTCGGGGTGACGACCCTGGGCCCGCGGTCGGTTTCCGGCACGGATCACACCTCGTTCGATGCCCTGGGTCTTCCGGGGTTCCAGTTCATGCAGGACCGGCTGGAATACAACGCCCGGACGCATCACTCGAACATGGATGTGTACGATCGTATTCAGCGGGAAGATGTCGTGCAGCTGGCGACAGTCGCCGCAATCTTCACTTACAACGCTGCAATGCGTGACGAACTACTGCCGAGAAAGGCACTGCCGAAACCAAACCCCTAGGAAAAGAAGAAACAGTTTCGATCCGATCCTCGTGCGGATTAATCCCCCGCATTGTGCACGCCGAAGCGTGCCATCAGGGGCAGGTGATCGGAAGCCACCATGGACTTCCGGTTCCTGACCAGCCTCGCCTCATGAATGTGCAGGGGCCGCTCGAAGTAGATGTGGTCCAGGTGCAGGAACGGGAGGAGGCCCGGATAGGTCTTCTTGCGGCGAAGGTGTAGCTCCATGTTCAGGCTTTCAAACTTCTCCCGCAGTACGCGGGTTGTCAGGCCCGTAACCCATTCGTTGAAGTCGCCCATCAGAACCCGCGGACCGTCCAGCTCGTTCTGAACGTGCTCCTGCTGGATGAAGGACCTGATCTGATGTTTGCGTTCGAAGTAAGACGTGCCCATGTGGATGTTGAACGCGTGGATCACGCCCAGAGGTGTCGCGATGTCGGCGCGTACGCAGCCCCGTTGTTCCCGGCGGGTCCAGGGCAGCCTGAACTTCTTGAACCCGACGACGGGCCATCGACTGAGGATTGCGTTGCCGTAAGGGCGGCCTTTGATATGCCTGGTGGAACCGAATGCACTCTCCATTCCAAGCTCTTCGGCAATGATCTCGACCTGGCTGTGGCGGCCGTGGTCGGAAGAAAACACTTCCTGAAGTGCAACGATATCGGCGTCGAGATCTTTGAGGACGTCGGCGATGCGCCGAACATGAGTCCGGCCGTCCATTCCCCGACACTTGTGGACATTGTACGTAACGATCTTCATCGGGCGACTGCTACAACTCCCATCGTCAGCCCGGGCCACTGGAGGTCGCCCGACCGCTTTACTTTAAAGATAGGCTTCGGCGGAAAAAAATCCAGTCCGCCTCCCATATTTCCATTGGGACCACTAGGAAACCAATCCTCTACTGCTGACGTTCAACAAGCCGGCTGACCTGCTCGTAAATGCGTTGATGGAGGGGACGGTGGCGCCACTCCTCCAACGACACCTGCCTGCTGTTCCCAATGTCACGTACGACATCCTCGGACAGCCGACCACAGAAGGATTCATCGGCGATGGCAAGATTGATCTCGTCGTTGATCGTAAACGAGCGGTTGTCGAAGTTTGTTGTTCCGATAACTGACCATAGATCGTCGACCAGAAGCATCTTGGCGTGGAACATGCCCGGAGCGTATTCGTAAATGTCGACCCCGGCCTCGAGCAGATCTCCATAGATCCGGCGGCCACCGGCACGCAGGAGTTTCAGGTCTGTGTGGGAACCCACAGTGATGATCTTCACATCAACCCCGCGACGGCCGGCTTGAACGATCTGTTCCTTCACGATCGGATCCGGCAGAAAATACGGGGTGACGATCCGGATGGATTTCCTGGCACTGATCAGCAACAGCTGGTGAAGAATCTGTGTGTGCGAAGAACGGCCACGGGTTGAACTATTGATGACGAGGACACGTGTCGATCCGGGGTACTCGCACTCCGGAAAAAACCGTTCGCCGACCAGTGCCTCTCCTGAGGCCTCGAGCCAGTTCTCCACGAAGATTCCCTGCAACGCGGTCGCCGCCCTACCCGTCACTTGAATCATCATGTCGCGCCAGGGGCGGCCGCGGCTCGGCAACATCCAGTGGTCTGCGATTCCCGCACCTCCGACAAAAGCTGTCCGGCCATCGACGACAATAATTTCACGGTGTGTGCGGATGTTGATTCTGTCGAACATTCGTGGCGTGAGCGGATGATAGAAATGCACATGACAGCCCGCTGCCCGGAGCCGGCGAAGACCGCTTCGCCACACCGCCATTCCATACGAACCCACCGCGTCGACCAGGAGGTTCACGCGAACACCTGCCGCGGCGCGTTCCGACATCACCTCGATGAATTGATCCACGACCTCCCCCGCCCAGAAGATATAGACCTCGAGGTTGATACTCCTCTCAGCCTCCCGCATGGCCTCCAGCTCGGCAGGATAAAAGTTCCGTCCATCCGTCAAGACCTCGACCGTGTTTCCCTCGCATGTGTCGGCATCGGAAACCGCGGCCACCACATGCAGGGCATGCTCCCGGTCCAGATCCAGAGGTTCCGCCTCGCTGAATGCGAGGGGAGGAACGAATAGTGTCCGGTAGAGGAAGAAAGCGATAAGGGCCAGAAGAAGCCCGATGGCAAAGCCGCCCGACGTCATAGTTGTTTCGTTTCCGGAAAGTATTGACTAGATGATGATAACGGTTTTCTTGCCGAAGATGTTGGCCGCGCGACGGGCAATCGGCTGGTAGCGGTCCGCAACAGGCAGGTCAGGCTCGCTATCCTGGAAGCTACAAGCCTACTGCTGCCCGCTCCCAGCTAGCCTTACGCAACACCGACCCACCGCAACGCCTGGACGATGGCCACGGCAGCAACATACCCCAACACCGTGTAGAAGATGAGTTGGATGATCGTGAAGCGCCATGAGTTCGTCTCCCTTCGGACGACCGCGACGGTAGAGACACACTGGAGGGAAAAGAAGAAGAACACAATCAGGCCGATCATGCTCGATGGAGTGAACACGCGTTGATCTGTATCTCGAAACGTGGCCGTTCGCATTTCTTCCAGCAGGCCGGCCGCCTGGCTGTCCTCTGCAGCTTCGACATGGAAAACGATCGCCATCGCGCTGACAAAGACCTCGCGTGCGGCAAAGGCCGAAATCAGCCCGACTCCTACACGCCAGTCCACACCCATGGGCCGCAGAACCGGTTCCATTCCCTGCCCAAGCTGAGCGGCGAGTGAAAAGTCCATTTCCGCTTCGACGACGATAGGAGTGCCGGCCTCTGCCACCAGATTCGGTTGCTGGGAACCAAGTCCGAAGTTGGACAGCAACCACAACAGCATCGCGATGACAACGATCGGACCGCCCGCTCTTCTCAAATATGTCGACGAACGGGACCAGGTAATCTTCAGGATGATCTTCGGGCGGGGAGCCCGGTAAACAGGCAGTTCCATGGCGAGCATCGACACCGATTGATCGTGATACAAGAAACGGCCTACGATGCCGGCGACCGCAGATCCGATCAGGAGGCTTGCGATATAAATCGCCGCAAGGCTCAGTCCCGCCGTCCAGGCAACACCGGGCAACAGGGCAGCCAGCAACAGCGCATAGACCGGAAGGCGGGCGCTGCAGCTCATCAGGGGGAGGATCCAGATCGTCAGGAGTCTCTCCCTCAACGTGGGGATCGAGCGCGAGGCAAAGACGGCCGGAATGGCGCAGGCAAACCCGGACAGCATGGGCACGAACGACCGTCCGTGCAAACCCAGGTATGACAGCGGGCGATCCACCAGCGTTGCACCGCGCGCAAGATAGCCGGAGTCTTCGAGCAACGTCATCAAGAAGAACAGGATGACGATCTGGGGAAAGAAAATCGCGACGGCTCCGACGCCCCCGATCAGGCCTTCGGCAACAAAACGTGTGATGATCGCCCCGGGAAACAAGCTGACCAACATGTCTCCCGTCGCACCGAAGAAACCATCGATAGCATCCATGAAGGGCTGTGCAATCCAGAAAATAGATGCAAAGATGCCGATCAGCACGCCGAAGAAAAGCGGGAACCCGAGGTAACGGTGCAGTGCGATGCGATCGATACGCGCGGTCAGGGAATCGCCTTCGACACTCATCTCAGACTGGCTCTGGGCACCGCTTTCAGTCAGGAGGTCTCGAACCCTCGAATAAGCGACAACCGGATCGTCACCCAGCGAGGCCAACGCATTCGACTCGCTCCCTCTCCCTGCTCTGATCGCCGCCACGAGTTCCGGAATGCCCACGCCTTCCCGTGCATCCACGGCAATAACCGGCACCTTCAAACCGGCGGAAAGCTTATCGATGTCCAGGGAAGCTCCGACGCGTGGCAACAGATCCATCATCGTCAGAACCAGGACAATCGGTTTCCCCTGCCTGGCAACAAAGCCGGCAAACTTCAGGTGGCGTTCCAGCTGCGTCGCGTCTACGACGAGTGCGAACGCGTCTGCCTGCACCGAGGGATGGCGCGATTCGATAACCTGACAGGACAATTCTTCTTCCGGAGATGGGTCGATAGGACTGTGGACACCGGGGAGATCGATGAGCGTAATCGGTGTGCCCAGATCACTGCGTGTCGTCCCACGGAGGAGGGTAACGGTGACACCAGGGTAATTGGCGGTGTGGAAGCTCCCGCCGGTGAGGGCATTCATCAAGGTGGTCTTGCCGGAGTTCGGCATTCCCACCAGGCAGACCGTGAGCGGCTTGGCCGAATCCTCGGCCGGACCCACCGCCTCGGCCGGTGTCGTCATTGCACCAGGATCCAGGACGCCTCACACATCCTGAGAGCAAGCTGAGTTCCTCGAACGACGACAACGAGAGGATCACCCAGAGGCGTCGAGCGGGCCACAGCCACGCGTTCGCCAGGGGTAAACCCCAGATCCAGAAGGCGCCGGCACTCCTTTTCCGGGCCATCCAGCCGGGAAATTTCATGCCACTCAGCCTGGGATGCTTCCGATAGCTTCAACTCTTCCTTTTGAACTTCGGTCACGTGCCTACTCCGTCAATATAAAGGTTCGATCTAAATGAAAACGATTGTCATTTTCAAATATGGCGTAGCGACGTCCGAATGGCAAGTATCTTTTTGATTATTTGGGTGCAGTCGGAGTTCGCCGGAAAGGCGCGAAGGACACGAACAGGGCGTTCGTCTCGACCGGGGGCCTTTCAGATGGCCGTCCCCCCTTGACCACTCACTCCTCGACGAACTTCGAGGTCGCGCTGCCAACGAGTATCTGAATGCCCTTCTGCACGAGAAAGGGAGCCATGACGATCGCGCCCAGACCGTCCCCCCACCAGAGGTCCATTCTGGAGTTCACCAGCAGGCTGATGAGGAGGACCAGGGAAAGATAGGAGTTTCCGAACGTGAAAACCGCGGCAGCTTTCAGTTCAGGACTGTGCAGTTCCATTGCCAGCGCCTTCATGTAGGAACCAATGATCGGAATCATCAACATCGAAACGGCCGCCAGCCCGATGCCCAGCAAGGACGGAAGAGCTCTCTGCCCCTGCCACAACATCCATCCCCCGAGGCCGAGCGACACAACCCCAAGGGCCGCATACCCACCACCGACAACTCGGTAGAACGGGGCCTCACCCGAACCCGGCGTGTCCGCGTCGTCGTAGCGACCGATTCTCTGAGTCAGGATCGTCTCCCTCGAAGCACAAATAAGGGCATCGAGGCCAAAGACCAGCAAGACTGGAGAGTTCGTCAAGGACCACAAAGCAATGCCGGCCGCAGCCTGCAGAAGGTGGACAAAGCCGGTTAGCGCCGAAAGGAGAAACGAATGTCGAACCCAAGTCTGTCGTTCGTCGGGCATAGGTGATGGGGAAGCGCCAGTGGATGTAGGTGCGGTCTGTGACCGCACAAATCATGCGCTCATAGAGCGCACCTACATCGAAGACACGAAGGGCACGAAGGGCACGAAGAGTTGACTATTTCAAATCCTATTCGTCTTGCTTCGTGTTCTTCGTGTCTTCGTGTTGAAAATGACGCTGGTTTCGGCTGTCAACACTGTGCATTCAAGCCAGCTCCGACAACTGACCACTGGCCACTGACAACTGACCACTTCCCCAACTAGTACGCCCGTCCAAAAACGACACGCGCCTCCGACCCCTCACCACAGGCAATACACTTCCCCGCTTCCTTCTCCTCGCCGGTTGGAATGCATCGGATCGTGGCCTTCGTGTCGTTCTTGATCCTTTCCTCGCAGCCGGCCGACCCGCACCAGTGACTCCACAGAAACCCGCCTTCTCCATCGAGGATCTCATTAAAGCGTGCGTAGTCGTCGACCTTGTGCGAATGGGCCTTCCGGAATTCCAGCGCCCTGTCGAACAAGCCGGTTTG
>CAZOZZ010000152.1:0-9724 GCA_964584435.1 uncultured Solibacteraceae bacterium | reverse complement strand
CCGGAAGGCCGGTGCGGCCGGGCCGGTGGAGGAAGATCCTGTTCGGCCGGAACTTCCTACAGAGCGATTTTACCCGCGCCAGGTCCTGATGGATCTGGCGTTTGGACTCATTCTCATTGGCGCGCTGGGAGCTGTCGCATATTTTGTCCCGATCGAACTCGGGCCGAAGGCCAATCCGGCGGATACCCTCTACGTGCCACGGCCGGAGTGGTACTATCTTCCGATTTTCCAGTGGCTCAAGTACTGGACCGGCCCCTATGTCATCGTCGGTGTTGTCGTCATTCCATCGATTATCGCCCTCCTGGTCGTCGGGTTGCCGTTCATCGACAGGAGGCCGGAGCGGCGCCCCTGGAAAAGGCCGGTGGCCGTCACCTTCTTCGGCGCCCTGTTGCTGTCGCTGTTCGTACTGGGTGGGCTCAGCTATCGCGATGACACCCTCGATGTTGGAATTGCAATGCAACTCGCCAAACAGCAGGCCGAGACCGAGGAGTTCATGCAGGCTCCGTTCGAACCCGAAGAGTCTGCGCCGTCACTGGCTGTGGCCAGAGTAGCCGCGGAGGATCCACTGGCTGCCCAGGGTCGGGACGTCTATGAGGTGGAGTTCTGTAGTGGTTGTCATGGCGACGGTGGAGTCGGAACTCCCGTCGGCTCGGCGTTGCTCGGCATCGGAACCAGGCTGTCCGGAGAGAACCTCGATTCTTTGCTACGGACGCCCACTCCGGTCATGGAGGATGGCGGTATGTTCGCACTCGAGATCCCCGATGAAGAGATGGATGCGCTCGTCGCCTACCTGGTCAGCTTGGAATAGAAGTAGCGGCCAGGATTGTTAGCTGTCGGCCTTTGGATTGTTTTCTCGACGCAGAGGCGCAGAGGCGCAGAGGAGCAGAGGCGCAGAGAAGAGTTTTGTTAGGAACAGCCCGTAACGTCTCACCACAACTCCGGATTGGTTTCGAAACGACAGAAAAAACTCTGCGTCTTTGCGCCTCTCGGTCAAGAATCACTATCGTTCCGCAAAAAAGTTCAGGTCCAGTGAAACTCTAACCACGAGCGCCCGGACCCCGGGTTTGACGGCTCTATTCTTTCCCCTCAACGGAAGCCTGTGTGGACTGCTCTGTTTCCTGTGGTTCGGTTTCGGTCTGTTCCTGGTCCCGGCGTTCCAGATGCCTGTAGATGGTTCGGGTGGCGATCCCCAGCAATCGGGCGGCCATGTTCTTGTCGCCCCTGGTGTGTTGAAGCGTGATGTCAATCGCCTGCCGTTCGAGTTCGCGAATCGGAGTTCCCACCTTGAAAGTCAGGGAATGGCGTGTTTCGGCAAAGGCCGACACGTTGTGAGGCAGGACCGACAGCGGTACCCATTCTCCGCTCGTAAAGACGACGGCACGTTCGATCGTGTTTTCCAGTTCGCGGACGTTGCCGGGCCAATCGTAGGACGTGAGCGCGAGCATCGCGTCTTCGGAAAAACGTTCGATGTATTTCTGGTTCTTGTCCGAATACAGCTTGAGGAAGTGCATGGCCAGCAACGGCACGTCGTCTTTTCGTTCACGTAGTGACGGGACGTCCAGGCGAATCACGTTGAGCCGGTAGAAGAGGTCCTCTCTGAATCGGTGTTCTTCGACTGCCTTCTGCAGATCCTGGTTCGTGGCGGCGATGATCCGGACGTCCGTGTCGATCGTCCGTGTCCCTCCCAGTCGTTCGATCTTCCCGTCCTGGAGCACACGCAACAGCTTGACCTGCACGGACTGTGTCACTTCACCGATCTCGTCGAGGAACAGAGTGCCCCCGTTGGCGAGTTCGAAACGCCCTTCCTTCCGCGCATGGGCCCCCGTGTACGCTCCTTTCTCATGTCCGAACAGCTCGTCCTCCAGCAGCGTTTCCGGTAGAGCGGCGCAACTCACTTTTATCAGGGGTTTGTCGCATCGGGGCGAGGCCGCGTGGATAAGGTCGGCAATCACCTCTTTTCCGGTTCCGCTGTCGCCTGTGATCAGAACGGTTGCCGTGCTGGGTGCCACCTGCTGCACCATTGCCGATATCTTGCGCATCTCGGCGCTGCCGTATATCAACTTCCGTGAAGATTGTTGGTTGAGCTGAGATCGGAGTTCTTTGTTTTCCCGCGACAGGAACTGCTTTTCCGCTGCTTTTTCCACCAGGTGCTGGAGTTGTGCTTTCTTGATCGGTTTCGTTATGAAGTCGTAGGCTCCTTCCTTGATGGCTTCGACCGCCACCTCGACGGTGCCGAAACCGGTGATGAGGATGACCTCGATTTCCGGGTACGCAGCCTTGGTTCGTTTGAGAAGCTCCACGCCGTCGATCACCGGAAGCCGAAGATCGGTCACCATGAGATCGATCTGCCTGGACAGGACCAGGTCGAGCGCGCCCTGACCGTTGTCTGCTTCCAGTACGTCGTAGCCCTCATTCTGAAGGATACGCAGCATCGCTTTGCGGTTTTCCAAATCGTCTTCGACGACGAGGATTGTCGGTGTTTTTCGAATGTTCATAGCGGTAAATAGATCGAAAATGTGGACCCTTTTCCGGGCTGGCTTTCCACCTGGATATGTCCGTTGTGTTCGAACACGATCTGCTGGGTGGTTGCCAGCCCGAGACCGGTTCCGTTTGCCTTGGTCGTAAAGAAGGGATCGAATAGTTTCGATTGAACTTCTTGCGAGATTCCCCGTCCGTTGTCTCTTACTCGAATCAGCAGAAAGCGATCAATCAGGTCGGTCTCGATACGGATTTCTCCGTCTCCGTCGAAAGCCTCGGCGGCGTTCCGTACGAGGTTGTCCAGGGCCTGCCGGATGAGTCTGCCGTCAAACCATATCTCCGGGCTCGGAACAGCAAGCTCCTTGACCAGCTTGACACCATCAGGGGCTGTGAAGCTGTCGGAGAGCTCGGCGATGACTTCCTCGATCTGCCCCTTCCTGGGGTGGGGCTTCGGAAATCTCGCGAATTGGAGGTACTCACCGACGATACCGTTGAGGCGATCCAACTCTCGAAGGACCGACCGGATCAGGTTCCTGGCGTCTCCATCGGAGTCGTTGAACTCGTCATCGAGCATCTCGAGGTTCAGTGAGATCGAACTGAGTGGGTTACGAACTTCGTGGGCGATCTGGGATGCAAACTTACCTATCGTGGCAAGTCTTTCACTTTGAACCAGGCGTGCTTCCATCGAGCGGAGGTCCGCGCAGTCTCGGAAAACCTGAACCATTCGTCCTTCGCCATCTGCGGCGACCGGTGACATGGAAACATGCACCAGCTTCTTTTTGCCGCTGGTGCCTTTCATCAGGGCCGGCCTTTCCTGGAGTCGCCCTTCTTCCTCGGCGATGCCGCTGAGTTCGTCGCAGGCCGAAGGCAGGGCATAGAACTCCCGTGCCGACTGGCCCTTCAATTCCATAGCGGGCGATCCGAGGATTTGCTCGGCTGCAGGATTGCACTCGACGATGAGCCCTTCCCTGGACACCACGATCATTCCTTCATGCAGGCAGCTCATACACTCGCTGGCCTGCTTGAGAGCACTTTCGGTTTCTGTCCCGCGTTCGATAGCACGCATCCGTTTCTTCAGGTTCGCGAGCTGAACCGATATTCCGATGGCTGTGGCTGCCGCCAGGATCGTCATCGCGATGAGTACTGTAATCAAGACCGCCCTCCGAGCAAAACATTCACCGGCAATTCATGCGCCACATTGTCAACCAGACTGTCGCGTGATTACATTTTGTCACAAACGATAGAGTTTCTTGCCTTTTTAGGCTCACTGCGATCTGGATTGGTGTCGGTAAATAACGCTGAATCGGGAGTGTGTGGATGTTTTTGCGCCGAAAGAGCAGAACCGAAGCGTGATAATAGAATTAGAGCGACAAGACGACAAAATCAGCCGAGATTTCCGGGATCAACTCTGAAAAACGGCAAAATATCCCGCTGGTTCGGGATTGGGTGGCGAGATCAGTGGTTGCTTCCTTCAGCTTCGGCCACTCTCGGGAGCAAACGGCTGTTCAGGTAACTGATCAGGTCAGTCATCTCAGTTCGCTCGAATACCGGCCATGCCATGTTCCGTTCTTCGAGAGCCAGCAGCATGGCTGGGCCGTGGGTCCAGAGTGACCGGGTCATCGTAATCGGTGAGTAGACCTCCGAACTCTGTGTCAGGTCCGGAGCACCGGTCTCGGCTCGCTCCTGTTCATGACAGACCACGCAGTTTTTCGATCGATAGACCCGTTGACCATCCGCCGAATCGCCTCTCTCGAAGAAGTATCTTTGTGCAAACAGATACGCAACCAGGTGAGTCATCGCGCCATCGTCCAGGTTCGGCAGTCCTTCGGTGGCTTTGCTCGCCATCTGCGGCGCGTGGTTCCACATGTAGGTCGCGTAACCGGTAAGCGTGCGTGGTCCCGGGCGTTCCAGTAGATCGATTCGGTTCGGCAGGGATTCGCCGAAGCTGTGGCAACCCTCGCACCCGGACTCAAATACCGCACGTCCCAACTCCGGCTCCCCGGGCTGAAAGCTGGCTTGTTCGGAGCGGGTCGTGGGGAGATTTCGGAGATAGACGAGGAGATCCACCATTTCCCGCGTCGACAGGTCCGGCCACGGAATAGACGCCTGCCGCATTTGCTCGTACATCCGCTCGGAGTGGTTCCACATCCGTTCGGCCCACGCGATCGGATCCCGAACGCGATTCCATGTCGACACTGGGGGTCCGACCTTGTTCCCATTTTCCGGGCTTCGGACGTCGTGACAATTGCTGCAGCTGCGGTTGACGAACACGGCTCGGCCCCGAGCCGCATCGCCAGGCGTGCTGAAATATAGACGAGAATAGAAATAGGAGAACAGGTCTGCTGTTTCGAGCGATGTCAGGGACGGAATCGTGTTGCCCGACTCCGAAATCGCTTTCCACATTTCAGGTGCGTGGTTCCACATCACACTGGCCAGAAGGTCCGGTGTGTAGAGACGAACGGATCGTCGTGCCAGATCGGGGCCCCGGGTTCCGCCCTGTCCATCGATGGCATGGCACCCGATGCAGCCCTTGTCGGTGAAGACGGATTCGCCACGAGCGGCACTGCCGGGCACCACTGCGATTTGAGATCGAACGGGAAGTGAAAAGAAAAAGACGGCAGCCAGCATCCCCAGGCCTATCGCCCGAAGACGTGGAGCCCTGTCGAATATCTTCATCGCACACCACCTTTCAATACCAAATTGTGCAGCACGTTTCGTGCCGTGAGTCCCACCCACGGGTTGCTAGAACGCATACTCAACTCCCGTCGTAAATAAATGCGTCCGGAACTGTTCGGAAGCGAAAGATCGGTTGACGTATTCGTACCAGCTCCAACCAAATTGCCAGGACAACCTCCGCATGAGTGTGGTCGATATTTCTGCCCGTGCCTCGTAAAATCGGGTCGGTCGGGATGTAGCGCCGCTGTCTTCCTCCTCGGTCGAAACAAAAAGATTGCCGCCCAGGCCGAGTTCGATTCTATCGTGCGGGTATATCAAGGTGGTCACATCAGCCAGGTGTCCCCGATCACGGTAGGAGGACGAGCCAGACTGCAGGTTCTGTGGGATCAGAAACGGAATGTCGGAGGAATACGTCGACCGCGTGTAGGACGCCTGGATGATGACCTTCCCGCCTTCCGGGAGCAGCATGACGTCCGCCGACAGGTTTCGATTCCGTTGCTGCAGCCGGGTGTCGGGGACATCGTTTCTGTTATTCCATACGAGCGATGAGAGCCCGATTGTCACGGCATCGGAGAATCGATAGCGCCCCCTGAGGCGAAGGCGCTCGTAGCTGCGTCGATCGGTTCGGAAGAAAACATCGTTGCCTCGCTGGACTTCGAAATCCGCTTTGAGATCAAGGTGATCAAAGCGGCTGAGCGACACTCCAAAGCTACCGAGATGGCGCTGGTAGGTCCGGTGGGTTGGTTCGTCGAACGGGCCTTCCGGCGACAGCGCTCCCGCGCGCACATACCCGTGACTCCCGTGTACGCTGACGCCTTGTCCGAGGTCGTAGGTCAAGTCCAGGCGATGCCGTGTGCGATCCGATTCCAGGCGCCGTGACGTCTCATCGACAAGGGTCACAGGACCCGCGACAAAGTCCCCGTCGGTCACATTCCGTTCGAACCTGGACGAGCCGGAGACATGGAAGCGATCGATCCATACAGTCTCCTGCAACCGCAACCGGTCCGTCGGTTCATATTGGACGCCGACGCTTCCCGACGGGTGGGGCCACGACGTGCCCGATCTGCCGATCGCCTCTTCTCCGGAAAAGAACTGAAATGCCTGGAACACGATGAACGTGCCCGCGTTGGACTGGGTGTAGTCGAGATCGATTGACGGCTGGCTGAACGAAAAGTTGCCGAAAATCCGCACCCTCGCGCCAGGCGTCGCTTCGATGCGTGCCGCAAGGAAACGGTCCGTACCCCGGGCCTTGTACGCCCCCTGGAGATTGTCGAGCTGCAACCGCCGTCCGAGGAACAGGGCGTCTCGATTTCCCGTCTGCGCACCCGAGAACGCCAAGGTCTGATCGTCGCGGAAACGGCTGCCCCCGGCCTCAATAGTTGCCAGCCAGCGTTCGAAACGGAGCCGGACGCCTCCCTCGAACGTGTTCGTTCGGTTATCGGTGAGCGTAGAAACAACGTATTCGTTTCCTTCCTGAATAAACGTCGTCCTTCCAGGGCCTAGGCTGCTGTCGCGCCGGATGGCAAGAAAGGCTCTATTCGCTGGTAGGCTTCGATCGTCACCTCCGTGTCCAGGAACCCCCGGGCCACGTCCAACGTGTGTTGAGATGAGCCGAGCCCGGAGACGGCGGGATTGGCGAACGACGAGAGGGAATTGAAATAGTTGAACCGTCGATAGGTCAGGCGGGATCGATACACACCCGTTCGCCCTACCTCGGCCGAGAATGTGCTGGCCGGCTCTCCGCCCCAGGATGAAGACCGCACGTTGAAAAAGTCCGGGAGGCCGGCATTCTTCGTCGCCGTGGCGCGGTAGTCCAGGCTGAGATCAATCAGCTTCGGACCTTCACCCAGATCGATCAAGCTGCGATAAAGATCCTCGTTGCCTGCCATATCCTGCCAGCGATAACCCACTCGCGCTGTTCCGGACAAGGCAGGTTCAGCACCGGGCAAAGACACCTGCTGCGCTATTACCGGGAGGGTAAAGAGCAGGGAAGCAAGGATTCCCCACAGGATCAGCGCAGGAATGCCCGGCTGAGATGTGAACCGTGAATCTTTGAATGACATAGCGTGCAATTCCGAATACGGTTGCTTCGCAGATCGTGGAACGATGGTGCCGCCCGGCCGAACGAGGCCGTGGAGCCAGTGTGGCATTCCAGGCACACAAAGCGGACCTCGTGCCGTACGAGCATCCTGGGATTGGAAGATCCGTGCGTTTCGTGACAGGTCGCGCATCCACCTATGCCGGCGGGCATGTGCTCGAACGTAAACGGTCCCCTCTTGTCTCCGTGGCAGGCGAAGCATCCCTCTTCGTTGGAGTGAGCTGCCTGCAATTGACGCTGCCTGGGGCTCCCGTGAGGTGCATGGCAGTCCACACAACGAACCGCACCCTCGCCGAGGCGATGGCTGAAGGGTCTCTGGAAGGCTGCCCGCTCGGCCGGATGACAGCCCGAACACAACTCGTTCGCACTCGTCACCAGGAGGCGTCGTGGTTCGGCTGATGCGTGAACGTCGTGGCAGCTCGTACAGGAGACTGATTTCCTCTGGTGAGCGTCGAACAGTCGGTCGGAGTGGGCGCCTTCCCCGGCATGGCAGTCCAGGCACACCGCCTGTGTGAGGATCGGGTTCAACTCTCCGAAGGCACGAATCTCCGCGCGATCCATCGTATCGGCGTGTTCCTGACCCGGCCCGTGACACGTTTCGCACGCACCGTGGGCCGTTCCGTCGATCTCCACGTCCTGACCCGAATGGGGATTGGACATGAAATCGATACTGATGTCTTCATGACACAGAGAACACAACTCCGCGCCGGCGTATTGGGTATTTTCCGGAGGAAGAGGAGGCAGCGGCTCCTGTGAGAGGAGAGGCAAAGGAGCCGCTGCGAGGAGAAGTGACAGAGGCAAAGCTGTCACGAACAGTCTCATTGCAATTCTGGTTCCAATCAGGCGCCGGAAATCGGCGCCCGGTCCCACCGCAGGGCGGAATAGGTTCATCTTGCGTGAACCCGGTCCACCGAAAACTCTCGATTCGGGCCGTGGCAGACCGTGCACGACTCTCCCAGAATCGACGTTTGAAGTGTCGCATGGACGAGTGCGTCCAGTGTGTCGCGGCATGACAGGCACGCCGCAGCGGCCGGCTGCAGCGGGTTGATCAGGCTCCGTGGCGCCAGAGTGGCCTCCACCCCAGTCGGTAGCGGAAGCTGCTGCGTCCCGTCGATATGGCACTTGGCGCAGTTTCGCCGATCGCCCGGGAAGAGGACCTTGCTGTAATCGTGTGGCCGGCTTGACCAGGTCGTGTAATTTTCAGATGCATCCTCACCGGTGTGGATCTTGTGGATCAGCCTCTTGAAATGGATCGATTCCGCCGCGCCCTGATCGGCCGGTCGCCGGCTTCCGTCGGTTTGGAGGGCGTTGTGGCAGAGGACGCAGTACTCCGGATTCTTTCTCCTGTCGCTGTGAACGGACAGGTTTCCGTGACACGAATTGCAACCGTCCAGTTTCACGACCGGCCGTCTTGGGACGGCCTGTCCTCCGGATGCATCGAAGTAGAAAATATCGTTGAATCCACCGTCGCGGATGGTCAGGATTTCCTCAGTTACCTTTGAAAGCTTCTCCTCGCGGTATCCTTCGATCCCCACGGCCATCGTCCCGGTGAAACTAGCGTCGATTGCCGCATCGAACGTGTAGGAGTAGATACCATTCGCACCGACGGCGCCGCTCGCCGATTCCTGGACCCACGCGTTGTAGTCTGTCGTGGGCCCCGCCAGGACCAGAGCGAACCGCACCATTTCGGCGATATCGATCGGGTTCCCAGCCTTGTCCTTGATGCTGAACTGGACGGTCGGACGGTTGCCGGCCGTGCCGTTCTCCACGCTGAGAATTTTAAACACGACGCCCCGTAGCCCGGTGGCTTCGGTTGGGATCGTGTGGGCGTTCCTTACCGAAATATCAAAGTCCAGGAAGCCAACAGGCACATGGCAGGCCACACACTTCTTGTCGTCGAACTGCCGAATAGTTGCGTGATTTTCCCCGGTCGTGAAGTCCACGTCATCGTGGCAGGAACCACACGCGGCACGCGACGGCTTGGTCAGGTACGCCGTCGATTGTGTTCCTCCCTGGTGGCAGTGCTCGCAGCGACGAACCGTGTCGGGGAACTCGACGTCGGAGTAATCGTGAACGCTGTTCCTGTATCCAACGATTTGATACGGGGTGCCGGCCTTAACACTGGGCAGATCCGCACCGCGGTGGATCTTGTGGATCATGACCTTGAAGTCAACAGTGTTTCCGGTGTCGGGGTCCGATGATTGTTCGGTGTGGCAGAGGATGCACAGCCGAACTTCACGGCGTCTCCCTCCATGGATTGCCAGCGGGTCATGACAGGTGTTGCAGCCGTCCGTGGACATTCGGTCTCGTCTCACCGCGACCGCGGACCCGTCGGGCACAAACTCGAGCACGTCGTTGGAATACTGTTGGTCGAGACGAAAGTCCCTCAGATCGCGGGTCGCATAGACACCGATAGCCACTACTGTCCGGCTATATGTCGAATAGAATCAACTGATTCGAGTCAACGGGTCG
>CAZOZZ010000151.1:4018-9830 GCA_964584435.1 uncultured Solibacteraceae bacterium | reverse complement strand
CTTCAATCTATTACCGTCCAATTCCGGTCCTTCTGCCGCGCAGACTCCTAGCTGGCTGCCTTGATCGAGTTCTTCTTGATTACAAACCACCATGACACTCGCCTCTGGAAGAACTCGTGGCTTTGCATCCAAGCCGGCATCTTCCCGTCCTTCAGTTTAGGTTGATCTCTTTACCCTCATTTAATATCGGCACCACTGCAACAAAACATGAGTCAAAGGCGGAAAATCCGACATCGAGTTAGGGGATTAGGTAAAACAAGCGAGTTTCGCAGTGCAGGGGGTGGCCCGGACACGGCGAAAATGTCGGCGTTCGGGTGTTATGTATGCCCGCGCGCGGCCGCAGGCCGTCGGCTAGCAGGAAGCGAGCCCAGACCCTCGCCCAAGGCGCGGCCCCCGCCGCGCCGATTCCTCGCGTGTAACGCCGCAGTGTTTACCAGCGTGAACCACTAGGACAAAGATCCAGTCATCTGTGTTCCAAGCAATCCACGGGCGCTGTCCGAGACGAACAATCGAGGCGTCCGCGAAGAGGGGCAGTGCGTCTAAGCCCAAACGTCCTCGAAGAGCCGGACGAAATTTGCCCCTAGCACCTTCTCGATGACCCGGTCCGAGTGGCCACGATCCGCCATCGAGTCCGCGATCGTGTCGAGACGGCGAGCATGGTTTAGCGCGGGCACGTAGGGAATCGTGTCCTCGCGAGGTGCCGCGATTCCCGCCGCGGAGCGCCGCTCGGAAACGGCCTCGAACTGGGCGGTGAAGCCACCGCTCACGTCGAGCGGCACGATGCCCTGGTCGCTGCCGATGGCCACGTGATCTTCGCCGCACACGTTGAGCGCATGCTCGATGTGCACGAGGACGTCGTCGAGGGTGGGTGGTCCACTGGAGTTCAGGAACGGCATCAGGTAGATCCCGACGACTCCGCCCCGCTCGGCGAGCAGCCGCAACGTCTGATCGTCCTTGCTGCGCGGGTGGTCGAAGATCGCCCGGCACCCCGAATGCGTGACCGATACGGGCCCGCTCGAAGCGCGAATGCCGTCGAGCGTCGTCTGAGGCCCACAGTGGGATAAGTCGACCAGCACGCCAAGCTCATTCATGCGGGCGACTGCTTCCAAGCCGAGCTCGGTCAGGCCGCGATCGTCCGGAGCGAGGCAGCCCGAGCCGATCTCGTTGTCGATGTTGTACGTGAGCTGGATGATGCGCACGCCCAGGTCGTAGAACTCTTCGATACGGCTTAGATCGTCTTCGACCGGGACGGTGTCCTGAAAGCCGAGGATCAGTCCGAGCCGGTTGCTCGCCTTGGCGTCGCTCAGTTCTGCGACCGTTCGGACCGGAGCGAGTACCTCGGGGTGCGTCTCAAGCTCTCGCGCCCACTCGGCGATCCGGGCACGTGTATTCTCGTACGCCGTCCCGTTCTCGCTGGCGCGCACGTTGACCGTGAGGTTCACCGCGGTGATGCCGGAATCGCTCACATGGACGAGTGCTGCGTCTCCCAACGGGAGGGATTCCTGAGGGACGTTGAACTGGATGGGGCCGGCGAGCCCGTCGACGACGAGCGCGGCACCGTAACCGGGCCAGTTCGCGGTACGGAGGAACGACGGCCCCAGGGCTGCCGTTCCGGCCAGCCGCAGGAAGTCTCTTCGCTTCATCGTGACACCTCTGCCTCCCCGGCCGCGGATAAGAAACCAAGAGACCCTGTTCTGCCAGAGATCGAACAAGTGTGTGACAATTCCTTCGCTCCAGCAAGGGAAACACGGTCCGTCAGGCGAACACGAGATAGAGTCATGGGAACAAGGTTGTACGAACCACCGGAAAAGGAAGTTGGGCGGGAAGAACCAATTCGGTTGTATACCACTCCACGGCTTCGTGGGCATCAGCCATCGCTTCATATGTGTCGTGGATGACCACTCGACGGCAGGACTGCATCGCCATTATTAACTCACTCTTCCGATTTGGCGACTTCCCGGCCACCCGGCATGAACGCTGGCCAGACGTGCGCACTCTCCCCGGCTGCTGGCGTTGTGAGAGGCTGCGAGGGACAGCACCTCCCCAATCTCTAAAGGCGTGAATTACGCCAACAAAATAGGGAGACACGTCCTGGTCCGTTTCTATTGAGCTTCAAGACTCCAGATTAGGGTGAACTTGATTGTTAGCTATAACGAAAACGGCGTATCCAGAGGGTGTAGGCTCCAACCGCTTCAACCCCCAGCCGATAAGTAAAACAAGAGGGGCAAATATCACCTTGACCGTGTCTTCGCCGGGAATGATTCAAAGGCCAGTCGGATTCACGAACCGTCCTCGTCAACCTCTTCTCAATTGCCCAGTGCGAAGGCGGTCAACGTGGTCCCGGACGGGATCAGCATGTATTGGCGCCCGTCGAGCATGAATGTCGTTGGGGCAGCGTAGATTCCGGACCCGGTGGGATAACGCCATAGCAATTCCCCATCCTCGGCGTCGAAGGCCATGATGTAGCCGTCCTGGTCGCCGGCGAAGACGAGGCCCGAGGCCGTCGACATGGCGCCGGCAAACGCGGGTTCCTCGTATCGGAACTCCCAGCGGAGATCCCCGGTCAGGGGGTCGATGGCTCGAAGCGCTCCGTAACTGGTGTCCCCTTCCCGCCGTACCGCGCCACCTTCGTAGCGTTCACCGACCACGAACTCCTGTTCCCACTTGAAGTAGACCGCGCAGGTCTCGCGGGCGGTGACGTAGAAAAGCCCCGTGTCGGGATTGAACGACGGAGACATGAAGTTGGTGCCTCCGAACAGGTCCGGACACACGTAGTTGCCTTCCTCGGTCGGTTCGGTATCCGGCAGAACGACGGGGCGGCCGTCCGAGTCGATCTCCTTCGCCCAGGTCGTGTTGATGTAGGGCCTGGCCACGAGTAACTCGCCGTTGGTCCGATCGAGCGTGTAGAAAAAGCCGTTGCGATTGGCCACCGATATCAGCTTCCGCCGGACTCCGTTGATCTCGCTGTCCAGTAGTACGGGAACATGATTCGAATCCCAGTCATGTGTGTCATGAGGCGTGAACTGGAAGTACCATCGGAGCTCTCCCGTGTCGGCATCCAGGGCCAGGACACAGTTCGAATACAGGTTATCTCCCAGACGTGCCTCACCGTTGTAATCGGGAGAGGGATTCCCCGTTCCCCAGTAGACGAGGTTCAACTCAGGATCGAAGGTGCCGGTGACCCAGGTCGGGGCCCCTCCGTGCGCCCACGAATCTCCGACCCAGGTTTCGCTGCCGGGTTCTCCGGGTCCCGGCACCGTCCAGAAGCGCCAGGCCCGCACACCAGTCTCGATATCGAAGGCGTCGATGAAACCACGAACACCGAATTCCGCTCCCGCGACACCCACGATGACCTTGTCGTTGACCACCAATGGCGCGACCGTACCGGTGTAGCCGAGTTCGTGGTCGTCGATTGCGACGTCATAGACGACCCGGCCGGTCTTCATGTCCAGAGCCAGGAGGTGAATGTCGAGCGTCACCATGAACAACTTGTCACCGAAGACAGCGAGGCCGCGATTGACCCTGCCACAGCACACGCTCAGCCCACCGGGGAGGTTTCGCCGGTATCGCCAGATCGTACGTCCAGTCCGTGCGTCTATCGCCCACGCATTGTTGTCCGGGCCGCTGATGTAAATGATGCCGTCAAGAACGATGGGTGTCGCTTCGAATTTCCCGAGGACACCGGTCTGAAATGTCCACTGGGCCTTCAGGCCATCGACGTTGGCCGGGGTGATCCCGGTCAGGGGACTGTGGCGCTTCCCACTGTAGTCACCGGAATAGCTCAACCAACTTGTGGGATCCTTGAGACCGTCGACCAGGTCCTCTGTAACGACGTTCTGGGCCACCGAGACGGTCCCGAACCCGAAGACGAGAAACACCACCAGCAGCCCAGTCGCAATCCGCCGCATATCGGTCTCCTCCATTTAGCGCGATTCTCCGAGGTAGCGAAGCAGATCGTCCAGGTCTCGATCGGAAAGCCTCGACGGCGGATAGTCCGGCATGAGCGACCGGTCTTCGTGGGTCAGTTCACGGAGGTCACTCTTCAAGAACGCGCGCAGGCGCTGGGAGCTGTCCATGATCTGGATCGAGAACGTGTCCTCGTTCTTTACGGCCCCCCGAACACGACTTCCGTCGCCGGTCACAAGCGTCACCGCCTCGTAGTTTCGGACGATGAATTCGCTCGCGGTTCGGACCTCTCGAACGAGGGCTGCCCGCGATCGAGCACCCCCAATCCGAGTCAGATCCGGTCCGAGCCATCCACCTCGATCGCCAATCCGATGGCATGCGCCGCAGTTCGCCGTTTCCCAGTAGATGCGCTCTCCATTAGCACGGTCGCCGCGTTCCGGCGCCGTGGACGGGGGACGGCCGACCGTCCCCAGATAGGCCATGACCGCTCGGATCTCCAGGTCCTGCATTCCGGTTCCCGGCATTTCCGTACCCGGTACTCCCCGTCGGATAAGCCGCAACAGATTGTCGGCATCCTCGGACCAGCGAGTATTGGTCAGATCCGGGGCCCGGAAGCCTCTCGCATCGACACCGTGGCAGTTCGCGCAACGGCCCCGATAAAGGGCCAGGCCCTGCCGGATGCTCCCCGGAGCCTGGCCGATGGCTAGTTCCGGCAATACCAGAAGAAGGGCGAAGACGAACGTTGCGGCTCGAACGGCCTTTGTCATATGTGTCTTCCAATCGACGAGATCATGACAAGATAGTCGATGAACCTCTCGGGGTCAATTATCTCAGTGTCAGCCACACTTTCACTGTTACAGCACGCTTCACGAGTGAAGAGACTTCCCAGATCCACATCTCTTCGCCCATACACTTGGTGTCTTCACGATGAAATGGGTCGACGCCAAGAAATTCTTAGACCTGCGATTCAAGCGTCTATAAGCTGTCGATTGAGAGGCAATAGTTGAAAAAATTCGTCACAATCGCACTCCTGCCAGTGGTGGCAGCGCTCATTGCCGCGTCCCTGATTGCGCAGGACGGACGAAGAACGAACGCCCCCATACAAACAGACAAACCCTACGTTCTGCTCATCTCGATCGACGGTTTTCGTCCCGACTACCTGGATCTCCATGGGGCTCCGAACCTGGAGCGCTTCGCCACGGCGGGAGTGAGAGCCGAAAGCATGATCCCCAGCTATCCGTCCGAGACGTTCCCAAACATGTACACGCTCGTAACCGGAATGTATCCGGGTAACCACGGCATCGTCGGCAATGAGTTCTTCGATCGGAATCGCCGTGCGTCCTATGATCGGCGCGATCCAGGCGCCGTACGCGACGGCTCCTGGTATGGCGGCACACCGCTGTGGGTCGCCGCGGAAAAAGAGGGAATGCTGTCGGGCAGCTATTACTGGATGGGCTCGGAAGCCGCTATCGCGGGGGTGCGCCCAGCTTATTACATTCACTATGAACCGCCACCGCTTTCGGACCAGGAGCGTGTCGAAGGCGTTCTGGAGTGGATGTCTCTTCCCGAGGAAAGCCGTCCTCACCTGATCACCCTGTATTTCTCGGCCATAGACTCGGTAGCCCATCAATCGGGGACGAATTCGGAGGAACTGGGAGCCGCTATCGCTGCCCTGGATAGAGAGATCGGATTTCTCCTCGACGCCATCGAAGAACTCCCTTTCGAAGTGAACGTCTTTATCTTGTCCGACCATGGAATGGTTGATCGGGACCCTGAGAAGGTGATCTACCTGGACGATTACATCGACGACGATTACATCGACCTCAAGGGGATCGAAACTGTCGGTCTGGGCCCACACACGTTTCTCTATTTGGACGACAACCCGGAACTCATCGACACCCTGTAC
>CAZOZZ010000151.1:0-4008 GCA_964584435.1 uncultured Solibacteraceae bacterium | reverse complement strand
GTGGCCGTCACTGACCATCCGACGAACCGTGTCCTCGTTGCGCTCGGCAATCCACCCCGGCACGAAGAACCACGAGCGACTTGGCGACCTGGTGATCGACGCCGTCCCCCCCTGGTCGGTGAGCTTCCGGTTCACAGACGCCCGGTTCGATGGCGGCGCCCACGGTTACGACCCGTACCTCAACGAAGAGATGCATGCCATCTTTTATGCACGGGGGCCGAATCTGGCTGAATCCACCGTCATACCGAGTTTCGACAACATCCACGTTTACCCATTGATCATGGAGATTCTGGGCCTGGAAATTCCGGAGGGGATTGACGGTCGGCTGGAGGTTTTGGAAGGGATATTGAGGAGATGAGGGGGAAGGGAGAGGAGAGGAAGTCTTTACGCAGATTGCGCGGATGGGAGTTCAGGGAGGTGCGCAGGCTCTGAATGGTTGGCCTTTTTCTGCCCCTCTACGGCTAAAAACCTTTGCGCCCTTTGCGGCCTGGGCGTCTTTGCGTTAAAAACTCCCCCAGTTCTTGCGACTAATTACCTCTACGCAGAACCAGGCCGGGGCGTGCTTCGGTGATCTCGCCTTCTTCCCAGACGAGCGTTCCGTTGACGAAGACGTACTCGATGCCTTCGGCCATAACGAAGGGATCCTGGAAAGTGGATCGATCTATGACGGTCTCGGGGTTAAAGGCAATGACGTCGGCCCAGGCGCCTTCGGTCAAGACACCCCGATCTTCGAGACCGAGCCGTTCCGCCGGCATGGCGGCCATCTTGTGGATCGCCTGCTCGAGCGTAAGTACTTCCTCTTCCCTGACGAACTTGGCCAGGACTCTCGGGAAGGTACCGGCCCCTCGCGGATGACGGGCGTTGATTCCCCCGTCGCTGGAAACCATGACGTTCGGATGAGTGAGAAACGCCTGAACGTCATCGGCGGTCATCGATGAGCAAACCACGCTGGCCCCGCCCTCGGCGACTATTTCCATGTAGAGTTCAACATCGGTCATCTCGCGCTCTTCGGCGATCTCCTCGAGCGTCTTGAAGCTGTACTCCGGATGTTCCCGGGAACGAGTGATCAGGATGGTCCCCGGCCCCCCGACGTCGTCAATGCCCTTACGCACCGCGGCCGGGTCATCGAATTCCCGACTTGGCACCAGAACGGTGATTCCCGAGGACCAGGCATTATAGGGATAAGCGTCTGCGGCGACATCGATGCCTTCGGCTCGTGCCTCCTCGATCATCCGGAACACCTCGTCGGTCCTCCCCCAGACTTCCACGGTCCCGAGCTTGATGTGCGAGATTTGAACCGGCAGATTCGCCCGGCGCCCAACCTCGATTGCTTCACCGATGGCATCCAGGACTTCATAGGATTCGTCACGGATGTGACTCATGTAGATGCCATCGTGCCTCGACGCAATACTTGCCAGGCGGATGACCTCAGTAGCGGAGCTGTAGAATCCCGGATCGTACTCCAGTCCCGACGACAGCCCATACGCTCCCTCACGCATCGCCTGCTCGACGAGGTCTTCCATCAGATTGATCTCTTGATCCGAAGCCTGCCGCTTGAAGTCTTCCGCCAGGACGTGACGCCGAACGGTCCCGTGACCAACGAAGGTCAGAACATTCGGGGCGGGAGGGTTCGCCTCGATCGCGTCCAGCATTTCCTTGACCTCGAACGGCCCGCCACCATCGGGACCAAGGGCGAGAGTCGTAATCCCCTGCGCAATCTGCGAGGTCGCTGCCGGTTCTTCCTGGATTCCGCCTGCGGAATGGTTGTGAATATCGACAAACCCCGGCGCAACGATCAGGCCGGTGACATCAACAACCGTGTCTCGGACACCAGGGACAAAATCCCCGATCTCAACGATCCGTTCGCCACGGATGCGCAGGTTTGCGCGAACCCGGTCGGTCCCGGTTCCATCGATGAGAGTGCCTCCGACCAGGACGATATCTTGCGCCCGTGCGGTGGATGCAAAAAGGAATGTCACAAGCAAAACAACCGTTCGTAGCATGGATCAACCTCAATGAAGTCTCGTTGGCATCAGGACCAGGCCGCCTTCTATCACGTACCGCCTGAAGACAGTCTACAGGCTGCCCTGTCTGATCTCCAGTCGGTGTATACTGAGCATGCCGATTTCAGGCTCTCCCGGGATCACAGCAGTGGGAGACCATGGATCGGAGTTCCCTACGGAATTTCCCGGTATCAGCCCGGTGAGAACGAGGTGTGGTCAGTGCGCGGTTCGCGGTCCTTAATCTTGTCTGTGGTCACCGTACTATGCGCGTTCGTAGTCAGCGGTTGCCAACCCGAACCGGTAGTCGACCGCAACCGGGAGTTCAATCGCCTCGTGGACCAGCACTTCGAGGGAGATTTCGCTATGCGTCCGGTCGAGGCGACGCTCCGAGGTTTCCACGATCGCGACGGGCTGCTGGATCGATACCTCGAAACGACCGTCGCGGCCGAAATCACGCGATTGCGTAATTCCCTCACCGCACTTGAAGGGTTGGACGAAGACACGCTGGATGCATCCAATCAACTGGACCGCATCATTCTGATCAACTCCATAGAAGATCAGCTTCTGGACCTGGACGAACGGCCCGTGTGGCGCCTGAACCCCGGCTTCTACAACAGCATCATCGACAACGCAATCCTGGCTCTGATCGAAAGGCCATTTGCCCCCTTGAGCGAACGACTCCAACTGGTCATCGAAAGGGAGCGCAGGATACCCGCGATGTTGGAAGCCGCCAGAGAGAACCTGAACCAGCCGACGCGTGTTCTGGTCGAAAGCGCAATCGGGGAGTTTCAAGGAACTGTCGCTTTCTTCAGGGACACGGTGCCCCAGGCCTTCGAGGAAACGACCGCAACGGACCTGTTGGCCGAATTCGTCGAAGCCAACGATGCTGTTATCCGAGCTTTGGAAGACTTCATCCGGTTCCTCCAAACCGACGCCCTGGCGGCCTCGGTGGAAGATTTCGCAGTAGGTTACGAGTTCCTGGAAAGAAAGCTCCGATACCGCGGAATGGTTACGGAACCGATAGCGGAGGTGGAACAAAGAATCCGGGCCTATATCGTGCAGATGCAGGAAGAGTTCGTCCGGACAGCAGGTCAGGTCATCCCGTCCGCATCCCCACGAGAGGTGATGGCTGTGGTGACCGCAGACCATCCGTCAGCCGAGGAACTGCTTTCCGAAGTGCGGGGCCTGCTTGAAAACCTTCGAACTTTCTGCATCGTGGAAGACGTCATCACCATCCCCTCACAAGTTCGTTGTGAAGTCGTCGAATCACCGGCGTTCGCGCGGACTACAGGCTATGCCTCGCTGGACGCACCCGGCCTGTATGAATCCACGCCTCAGGAAGCCTACCTCATGGTGACCCTTCCCGACCCGACCTGGGATAGGGACCGTGAGGAACAGCACCTGCGTTTCTTCAACCGCGCGGCGCTACCGACGATCAACGCTTTTCTGGCTTACCCCGGCATCTACATTCAGCACTTGTGGATGAAGACGGCCGCTTCAAAAGTGCGGCGACTCATTCCGTCGGGATTTTTCGAGGAAGGATGGGCTCACTATTCCGAACAGATGGTCCTTGACGAAGGATATCGAGCCGATGAACCGAGGGTGCGCCTGGCTCAACTGTCAAACTCAATTCTCCGTGCCACACGCCCGCTGGTTGCCCTGGGATTGCATACCGGCCAGATGACCGAGGAAGAAGCCGTGGATCTGTTCGTTACCGAAGCCTATCAGGAGAGGGCAAACGCGGAAACCGAAGTCCGCCGGTGGATTCGGGATCCGGTCCGAGCTTTTACGTATACACTTGGAAAACTCCAGATCCTGGACCTGCGTGAGGAATACCGACAGCAAATGGGAGACGCTTTCTCGATGAAGCGCTTCCATGACGACCTCCTGCGGCACGGTGCTCCTCCGATTCCTTTGCTGCGAGAAATCCTGCTGTCGGAAAGCGCGGGCTCCTAGGAGCCTGCGCGGCAGAAGGGATCGTAGCGAGAAAGTGGAGAATCGAGGA
>CAZOZZ010000150.1:0-9853 GCA_964584435.1 uncultured Solibacteraceae bacterium | reverse complement strand
CGCATAGCGCATGAGCCTTTCCAGCCGCAACCGGTCGCGAGCCTCAACCGAGACAAACGTTCAGGACATCGCTGGTGAGGCGCCGATCGTAGGCCATGCGGTAACGCAGCGCGAAAGGCAGCGATAAGACCACTGCCGTACCGGCACGATTGGAAAGACACGATCGACCAGATGCGCCGCCGTATCTGCCATGCGTCGTCCACCACACGACGGACACCAGACACGGGCTTTACAGGAGAACGCCAGTAACCGATCCCTGCCACAACCTTGGCAGTGAAGCCGCAGAAAGCCCCGCGCGAGAACGCCGTAATCCAGGAAGGCGCGGAATTTTTCTTCAACAAATCGGGGGACCGGACGGTCGCAATTTCGTTGTCTGGCGAGAAACGTTTCCAGTTCATCCGCAACGACCTGATAGAGCACTGTCGTTTCCGGATTGCGCGGCCGATATGCGACGCCGATAGCCACGAAGACATCGCATCAAGCAAGCAAGCAAGCACGCACGCAATGCACGACGCAACATCCTCAGCAACATAGGAAGTCCGCGATTGGATAAATCCGCGTCGAGGGCGACTCCATGGTCGCGATTGTCGCGTGGTTGCCGACACTTATCTGAACCGCCCCGGGTTTTCCGGAGTCGGTTCGCCTTGCTCCCCGTCCGGCGCAACGAGTCGTTCTGTTTCTCTTCGAAAAGAGCTGACCACTTCTGGCCCTGCCCAATTTCGCCCTGCCAATCCCACAAGCGAACAGACTTCTTTGTTTGCATTGCCAGACTTCAGGCAATAACCCCCTAAAAATCAACAAGATATGTCTCTGGTGCGATTGGTCCACGATTTGCGCGAGTGAGACGGGGACCGGAGGGACATCCGCCCAACCACTTAAAGGGGTATTGAAGACATGATCGATCTGCTCCAGGACATTCGATACAGCATACGAGTGCTGGCCGCCAAGCCCGGATTTACCCTCGTTGCGGTCCTGACATTAGCGCTGGGGATTGGTGCGAATGCCGCGATCTTCAGCGTAATCAATTCCGTCCTTCTGCGGCCACTCCCGTTCGAAGAGCCCGATCGACTGACGCTCATGTGGGCGACAACCGAAGAAGACCCGGAGGCGTCGGTGTCCTGGCTGGACTTCCTCGATTGGAAGGAGCAGAGCGAAGCGTATGAAGACATGGCCGTGTTTCGTCGGGAGAATCACACGCTGACGGGCCTCGGAGTTGCCCAGCGGTTGCTCGGAGCGAGGGTTTCAGCGAGCTTCTTCGACATCCTGGGCACTTCTGCCCAACTTGGACGTACATTCGCTGCCGGAGAGGACGAGGACAGTTCGGAAAAGGTCGCGTTGATCGGTCATGGCGTGTGGCAGAGTCAGTTCGGCGGGGCCACCGATGTCATCGGCCGTTCTATCGGCCTGGACGGCCAGGCGACGACTGTCGTTGGCGTGTTGCCTGCGGGGTTTCGCTTTCCCTCTGACCTGGGCGATACGGAAATCTGGACGACGATGGCCGGAGATCCGTTCAAAGAGGAGCGTGGTACTCGCTCCCTTCGCGTTGTAGGCAGGCTGAGGGCCGAGGCCGCCATCGACGAAGCCCAGGCCGAGATGGACGAGATCGCCGGGCGACTGGAGGAAGTTTACGAAGGAAATGCCGGACGGGGCATTTTCGTTGTGGGTTTGCATGAGCAACTCGTAGGCGACTCCCGGCCCGCACTGTTGATCCTGTTTGCCGCCGTGGGTGCCGTCCTTCTGATCGCGTGTGCGAACCTGGCCAGTTTGCTTCTGGCAAGGGGTACGGACCGGCAACGCGAGTTCTCGGTTCGGGCTGCTCTGGGCGCCGGTCGCTGGCGGATCGCACGTCAGCTACTCACCGAAAGCACGGCAATCGGTCTGATGGGCGGCGGGCTGGCTCTCCTGTTTGCTCTCTGGGGCCTGGACGGGCTCCAGGCCATGATTCCTGAGGAACTCGTAGCGGTCGGGGACATCCGACTGGACCGGACGGTATTGGCCTTTTCGTTCAGCCTGTCCATCGTGACGGGCCTCGTCTTTGGTCTGCTGCCTGCTCTGGCGGCGGCGAATCCCGATCTGATTCAAGGCTTGAAGGAAGGGATCCGGGGAACCGATGGACGTTCTCGTACGCGTTTGCGCAGTGCCCTCGTAGTCGCCGAAGTCGGCATGGCCGCGGTACTCCTGGTTGGCGCTGGCTTGCTCCTTCGCAGCTTCTGGTCTCTGACATCGGTTGAGCCGGGCTTTGATCCGAAGAACGCGCTGACATTCCAGATGTCCCTGCCTTTCGCGTTGGACACCATCACCGATCAGCGAGTGGATTTTTACGATGATGTTCTGGCAAGAGTCGGAGAGATTTCCGGTGTCGAGTCGGCCGCTGCCATCACCATGCTTCCGATGGAAGGTGGCGAAATCGGTGCGGGTCTGGAAATCGTCGGTCGGCCGGTGCCTGAGGGCGAGCGCCCGACTATCCGCTACAATTCGGTCACGGCGGGATACTTTCGATCGATGCGCATCTCCATGATTCGCGGTCGTGACTTTGAAGAAACCGATTCCCGCGGCCGACCTGGAGTCGCCATCATAAACCGCGCACTGGCCGAGCGCTTCTGGCCCGGTGGTGACCCGATTGGGGAATCGGTGGACCCCGCTATTTCATTCGACATTGAAGGCGAACCCGAAATATTCGAAGTGGTCGGTATCGTCGACAACGTCCACGAAAGGGACCTGGCCTCGGAAGCCCGCCCTCAGATGTATTTTTCCTACCGGCAACACACGTTTCCGTTCATGAGCTTCATTGTTCGTACCCAGACAGACCCGGCGTCGCTGATCGGTCCGATTCGAGGCGCCGCGGGAACGGTGGACATGGACCAGCCGATCTTTGAAGTCAGCACAATGGAAGAATTCGTCGCGAAGACGATGACCTCCAGACGCTACCCGATGATCTTGCTGGGCCTGTTCGCGGGCCTCGCGCTGGTGCTGGCCCTGGTCGGGATTTACGGCGTGATCTCATACTCGGTGGGACAGAGGACACATGAGATCGGCATTCGCATGGCGTTGGGAGCAGGCCGTCGGGACATTCTGGCCCTGGTTCTCGGTCAGGGGCTGCGCCTGACCCTTCTCGGTGTGGGGCTCGGCGTCGTTGTCTCGCTTGGACTGACGCAGTTCCTGTCGAGTCTACTCTTCGGGGTCGGTGCGACCGATCCCGTGGCGTTCACCAGCGTTCCGGTCGTCCTCTCGATCGTGGCTCTGATCGCATGTCTGATTCCGGCGATCCGCGCCGTTGGCGTCGAACCGATGGTTTCGCTCAGAAACGAATAGAAGCCAGAAGGTAGGTGTTCAACGCAAAAACGCGAAGACGCAAAGGGCGCGAAGCTTTGATTCTCATACAGTTCCCCGTAACCTCCGTCCTCGTCGCGTTGAAACGGTGACCTACCAGGAAACGAGAACTACTGCCCGGAGCCTTCCGAAAACAAAACCCTCTGCGATCTCTAGCGTCTTTGCGCCTTTGCGTTGAAAATAATGTGACATTTCCCCGTCCTTTCCAGGTCAGTCCGTCCGAATCTTGTGACCGGAAACGCCACCTCAATCCCAGAACCGGACAAACGGTGCAAGCCGGCTTCCGTCATCATCTTTCTAAATAACTGATAACACAATGCTAACGCTGGTGATGGGTTGGTCGTCAGCTTGCCTTCTGTGGAATAACAGAGTTCTTACGGAGCATGGACATAGTTTAGGAGTTCATTGATGGAAAGCCTTACCAGAGATTTGCGCTATAGCGTCCGGATGTTGTTCAAGAGCCCGGGCTTCACGGTCGTGGCGGTCTTGTCGCTGGCCCTGGCCATCGGGGCGAACACGACGATCTTCACGATCGTTAATTCAATCTTCCTGAAGCCCTTGCCGGTTGAGGACATCTCCTCTCTGGTGGAGATGTACACGATCGACCAGTCGAACGACATTGCGAACTTTAATTTCTCGCCGTCGTCGTACCCGAACTACGAAGACCATCGGGATCAGAACGATGTGATGTCGGGACTCGTGTCGATCATCGGCGCCGGTCTGACGATGACGGGCCGTGGCGATCCGGTGAACCTGCCGGTTCAGTTGGTGTCGGGTGATTACTTCGAAGTTCTGGGTGTGAAGGCCGAGCTTGGCCGAACTTTCCTTGCCGACGAGGACGAGACTCTGGGAAGCCATCCTGTTGCCGTTATGAGCCACAGCCTGTGGGCCCGGCAGTTTGGCTCAGATCTTTCGCTGATCGGACAGGTCTTGACGCTCAACGGCACCGGATACACCGTGATTGGCGTGACGACACCTGGATTCAAAGGGATCAACACGCTCAGCAATCCGGACAGGATCTGGATTCCGACGAGTATGCACGAGCAGGTTCTGACAGGCACGATCGCCGACTGGATCGACGAACGCCGCGCGCTTATGGTGAGGGTGTTCGGCCGGATCAAGCCGGGCCTGGAGATCGGCGAAGCCGAGGCGGCCCTTAAGACCATAGCCAGCCGGTTGGAAGAACAGTTTCCGAAAGACAACGAAAACCGGACGATCTCGCTCGTACCACTGACGGACTCTGCAATCGGAATCAACCAGCGAGACGGATTTACCATGGCCGGCGGCCTGCTGATGGGAGCCGTCGGTTTGGTATTGCTGATCGCTTGCGTGAACCTGGCCAACCTGCTTCTGGCCCGGGCCTCGATACGCGGTCGCGAAGTGGGAATTCGCACGGCGTTGGGTGCCGGCCGCAAGCGGCTGATCCGGCAACTCCTGACCGAGAGCATTGTCCTGTCTGCAGTGGGCGGCGTGGCCGGGCTCTTGGTGGCGTTCTGGGCGCGGGACTTGTTGTGGTCCTTCCGGCCTCCATTCTTGAACCAGGATGCTGTGAACCTGTCATTGGACGGTACCGTCTTGATGTTCACCTTCGGTGTGACCGTTCTGACCGGGATACTCTTCGGCGTGATTCCCGCCTGGAAGTTGTCCGATCCCGACCTGAATGAAGTTCTCAAGCAGGGCGGTAGACAGGGCAGCGGCGGCATTGGCGGCGGACGAATCCGTGGCGTCCTGGTCGTCTCCCAGGTTGCTCTGGCCCTGGTTGCGCTCATTGGCGCCGGCCTGTTCGTCCGGAGCATGCAGGAAGCGCAGGCGATCGATCCCGGTTTTGAATCCACTAACCTGATCGTTATGGGCATGAACCCCGGCTCCGATCAGATGGGGCCCGAGCGAGGCCTGCCGTTCTATCAGGAGGTACTCGAAACCGCCCGGTCGGTTCCCGGAGTTACCAATGCGACGATCGCGTCGAATTTCCCGTTCAGTGGCGGCTTCATGCGAAGTGTCTTTCTGGAGGGGCAGGAGCAGAAGGCCGGTCAGCGGGACATACTGACCCTGACCAACATCGTCACGCCGGGATACTTCGATACGCTGGGTATTTCCTTGCTCCGAGGCCGGGATCTCAGCGAGTTCGACCGGGAAGGAGTTGTCCTGGCAGCGGTCGTCAACGAGGCAACCGCGAAGAAGTTCTGGCCCGACAAGGAGCCCATTGGCGAACGGTTCACCTTCTTCGGCTTTGAGGAGCCTTGCGAGATCGTCGGAGTAGTCGCCGACACGACGATATTCCAGGTCGGCGAAGATCCGACCCCGGTGATCTACCTTCCCCTCGCACAGCACTACACGCCGGCCGCCAGCCTGCAGGTTCGAACCGAGACCGATCCGGACGCGATACTCGGGACTGTTCGTGAAGAGGTTCAGGCACTGAATCAGAACCTTCCGATCACCGGTATCACGACGATCGGCCAGATCCTGGACAACGGCCTGTTTGCCGCGCGGATGGGTGCGGGCCTGTTGAGCCTCTTCGGATTCCTGGCGCTGATTCTGGCTGCTATCGGCATCTACGGCGTCATGGCCTACTCTGTCAGCCAGCGGACTCATGAAATCGGAATCCGGATGGCTCTGGGAGCGGCCCAGAGCGACGTCCTGAACCTCGTGGTTCGTCAGGGTATGAAGTTGACTGTCGTCGGTCTGGGAGTCGGCCTTGTGGCGGCGTTTCTTATCACCCGCCTGGTTGCCAGTTTGCTGTTTGGAGTCAGCGCTACCGACCCCGTCACTTTCGGCGGAGTTGCTTTGATCCTTGGCGTAATCGGATCGCTGGCCTGCTACCTCCCGGCTCGCAGGGCGACTCGCGTGGATCCTCTGGAGGCGCTGAGAATCGAGTAAATGGGGAAGTGGTTGGGGCAGTGGTCAGTACCAGAGGAAGCGGGAAATCGGAACGCGAATGGCGCTGGGGTGCTCGGTGCCCTGGTTCTGGCCCGATCGCTTCGGACGTTGCTGGTCGGCGTGGGAGCCACGGACCCATTGACCTGCCATTGCTGTTGCGGTGCCTCCAGAACTACATCCCGTTGAACTCGGTCTTGTCGTCGTCGGTGGCTCAAGTTCGAAACAGGGCCGGATATGTCGAGATACCTGGAGTTTTACGGCACGCGACATATTTTTCGGTTTATCATCGTCGTCGCCGGGAGACACTGGCGGTAGATCAACTTCCGGTCGGGACCGAAACAGGCGACATGTTTGAAACGACAATCCAGACGTATTGGGCGGACTCCGATGCCGCGGGCATTGCGTATCACTCTCACTTTTTTCGTTTCGTCGAGTACGCGGAAGAAGATCTCTTCAGGGTGGCCGGACCGGACCGGCAAACCGTCATCGACGCCGAGCAGGTCTGGTTGCCACGCGTGGAGTCGTTTGCAAAGTTCTCGAAGCCGATCAAGGTGGGGGATGCGATCCTCGTGCGCCTGCATCCCGAACTCAAGGGGCTGAAGACTGTGAAGCTCAATTTCGAGACCCTGAACCGAGAGTCCCTGGAATTGCTGGCCGAAGGCTATGTGACGGTGGTGTGTGTCAGTCGCTCCACTTTCAAGGGCATTCCGATGCCGGAGCGTATCCGACGGGTCTTCGAGGAAGCAGGTGACTGACAGGCGATCAAGCTGTCGGGAGAACGATCTCGAGCGCTTCGCTGGTCGGCAGGAAGGATCTGAGCTCGGAAACTGCCTCTCCGGCCGGTGGTTCGGTCGCTGCCGGGTTGTACCAGACCGGGCGGATTCCAACGGCTTTCGCACCGATGATGTCCACTTCCCAGGAATCCCCGATCATTACTGCCTCGTCCGGTGAGGCTCCGGTCGTTTCGAGGGCTTTGTGGAATATTTCCGCCGCCGGCTTCGCCTGTCCCGTTTCTTCGGAAGTCACCATGAAATCGATCCACGGGTCGAGTTCGCAGTCGGCGAGCTTCGACTTCTGTTCGCGGACGAAGTTGTTGGTGACGATGCCTACGGTGACCCGTTCGCGCAGACACTTGAGGAGTTCGATTGCTCCCGACATCGCGCGTCTGGAGGATCGATAGACCTGGCGGTATCTTCGTGACGCTGCCTGTATCTCGTCTTCGCCCAGTGACGAACCACACCATTCGGCCAGCAGGCGGAAGCGTTCGATGCAGCCCTCCTCCTGGGTCAAGACTCCGGAGAGAATTTTCCGGTGGGTGCGGTTCAGAATCTCGAAGGCCGTGCTTTCCAGCTCGTCGAGAGAGGGAGCCCCGAATCCGTCGTACTCGTCCTGAAGTGTCTTGAGCCCGCAGCGACTCGCATGACTGTGGTCGAAGAGAGTTTCATCAAGATCGAAGAGGACGAGGCGAGTTTTGGGTCGAGTTTCAGGCATCCTCTGTATTATATGGAATCCGGCTGAGAACCTCATTGCATGCCGTGGGCTAACATGCGATTCTAACGAGTTTCCGAGAGTGAACCATGCCGCGTAAGAACTCCATCGACAGCATTCGCGAGACTCTGGACCTGGCGGGCCAGGAACTGAAGATCCTGCACCAGATCAGCCAGTCGATCATTTGCAGCCTCGACCTGGACCAGGTCTTGAAGGAAATCATCGACCTCGTCGTGGAGGTGACGCGGTGCGATTCGTGTTTGCTCTACCTGTTGGACGAAGAGGAACCGTATCTGTTCCTGAGGGCGTCGAAGAACCCGCATCCGAGGCTGATCGGGCGGATCACGGTCAAGGTGGGAGAGGGGATTACTGGCTGGGTGGCCGAGAACGCCGAGCCTGTGGCGATATCACGAAACGCCAATAAGGACCCCCGTTTCAAGGTCTTCAACAACCTCCCTGAAGATCGTTACGAAGCCTTCCTGTCGGCCCCGATCGTGGCAAATCCCGACAGGGTCATCGGTGTGATCAATGTCCAGCACCGGAAGACCCATCGGCACAGCGAACGGGAACAGACATTGCTTTCGATCATCGGTCATCAGGTCGGTGGCGCGATCGAGAACGCACGGCTCTACGAGGAGGCCCGGCGGCGGGAGCAGCAGCTTTCCACCCTGTCCCAGGTCAGCCAGATTGCCGCGTCCGGCCGGTACCTGGACGAAATGCTTCAGCTGATCGTCAACATGATCGCAGAAACCATGCAGGCGCGCCTTTGCTCGATCATGCTCGTGGACAAGAAGAAGAACGAGCTCGTTCTCAAGGCCGCAAAATGCTCCAGCGAGGAGTACTGGCAGCGCCCGAACCTGAAGATCGGCAAGAGCCTCGTGAGCCGGGTCGTCAAGCAGGGAAAACCCATGATGGTCAAGGATGTCACCAAAGAAGAGGGCTACAGATATACGGAGTTGGCGAAGAAGGAAGGTGTCCGTTCGCTCCTGTCCGTGCCGATGATCACCAAGGAACGGGTCATCGGCGTCGTCAACGTCTACTCGGACGAAGAAAAGGTGTTTTCGAAAGACGATCTCGGAGTGCTGTCCACGGTCTGTGATCAGGCGGCACTTGCCATCGAGAACACGCAGTTGGCGGTCGCTGTCCAGGAACGGGAGGAAGCGCTCGAGTCTCGGAAGAAAGTGGACCGTGCCAAGAGCATTCTCCAGGAACAATCCGGCATTTCTGAAGACGAAGCCTATCGGCGGCTGCGTCAGCAGAGCATGAAGACGCGCCGAACGATGAGGGAGATCGCCGAGGCCGTTATTCTGGCGAGTGAAATGCAGTCGTGAACCGGCGAGTGCCGGACTACCGTGAGAGCGATGGAAGGACTGCCGCCGAGGCTGGCAGCTAGGTCTCGCCGCCCGAAAGCGCCTGGATCTCTTCTTCGTAGTACTTGCGGTAGAGGATATCCCACTCCTCGCCGCCTTCTGGAATCTGCCGGACCTGAGACGAGATCTTGAGCCGGGCCGCCTCATCGATTTCAGCTTCCTTCCGAAGCCACTTGTTGAGAATGTCCAGAGCCGCAAGCCGCACGGTATTGCGGTCTTCCTTGAACACTACCTCGTCGATTTCGGCAACCGTGTCGGCAACACGGTGTGACAGGAGGTTGATCTTGTCTCGTGATAAACGCATCTATAACACCAGCTTCCGTTCCCGAACGAGCTTCTTCTTCACCAGCTTGAACATTTCCTGATACGAAGCGCCGCTGTCGCGCATCTGGTTGGAATACTCGTTCAGCATCGTGCGAACTTCGTCGTTCAGGCGGTCTTCGACCGTAACTTCTTCCTGAATCGCCTCAAAGACCTGTTCCCTGATGGAGAAATCACGAGGAAGTTCGATGAGTTCGCGTTCGACGAGCTCTTCGGAAACTTTGTCTGCAAGGATCGTGACGAATTCTTTGCGAAGTGCCATAAGTTAACTGGCGTCGGTCGGTAGGGATCGAGTCCCTTGTCCAACCTCTTAATGTCCCACAACTCGTTTTGTTTTTCAACAGCGCCTCTGCCGGCACTGGCTCCTGGACTGGCAAAAGCCTGCGGACTCGGGGTGTTTGTGGTTTTCTTGCCTAGGAGCCTGCGCGGCAGAACGATAAGAACTCGGATTTATAGGGATTCGGGAG
>CAZOZZ010000149.1:0-9876 GCA_964584435.1 uncultured Solibacteraceae bacterium | reverse complement strand
TCCAACAAAGCGTATGCGGCACTGTTCGACTGGCCCAAGTCAACCTTGCCTCTTTCCACGTATCAAGACTTTCTGTCGCAATTTGGAATATTCGGGTTTTGTGCAACGCTTTATAGCTATGGGGAGCCTCTGCTCAACCGACAGTTTGCGGACTTTGTTTGTGAGTCAAAGAAATACCTCCTCTTCACACTCGCATCGACAAATCTCTCGATACCGAATCTCAATGCCGAAGGAATTGTTGCTTCTGGCTTGGACCGGATGGTTTTGTCTATCGACGGAACGACGCAGAACACATACGAGTGTTATCGTCGGCGGGGTGATCTGGGGCTTGTCCTCGATAATGTGCGGCGCTTGGTGAAGGAGAAGCAGGACACTCGGTCATCGACGCCGTACTTGGTCTGGCAGTTCTTGACTTTCGAACACAATGAACATCAAGTCGAAGATGCCATTTGCATGGCACGAGAATTGGGTATCGATGAAGTTATGATCCAGACGCCGCTCAGTCCTCATGGCGATGACCCCGAGATTCGATCAGTAACCTCTCCTCATCAGGGAATATATCGGCTGTCACGGTGGAATGGGCGATGGTGTTCGACCGCAAAGAGAAAGGCCGTAGAAACACGAGCCGCGGAGATCGACGCAGCCTTCAAATACTCGTGGCAGGAACGATTGCTGAATGCCGTCTCTGAGGCAGAGAATGAGATCCCGACTCGCAGAACATGCGAGTGGCTATACAACAACATCACCATGGACGGGGCCGCACGGATTATGCCCTGCTGTATGGCGCCGGACAAGAACGAAAAACACTTAGTGTTTCACCATTTTGATGGTTCAACTGAGAATCTGGAGAACACAGTCAACTCACCCATGGCCACGCTTGCACGTACCGCTCTTGTGAGTCCGGCATTGTATGAGGCAGCTCGGAGAGACTTTGATCCAAGCCAACGACCTTATTGCGCCAGCTGTCAGGAACAGCCTTCATCCCCGTATAAGCTCGAGAACGCAGCCCACGACATGCGAACACTTGATGAACGACGTGTGATAAGCCCGAGTCTTGTATCAGAACTTACTAACTGGGGGGCAGTGTTAGGCAAAGTTTGACCGGTGGACGTGATATCGACAAGTCACAGGCGACACACCGAAAGGAGCAGGAAAGCTGCAGGATCTTGCTCGGCTCGGAGTACCCCAGCCGACCCGGACTATTCGCCAAAGAAGACAATAAGGCTCTGGCGACGCTCCCCAGAAACCCGTTCTAGTACGCATGCTGCCTTGGCGCCAGATCCTTCGGTGTGACATCAGAGTTTGCCGTGATTGTGCCTGCAGCGTCACTTATCTATACTTGGAAATCGTAACGCGAAAAGAGAGAAAGCCGTAGCCATCCGAGAATCTCAAACTAAGACTGTTCGATTACAGTCTTGCGCTCATCAGCAGCAAAGGAGGTACCTCATGACAACTTGTCCAGAACCCATGATTGTCAACCTTATCCAGCGGGGTACCCCTGATGAATATCTCCTTACACAGCATCAATCGCGACAACTGGCAACACGCGCTGAACCTTGAAATCGAGCCGGCACAACAAGCGATGATTGCTCCCAACGTTCAATCCATCGCCGAAGCCTATGTTGACCCGACGCTTAATCCTTTCCTGATCTATCCGGCAGGCTGCTGCGATCCCGTGCCGAAGTCCGATCCGGTCGGCTTCGTCGTCTACGAAATCGCTGACTGCGGGATCGGATTCCTGTTGCGAGTCATGATCGGCCGCGAGTACCAAGGTCGGGGCTTTGGACGTGCTGCCGTTATCGAAGTCATCCGCCGCTTGAAGCTTTGCCCGAAAGTGCAACAGATTGCGACGAGCCGCAGGCCACAGAACGACGTGGCATCGCATCTGTTCCACAGCCTCGGATTCGTCCCGTGGGACACCTCCCACTGGACGACGAAAGCCGAAGGCGAAGTTTTCCTTACCTTGGAGACGAGCAGTCTGGATCGATCATAAGTCAGGAAGGTTCTTGATTCGACGAGATTAGGACTTTCGTTCATTCCCCAATGAGCGCCGAATATCCAGCGATCACCGTCATGATGTTGTTGAAATCGTGTGCTACTCCACCTGCCAATCGACCCACCACTTCCATTCGTTGGGCCTGCTGGAATTGTTCCTCCATGTTTACGAGACGGTCACTGGACTTCAAGATCTGCCGAACTCCTAAGCCGCCGACTATCACCAAGAACGCAAGCAGCACTACGATGCGGTTCGTATAGATGTCGAGCGTCCTTCTTCAAGTACACCGTGAACGGAAACACTGGCGGACGAAGTAGCATTGCACTGAAGACATGGGCACCTATTCAAAACTAGATCGCCCGGTCATCAGCGGATAAACGGTATAAGCAGGGGCCGACGTCTATGGTATCGCTGGCATTGTCGTTGTACGGGTGTAATGTATATGTATACCCGCGCTCGGCCGCAGGCCGTCGCGCGGCGCTGAATCGAGACGGGCCGTCAGCGCGGGGGGCCGCAGGCCCAGGTCTGAACCGATCTGAACAGAAAGAGTTACATAACGGTACATAAGGAACGAATTCATGATTCAAGCAACACAACTGCGGCGCGGCAACATCATCAACCACAAGGGAGAATTGTTTCGCGTCGTGAGTTTCACGCATCTCACGCCTGGAAAGGGACGCGGGATGGTCCAGACGAAGCTGAAGAACCTGCGATCGGGTGCGATCAGCGATGAACGGTTTCGATCCGACGACGCGATCGACAAAGCGGTCCTCGACAAGCGGGAGATGGAGTACCTCTACAGTGAGGGCGACAACCACTATTTCATGGACACGGAATCATACGAGCAGATCCACTTCACTTCCGACGTCCTCGGAGACGCGATGCAGTACCTGATCGCCAACGCGAAGATAGCCGTGGAGTTCTACGAGGAAAGGCCCGTCGGCATCGAACTACCCATGACAGTCGACCTCAGGGTCGTCGAAACCGCACCTGGGATGCCTTCGGCGACGGCTACGAACGTCGTCAAGCCCGCAACGACCGAAACCGGACTCGTCGTGGGCGTCCCGCACTTCATTACTGAAGGCGAGAAGATACGCGTCGACACTTCCGAAGGCAAGTACATCGAGCGCGTTCGGGAATAGACGGCAACTGCTTCAAGGATCAGTTTCGTCCGGGACTAGACATTTTACTGTTGCCGTAACGTCCCGAATATCCTCTTCCGTCGGTACCTCGGGATGAACACCACGTGATACCTTCAGTCCCGTTTCGTGTGCGATAGGCTTTGGTAGTCTTTCATTAAGTCCTCCCTGTTCGGAAGTTGCTGCTTCCAAGGAGGACTTTCTTATTTACCGCCGCTCTCGGTCAAACCTCTGCGAGTCGCCCCGGACGAGCCGGGGTTTACCCGCGGGAAATACAGCTCACCATTAATCTGTTAACTGGTCTATAATTCGTCATAACAATCGTCGTTGACTGTGGAGCAGACGCGCATGTCTCGATTACTGGCGGCAGTTCTCTTGATTCTTCCCTGGCAAAGTCCGGCTTTCCGCCCACCCCCTCCTGAGAAAACTACTCAGAAGCCGCTCCGCGTGGATGTCAACCTGAAACAGATCGTCGTCACCGTAACGGATCCCAACGGAAATCGGATGACGAATCTCGGATCCGAGGATTTCGTGGTGGAACTCGATGGCCAGATACTAGAAGTTAGCCATTTCAGACAGGACACAGACAACCCCGTAACGCTGGGACTTCTCATAGACACGAGTGGGAGCGTCGCCAAGGATTCCCAGAGAGCAGCAGCTTTGGATGGCGCAGGTCAGTTCGTTAAGGGAATGCTGAATGGCGATCAGTTCTTCTTGATGACCTTCACCTCGGATGCGGACCTGCGCCAGGATTTGACGGATGATAGCGACAAGGTTGAGAAAGCACTGCAGCGGGTGAAATTCAGGGGCGGAGGAACGAACATACCGAGGTCCGTTTTTGAGGCGGTCGAGAAGGCAACGGACGGGGCGCACAGAAGGCGGGCGTTGGTTGTCATTACAGATGGGGTCAGCCACCTGGATTGTCAGACTGAAGTGGAGTTTCGTGCGCGGATTCGGAGTTCCGAACTTTTGGTCTACGGCATCATGATCTACGACGGGACACCAGAAACGTTAGCGAGCCTTAGGCCCAGATCCAATACCTCTTGAGCGAGTAGAATCCGTAGGGGGGGCGATCAGCCCCTCGGCGGCGACTCTTCCCGGTAATCACTCGGGGGCTCGAACGTCGACTCCGGGATTGAGGCATTCGGGTCGACCGACTTCAGGATGACTTCGGACTCCAGTTGCCCATCCTCGTAGCGCCGGGTGACAACGGGGAAACCGTCCAATTCGCCGATCTCTCCGAACGGGTTGCTGACTGGAACCTGACCGCCGAGCGACGAGGCGATCTGGGTAAAGAAGCCGGCCATGTCCTCGAAAACGCTGAACACGTCCGCTTCGACGCCCAGGCTGCCCCAATCCGCGACCAGATGCTCCATCACGAGTTCGCCGTCCCTGAAGGACTGGACCTTTGTCCAGTCGTAGCCGCCGGAGGTGCCGGTTTCCGTTGTCTTGCGCACGTCAAGCGGAGCGGTCTGGACCGACGGCGTCGGCATCCGATCTCCCATCATCTGTTCCATCATCGCTCGGCGCTCGGGAGACATGTCGGCCAACTGCGCCTCCAGGACCTTCATCGCGGCGTTCATGCGGGCCGAGATTTGTTCCACCGTTCCTCGATCGATTCTGGTGTACCGGCGCCCTTCATGATTGATCGCAATCAAAGTCTCCTGGTCGGCAAGATAGACGACGGTGTTGCTTCCAGACTCCAGCGCAAGTCGACCTCGATCGAGCACGATCCGCACCTGCTCGACGGATCCCGGCTCATCGATGCGGGTGATTTCCAGATCGAAGACAACGACGGCCGAAGCCGGTACGCCAATCAGCGTGATCAACAGGCATGCTGAAACTATGATTCTCATCCCAGACTCCTTCCGACAATTGCATGACAGTTTACGTCACACGACAGGAACAGAAAGAGAAGTTCTTTTGAACAGGCCGGACTGCGGGATCTGCTTGAACTCGATTCCCAGGTGGTCATAGGCGAGTTTCGTGGCCACGCGTCCGCGAATAAAGAATTAGGGAGCAGAGCCCTCAATACCCTAATCCGTTCTCCACTTATTTCAGCTTCGAAAATGGCATTCAAGCCGGATCGGGAATATCACGAGTGGAACCCAAGTGTCGGAACGAGGCCTTTTCATCAACAATTCTACGCGCTGGCCTTCCGAATACTTGAATACCTGCAAAGTGAATTCGGGTATTGAGAGCTCTGCTCCCTAATTCCCATCTATTAAATATCCGACCGTTTGACTCAATAACTTAGCTATCCAGAAGCACTTCAGCGCCAGTACAGAACCAATCGAGAGACAATCCATTGGCGGTGCATTGATGCCGCCGTCGGCCCGTTGCAGAATTGCTGGCATGACTACTCAGGCTGCTTATTCTGTGACCGGCAAGAGCGATATCGTGCGCCAGAACAACAGTGTGCTGGCTGCGACCGAGCAACGATGTCTTCAATGGTTGGCCCATCGGATGCCTCCGTGGGTTCATCCTGACCACCTGACGTTCATGGCGTTGGCTGCAATGTTTCTGGCAGGCTTCTCATGCGCGTGGGCAAGTGCATGGCCGCCGGCCCTGGCGATAACAACCGTCTGGTTGGGCGTGAACTGGTTCGGGGACAGCCTCGATGGAACGCTGGCGCGTGTAAGGAAGCAGGAAAGACCCCGGTACGGCTACTACGTCGATCACATTTCCGACTCCTTCGGTGTGCTTTTCCTGTTCGGCGGTTTGGGTTACTCGGGTTACATGAGTCCCCTGATTGCCTTCGGCCTCCTGGTGACCTACCTCCTCCTGGCAATCAATTCATATCTGGCGGCGTACTCGCTGGGAATATTTCAAATGGCGTTCTGGAAGGTAGGTCCAACCGAACTACGGATCTTGTTCTCAATTGGGTTCATCGTCGCGTGGCAGCGCCCGGTTGTATCCGTTCTGGGTTTTGAGCACCTGTTCCTGGATGTAGCTGGAGTGATCGCCATGTTTACGATAACCATCACCCTCGTTGTTTCGGTCGCGCACAACACGATGATGCTCTACCTCGAGGAGGAAAGATGAAGCGCTGGCTCAGATTCAACGCCGTCGGCCTGATGGGTATGGGCGTCCAACTCACCTTCATCGCGGTGCTCGTTCGACTCGTCAAGATGCATTACCTGCCGGCGACCGCCCTGGCAGTTGAAGCCGCCATACTGCACAACTTCCTGTGGCACATGAAGTGGACCTGGCCGCATCGCCCGGTGTTCGGTCTGTCCACGTTGCTCCGCTTCAACGTGGCCGTTGGAGCTGTATCCATACCCGGGAACCTGTGGCTCGCTTACATCCTGGTCTCGATCGGCTCATTGGATCCGGTCCTGGCAAACTTCATTTCCATCATCACGCTGTCGTTGACCAACTTCCTGGTTTGCGACAATTTTGTGTTTTCCTACGGTGACGCCAATGCGGAACGAACGGAATAGGGGTATCAAGGCGGTGCTTCTGGTTCTGCTTCTTCTGGCCGGCACGGCTTCGCTGATGCACTCTCAGAACGTTACCTCTGTGGCCGGACCCTTGCCCGGAGAGTCCCTCTTCGAACCCGCGATGCAACTGCTTCTGGGTCCGTATCACAGCATCGCGCAATACGACTACATCATGACGGGAAAGGTCCGTCTCCTTCTGTTCTGGATAGGTGCGGACGATGTCGGTGGAGGTTACATTCGCCGTTCGGTGAGTAGGTTCGATCCTTCTGTCGAGCTCATTCAAGTTCTCTTTGGCTCAGATCCGGCCAAGGCACCAAGGGGTATCAACAACTGGGGAGCAGCGACCGAAGCGGTCGGCCCCGGGTTCAGCGCCTTATTTGGATTCAGAAAATCGGCGAACACCGACTCGGCCGCCGCCGCGCAAGCTGAAATCCGGAGCCAGGTATCGAAAGGGCAACATGCATTTGAGGGCATCATCACCGTGGCTGGACGCAGGGGCGTCTTCTCACGCATCGTCCCGGTTCTTTCCAACGTCGATCTCACGCTTCACCAACTCGATCAAGGACAAGAGATGTTCTCCCGGCGTCTGATCGGCGGCGGCCCCATCAAGGAACTGAAGCGTTCGGACCTGAGGTGCGAGAGGGCGCGAGGGTTCCTTGACGCCACCAACGAATTGATCGAACATGCCCTGAACGGTGAAGCTGACGAGGTGTCTCGTTGCTATGTACACAACGCACGGAACTACACGGTGACGCTCGAGAGTCGGTCCACCCTCCGAGCGAAAAACATCCATGTGAAGCGAAAGAACGACTCCCCGCTCGAGAGATCCTACCGCAATCTGCTGAAGACCCGGTTCTCGGTCCTCAATCATCAGTCTGGGAAACGCAGTTCGTTTGAGCTGCTTCTGGGGACGGTTGGTGATTTGCGGGGGGTGCCCGTACAGATCGTCCATCAGCCGAACTGGTGGTTCCGGGTCGTGCTCAATCTGGCTCCCGGACCTCGGTTCCAGGCGCCGGGCAACGGGAATGGTGAGGAATGAACATGACCAGGCGAACACCGACGATCAGTGAGTTTGCTATAAGGATCGCTCTGGCGGCGGCATTCCTCGTGGTTTCCGTCGTACCTGCAACCTCGCAGGGCTCCGTGAAGCTGAAACCAGAAACCGTCAAAGGGTTTGATCAGTTCGTTGCAAGTTCTGAAGAGTCGATGGCGAATAAACAGGCTGAAGGATCTGGTTTTCTATGGCTGACGGACGAACCTGCACGCCTGGAGGCCGCCCGGGAGGGGCGTATCGTGATCGAGCATCTGGACGATGATGCTGATGTGGACGATGGCCTGATTCACAACTGGATCGCCGGAATGTTTGTTCCCGGCGTGACGATTGAGAATGTTCTGGCGGTCTTCAAGAGCTTCGACGAATACCCCGACATGTATCCGGAGGTCATCGACAGCAGACTTGTGGGACGGGAGGGCGAAACGTACAAGCTGTACCAGCGATTGCGCAAGAAGAAAGTGCTGACTGTTGTGCTGGACACCTGGCATGACGCCGTTTATCGCAGGCTTGACGAACGCTATGCCATCAGTTGGTCCAAGTCTACAGAGATCCGGGAGGTTCGGAATGCAGGAAAGTCCGATGAAGAACTCCTGCCGGAAGGAGAGGGCGGTGGCTTCGTCTGGCGCATATACCTGTACTGGCGTCTGGAGCAGACCGACGACGGAGTCCTCGCCGAATGTCAATCCATCTCGCTGAGCCGGAAAGTGCCGCTACTGCTCCGGTGGTTCATCAACCCCATTGTCCGCGGCATTCCCCGCGACTCCCTCGAACGGTCGCTCAAGGCCACGCGGGAGGCCGTTAGACGAACCGGAGCACGATGAGACGTCGAGTGTCGTGTTGACGTATCTTTTCACAACGCCTGGAATCTTTCGCTTGTAGCGGTAGAAAGGACGGATCCCGACTGAGCGGATCGCTTGATTCCGGCCCGGTCCAGGAAGGAATCTGGCTCTGTTCGTCCCGATTCGGTTGCAAGTCCCCTCCAGAAATGGTTCAATCTTGCTTCACGATTTGGCTGGATGAGTCTGGTCAGCCATCGCCCGCAGCGAAAGTTCAGAAGGAGTTTTAGATGAGCGTTACTCTATCGGTTCGAGAGGTTGGAGATGTCATCGTGCTGGATATCGCTGGGCGAATCACGGCCGGTGAAGGTTCCAACATCTTTCGCCAGGCAATTCGTGATCAAGTGGGGGAGGGACACAAGGACATTCTTTTGAACCTCCAGGATGTTTCCTACATAGACAGCAGTGGCCTCGGTGAGCTCGTTCTCGGACATGGCACCGTCACTCAGAACATTTGTGACTCGTGTGGCACCTCGGTTTTCCAGAACGATCAGGGCAACTGGGACCCGTGTCAGCAGTGTGATGGAACCGGCCGAAACAACTGGGGACGACTCAAGCTGACAAACCTGAACAGCCAGGTACGCGAGTTGCTGGAGTTTTCCCGCCTGAACACCGTGTTCTCGATCCACGAGAGCGAAGAGCTGGCCATCAAGAGTTTCGGCGAGTAGATCCCCTCCAGGAGCCTCCAAGGCACGTTTCCTTCACGGGAGCGGTTCACCCATGAAACCCACAGCCGGAAACGCATCCACGTCTCCCGCCGAATTCATCGATTCGTCCCGAACCCTGCTGGGCCGAGACTACATGCCCAAGCTTCGCCGGATCGTCGACATGCTGTCGGAGGACGACATCTGGTGGCGCCCGAACGAAGCCTCCAACAGCGTCGGAAACATGCTCCTGCACATGTGCGGCAACCTGGGTCAGTGGATCGTCAGTGGTGCCGGCGGGGCCCCCGATACCCGCGATCGCCCGTCGGAGTTTTCCGCGAGTGGCCCGATCCCGAAAGCCGACCTGATGGAAAAGGTCGAACGCATGGTCGGCCAAGTCGACCGTGTCCTGGCCGACCTGGGAGAAGAACTCCTTCTCGATCGACTGACCGTCCAGAATTTCGAAGTCAGCCGCCTCCACGCCATCTACCACTCAATCGAACACTTCAGCTACCACCTCGGTCAGATCGCCTATGTGGCGAAACTGCGACACGGCAAAGATCTGGAAATGTTTTAGGTAGCGAGTAGCGGACAGCCAGTAGCGAGCAGCGGACAGCGGGCAGCGATCAGCTCTCGGACCCCGGACCTCGGACTCCCCATCCCAGCAATCCGCGTAATCCGCCCAATCCGCGTAAAGACTTTCTTCCGTCCTGAACCTGCCTGGTTTGACGTACATCAAATTGTTGATAATTACTTGATGTACG
>CAZOZZ010000148.1:0-10321 GCA_964584435.1 uncultured Solibacteraceae bacterium | reverse complement strand
GCGGCCCAGGTCGTGTATCAGGATCTGGTCACGGATGGTGATCTCTTCGGCGATTCACCCGTCGAACGGAGAGACGGAGAATTCATCTTCCCGTTCGAAACCGGCGAAGTCCGTGTAAAGCTGGAGTCTGGCCGAGATCAGATTGACATCAATTCCGCGCCGGACACGTTGCTCGCGTCGATGTTCGACTCACTTGGAATCGAGCAGGATGTCCGGAACCGGCTGGTCGATTCGATCCTGGACTGGAGGGACGTGGATGATATCCCACACCTCTATGGCGCCGAAGTTTCCGACTATGAGTCCATTGGCGGAAGAACCCTACCGGCGAACAGGTCCTTCCAGTCGGTCGATGAACTCCTGTTCGTGAAAGGGCTGACCGAGGAAATCTTCTATGGCCGGTTGACGGTGGATGCGGCCAACGGCGAGTATCGGCGAGTTCCCGGAATACGCGAGCTGGTGACAGTAACCGGTTCGTCTGCCGTGAACCCGAACGAAGCGTCCACTGAAGTGTTGGCAGCGCTACCAGGCGTGGACCGACCGGTAGCCGAAGCCATAGTTGAAGGACGAGAAGATGAAGCCTTTTCGAACTTGACCGATCTGGTCGAGCGCGTTCCGAGTCTCAACAATCCTGACTCGTTGAACTTCTTGACTATCGAAGGCGGCGGACCTCGCAGTGTGGTCGCCCGGGCGAGCGTCAATCCGTCGGGAGTTTCGCGGACGGTGCGGATGATCCTGAGAGAAGAAGAACGCCTGCAGATTCTGAGCCTAGTGCCGCTCCTCTACAGGAGGCTGAAGGAGTTGAAGCTGGAACGGTGGCAGTATGAATAGATTTCTTCCAGGAACCACCGTCGGATTCGAGATTGCAGGGGACGACCTGCGCGTGGCCGTAGTCAGGTCATCGTTTGGAAAGATCCGCCTCATGCGTTCGTTTGCCGTTGACCAATTTGGTGATATGAGCAGCGAGCGACAGCTGGACGAACTACGCAAGATTGCGGACCGGCACACGCTTCGAGGTATGCGTACATTTCTCACGCTTCGGCAGGGAGCCGGCCTTGTCCGAGGGTTGGATTTTCCTGTTGAGATCAAGGATAGGATTCGATCGGCGGTTGAATTGCAGGTCGAGAGCCTGTCTCCCTGGCCGTCTGAGGACATCTATTGGGATATGGCCTGGCGTAGTCCCGCGAAGGACGCCAAATCCGTTACGGTCACGGTCGCCATCGTCCCGCGCGACGTCCTCGACCCATGGATTGACCTTTTCAATTCGGCGGGCCTGCCCCCGTCCGGTTTTTCCCTTACGACAATGGCGTGGGCACACGCCTCATCGATTCTGTGGGCCGACAACGTTCCGACGATTCTATTGGGACTTGAACCTGATTATGCTGAAGGCACCCTGGTCCATGGCAACCGGATCACATCTATCGGTCTGGCAGAGGGAGGGTCCGGAGCTGATCGGGCCGACAAAATACTCCGGCGACTCACGAGCCTGTCGCGTGTGCCGTCCCTCGAAGATGTTCGGACCCTGGCATGCGGATCGGCGATCGAAACGCTCGATCAAGACAATCCTCCGATTCCGATTGAAGGTGGTTTGGCTGGTTCCGGGAAAGGATTCGGTGCGGTCGCTGCAGCGCTTACCGGGCTTGGCGACAGTCCGTTTTCCGCCAATCTCGTGCCGACCGAGCGACGGTTCCGACGGAATCAACTGGAACTGGTACCGATCTTTGCTCTGTTAGCCCTAATGGTGCTGGCTGGATCGATGCTGATCCTGCGGGAGCCATATCAATGGTCGGCCTACGCCTCAGAATTGGATGCGGCCATAAGCACAATCGCTCCCACGGTGCGTGACTTGACCGATCAGGAAACGGAACTGAACGCACTTTCGGAAAAGTACCGAGCTCTCGGTGCCCACCTGAACGGTAGAGACTTGACCCTGGAAGCGCTCGGGGAACTGGTTGGCGTACTTCCCTATGACACATGGCTTAGCGCGTTTACGCTCCGGGAGAACGACGTGACGATTTCTGGTTTTTCCAACAGTGCGTCTGAGCTTCAGAGGTTGATCGAAGAAAGTCCTCGATTCGAGAACGCGGAGTTTGCGAATTCAGTGAGCCGGGACGAGGCAGGTAGGGATCGATTCACAATGCGATTCGTCCTGGCGGGAGGCTCATAGGGATGGAACTCCAGTCCAGAGACCGCCGCGCACTCGTTCTGTTGGCGTCAGCTATTGCCGTTTATTTCTTTTTCACAGAGGTTGGATTTCCCATCTACGACGAGCTGGCGGCTGGGGAGGAAAGTGCCCTGGCGAAAGAGGATCAGCTCCGGCGATACCGTCGAGCCGTGATTCGGAAGGCGGACTACGGGCAATTGCTCGAAGACGCCAGGCAGCGGGTGGCGGAAGGCGAAGCACGATTGATTCGGGGTGACAATGCCGCCCTGGCCTCGGCCGAACTCCAGACCATTGTCGAGGAAGCCGCCGAGAGAACCGGGATCGAACTCGGACAGCGGAACATGTCGCCGGCGAGACAAAAAGATGATTTCTTCAACGAGATAACGATGACGCTGGGATTTGAGTGCACGCCCGTTCAGTTTGTTGCCTTCCTCTCGGCGCTACGGGACCAGGAAAAGTTTGTGACGGTGCTCACGGTTCAGGCGACTCCACTTCGGGCCGTTGACCAAATGCCCGCCGAAAATGAGCTGACGAAGGACCTGCGGATCGACCTGACGCTGGGTGCGGTCCTGTCGAGCACCCCACAGGTGCCGGCCGCCGAAGGGGATGGGGGTTAACACGATGAAGCGACAATTCATGATCTTGAACCTGGGTCTGGTTCTTCTGTTAGTCGTTGCCGGGCTTAAGTTCCGAACGGACTGGATGAATTTTGGAGTGTCGCACGAAGTTGCCCGCATTCAGTATGGTGGCGACGCCGTGACGCCGCCGGTCTTGACGGAAGCCGGCGCTGAGCCTGACCTCCCGGTGTGGACCGATATCGCAGAACAGAACCTTTTCAGCTTTGACCGCAACGACATGTCCGTCGAGGTCGCCGAAGGGCCGGTCGCAGCAGGCCCGCGGCCTGCTCTACTCGGTACGATGTCGCTCGGCAGCGGCCCCCTGGCCATGTTGGCTGTCGGCGAACCGGGAAACACGGACTATCGGTCCGCGCGGGTCGGAGAGGTTGTCGACGGTTGGGAGTTGATCGAAATAGAGGACAAGGCCGTCGTCGTGGAGTCCGGCGGTGTCCGTACGACGATAATTATGAACGATCCAACCGCGGCCCAGATTCCAAGAGACAGACGGAGAACGATTGCGCGGAGTGGCGCTGGGCCCCAGGTGTCGACGGTGCAGACCGCCCAGACACCGGCACCGACGGTTCAGAGGCAATCGTCCGTCAATAGTAGCGCCGCCAGTCCCGCTGCCCCGAACCCGGCGAACATCACACAGGAAAACGTCCCTCCAGGTTTCATGATTCAGAGAACTCCGTTCGGAAACCGCTTAGTTCCGAAACCCCAACCATGAAGAAAATTACTCTTGTTCTAGTCGCTATTGTTTTGGCATTTACGTCCCTCGGTGCCGAGGGTCCGGCCGTTCAGGAGGCCGTACCGATCTCACTGATCCTGGACAATGTGGACATCCACCAGATCATCCGGATTATCGGTGACGAACTGGGCATCAACTACATCGTGGACCCGGCGGTTCAGGGTGCCGTGAACATCAATACGTCGGGAAACCTGGAGCGTTCCGATCTGCTCCCGATCCTCGAGACGATCCTGCGTATCAACGGGGCAACGATTGTCCAGACTGGGAATTTCTACCAGATCGTTCCGGCGACCGTGGCTCTGCGCCAGTCTCTACCGGTGCAGGATGACCTGCTGGGCGTGAGTCCGGACGACCAGTTCGTGATTCAGGTGGTTCGGATGAAGTTTGTCGCGGCTTCGGAAATGTCCCAGTTGTTGACGCCTTACATGAGTGAAGGGGCGAACATCGTCGTTCACGCGGCCGGAAATATTCTGCTCGTCACCGAGCGGCGCGGAAACCTCCGGAAGCTTCTCGAAATCGTCGACGTCTTCGATACCAACGTGTTCGAGGATGAGCGCGTCCGCCTGTTGCCAGTCGAGAATAACCTCGCCGAAGACCTCGTTGCGGATCTGGATACCATTTTTGCCGGATACGCCCTGTCGCAAAGTCAGGGCGCGATTCGGTTCGTCGCGATTGCGCGAATGAATTCCGTCCTCGTCATATCACCGAACCCGGCGGTTTTCGAGGAAGTCGAACGGTGGCTGGACCGTTTGGATCAGCCACTGCAGACGACCGGCGTGCGGAATTTTGTGTACAAGGTCCAGAACGCCAAGGCCGTCGACATTCAAAGTGTTTTGAATCAGCTGTACGGCACACAGGTCCAACTGTCGAGCATCTACCAGATTCCGTCCGGCGCCTCGCCTGCCGGTGCGCCGACCGGACAGGTTTCGGCCGGACAAGAGACGGCTTTGGTCGAAGGAACCGCCTTCGTACCGACTGGAAGCGTCAAAATCATCGCTGACCAGATCAACAATGCACTGGTTATCCAGGCGACGGCGCAGGAATACGCGATGATCGAAGACACGATCGAGCAACTCGACGTGCTCCCGCGCCAGGTGCTCATAGACGCTCAGATCTATGAAGTTCTACTCGATGATTCGATCGCGTTTGGCCTGTCGGCCATTCTGCAAAACCGGGGAACGCTGCAGAACCCACAGACCGTCGGCTCTTTCGCGGCGCCAGGCGGCGCCCCCCCCTCCCTGAGTGCCCAGACATTTGCTTTTGTAGGCCGCGCACGTGAACTAGTCCTTTTCCTCAACGCTTCAGAGAATCGATCCAAGGTGCGAACATTATCGGCGCCGTCGGTTCTGGTCAGCGACAACATGCCTGCTCAATTCACGGTTGGCGCCGAAGTGCCGGTTCCGACATCCTCGTCCGTTACCCCTGTGCAATCGGACGGTACAAACCTCTTTGCCCAGACCATCCAGTTTCGCGAGACTGGCGTCATCATGGATGTCACTCCTCAAATCAACGACAGTGGCAATGTGACTTTAGAGATTCGACAGGAGGTCAGCCAGGCCTCGGCCAACACGACCTCGGGCGTGGTGGCCCCGGTCATCGGAAAAGCGTCTGTCAATTCGACGGTCGTGATTCGCGATGGCCAGACCATCGCGATCGCAGGCTTTATCCGGGAAAGCCAGGATCTGATTCGCAACCGCATTCCCCTCCTCGGCCGCATCCCGGTTGTGGGCGGTCTGTTTGGGAGCACCTCTCGATCGACCAGCCGTACCGAATTGATCATTCTGATCACACCCCACGTCATACGGAATTACGCAGACACCGATTTGGCGACCACAGAACTTACCGAGAAATTACGGGAGATCAAGAAATTGCTGAACTGACACACTCCAGCGGTCCCTGTGTGTCCTATCGACTCACTCTTTGACAGGGTTATTCCGCCTAAGTTGTAGAACCAAAGGGGTTCGAGTTTCCCTCCAAGTGGAATCCTACGTGCATTACATGTCACGCCCGAATCCACGGTCTTCCGTGGGAAGTGGAGTTGCTCCGGCAAACCCGGGTGATTAAGTCGCGACGTGCGGAGCTCTTAACTGCTTGACAGAGAGCAGCATGCATGTTAATTTACCGACGTTTCGGGCGATCTTTGTTCGGCAGGGATTTGCCGGCTGCGATCATTCGGTCGATTTTTTGCGACTTGTATATACGTTAGTTCAGGATGCGGAGCATGTACTGATAGGCTCCTGTTAGCTTTTCGATTTGAATTCGGGTGGTGCTGCTGTCGAGCACGAGATGCTCGTTTCGTCGGCGGTTGGATTTGACAGCACTCGTTGAAAGATTTCTAACTTTTCTTGAAGGAGAAACAAATGCAACTGAGGTCCAGGCTTCTATTTGGGCTGGTAGTCACGATGCTGGTGCTGGCCATGGCGCCGACTTCGAATGCCCAGATCAACATTCAACTTTTCCCGAACGGTGCTGCGACTGAGATCAACACCAATCGGACCGCCGCGGTGGCGGATAGTACCTCCATCGGCGCCGGTCTTGTCGTGTCTGGATCCCTGCTGGCGAATTCGCCGTTGACCAGCACGACCTTGACAATCACGTATCCAGGGCCGATCACCTCGAATAACGTGGGCCCAATTCCCGCAGCCGATGGGTTGCGCCTTGAAGGTCTTACAGGCGTTTTCGCGTCGGCCTCGATCATCACCGTAAAGTTTAGTGCCGGGACGGTCCAGCTTGGATTGCCAGGTTTTGACGCTACTCCCAATACACTCTCCGGATCCTTCAGGATGGTTGGTGTCCGTGTCGATGTGACGGGGCTGTCGGCCCCAGCCACCATGACGGCGGCTCTGAACAACACGGCGAACAACTACCTGCTGTCGACCACCAGTGGCACGATCATCACCTCGCTGACCGATGGTATAGGCAGTCTCGCGCTGGGAGTAACGTCCGGCACGAGTCTGGGAACCATGACACTCTTCACGAACGGGACCGTCGGTGATGCGACGGCTTCGGTTGTGGTCACGGAAGGTTTCGCTTCGGCTTGGCGAACCAGTACGCAATCGTCGGGTTCGACGACTGCTCTGGGTAACGGGGTACAGGTTGAACTGACGTTTACAGGAATACCCGCAGGTGTATCCTTAGCGCTGACGCCAAATTCTTCTTCTTCGACGTTAACTGTCGGGGCTGGTACCGATTTGACGTTGACCTCGGCCTCCGGGGACAACGATGTCACATATGCAATCACTGGCAGTTCGTTGACTGCGACAGAAAGCTTTGCTGTAACGATCACCGCGACCGGTCCAGGAGTCGGCACGGCGGTCGTCGCAGGGGACATCACTGTCAACGCGAACTTGAATCCCCTGGCCAACCCGCTCTCAACGACTGTGCCTGTAGAAACTGCAGGTTCGTATCCGGCCTTCAGTACGAAGGCAACGGCTGAAGTCACGGTTGGCAGTGTTGTAGCAACTGTTACCAACATGCTCGTTCCGTTCGTTACATACGACGGCCTGGCTGGTGGTTTCGATACCGGGTTTGCAGTCGCCAACACAACGGCGGATCCGTTCGCTTCTACCGCTGGCGGTGCGACTGCCGGTAGCGGCACGGTCACCGTGTTCTTCTATCCGCGTTCAGCAACTGGAGCGGGAACAGCCTTCACGCTGACGACAGGTACGGGTGTTACACCAGGCGTCGGACTGTCCGCGTCTGGAACGTTGGCTTCCGGTGGAACCTGGTCCGTTCTGTTGTCAGAACTGTTGTCGGCAGCGAACCAGTCCGGTGCCTTTACCGGATACGTTTTCGTGCAGACCCAGTTCATTCTGGGCCACGGCACGTCGTTCGTAACCAACTTCTCGACGTTCACTTCGGCCTCGCCGATGCTGGTCGTTCCGCAGACGGAAGTTACGGCGCGTACCGGTGGCGGAGGCGGCGAGTCGCTGGGCTTCTAACAGTTACTCAAGTAATTCCGTAAGGAAGAGGGGGGCTCCTTGCCCCCCTCTTTTCGTTGTGACGGTTTTCGATAGAGGAACCATGAAACTGCGAACGGCGCTCATTCTGTGCCACCTTGCATTGGTGGGGATCTCCACGGAAGCGCAGGAGCAGGTCTTTCCTGACGGTCTGAGCGAGTTGGTTGCCAGGGCTCAGGAAGTGCGTTCTCTTCTGGCGTCCGGCCAGATGATCGAATCGTTGGAGTTCATTCTTCCCGGGAAGCGCAACGAGGTTCTCTCGAGTGGAAGGGTGATTTATCGTGATCCCAGGGTGGTGGGTGTCGACCTGACGGACGATCCGGATCGGGTGATCGTCAGGGTTGCCGTCGACATGCCGGCATTGCCTGCATCCGGTGCACGGACGGCCTGGGTCGCAAGGGATGCGTGGGTCCGGGTCGACAATACCTGGTATTTGGATGCGGGGAGCTTTGATGACGTCTGGCGGGGAGGTTCTGACGTTGAGACTATCGCACCCGACACGGAGGCGTTAGAAGCAGAGTTCGACGAACTCTTCACGCTCATTGACAACTCTGTTGATGTGGGTGCTATAAACCGGGGAGACCCGAGAGTGGTTCCCATTCGTATCGAGTATTCTGGCGACACGCCAATCACGATCGGTAGCACACTGTTTTCTGACTTCCTGAGACTTGATAGAGCATCGACTCGGCGGCTGTCTTCTGCTGCGAACAGCTTTTCCCTGCGACTGGACACCGAGAGGTGGGAAGGGCCGTTTCGGATGCCGCTGCCCCTGACGATTCAGTACAAGGGCGTGTCCTTCGAACGCACCCTCACCATTTCCGGAAGCATCTTTGTCCCTTTGAGCATAAAACGCGAAGCGATCGATACCGCCGAAACCCACCCGGGTCATGTTCATTTTTCCATCCGCAATAACACCGATATCACGGTGGAAATCGGATCGGTACTCGTCGATGACAAACTGGACGTTCTGAGTTTCAGTCGATCTATCGATTCCGGTGAAGAGGGCTTCATAGATCTGCGGCGAAAGGAAGGGATCGAACCCCCACAAGAGTTGACGATCATCCTGATCAGATCGCTTTCAGGACGACGATCCTTCGATTTTACCGTTGATTTCGGCTTGCCCTAATCGATGTACAAGAGCCGAAGAATAACAGTTGTCATTCCGTGTCTGAACGAAGAGGAGGGTATACGGGGGGTTTTAGGAGACTTACCGCCGTTCGTTGATGAAACAATCGTCGTTGATAACAACTCCACCGACCGAACGGCCGAAACGGCTCGTGCCTTGGGAGCCATCGTTGTCACAGAATTGAACCGCGGCTATGGACGAGCCTACAAGAAGGGGTTTTCGAAAGCGACTGGGGATATCATCGTCACGTTGGACGGTGACCACTCCTACCCCGCGGATGCACTCAGTTATCTGCTTGAGGCTTTCTTTCATTGCGGCGTTGGATTCCTGTCGGCCTCCCGGTTTCCAACGCTAACAAAGGATTCCATGACCCTGAAGCACCGCCTTGGCAACCGCGTGCTTTCACTTGTGATGTCGTTGTTGTACTTCAGATGGGTCAACGACTCTCAGAGTGGGATGTGGGTCTTCAGGCGCGACGCTCTGGATCTGATGAATCTGACGAGTGACGGCATGGCTTTCAGCGAAGAGATCAAGATCGAAGCAATCCGAAACCAGGCTGTCGGCTTCCGGGAAATGTTTATAAACTACTCGCAACGGGTTGGAGAAATAAAACTCCAGCCCTGGCGGGATGGCTATCGAAACATCGTTTTTCTCTTCAGGAAGAGAATGGCGCCATGAGCAACCGCAAACGGTTTCCCAAAGCGAAGATGGCGAAGAAACGCAGAACCCCTCCGTCCGTCCTGTTCGGAATCATAATCATCTTCTTGTTCGGGATGGTTTCCTATTGGAATTCGTTCGATGCTCCCCTGGTTTTTGACGACTTCCTGAGTATTCAGAGAAACGCAGGGGTACGACTCGGTGACGCGTTGACACCGGGAGCGCTCGGCGGTCGGTCGCTTCTCTACGTCACCTTCGCAATCAACTACGCTCTTCACTTGCAGGATGTCTGGGGATACCACCTCGTCAATCTGATTTTTCATCTCTTAAACGGAATTCTCATTCTATTCGTTGCCACCCACATATTTCGGAAGATTGGAATCGAGGAAACGAAGGCAATCACATTTGCCGTTCTGTCGGCTGCGTTGTTTGTCGTGCATCCCGTGCAGACTGAGTCGGTCACCTACATCTCCAGCCGATCCGAATTACTCTCGACCTGTTTCTATCTAATAGCCCTCCTGCTGTTCGCGAAGGCTCCCGATCGCTACATCGGATTCGGCCTCAGCCTTGTGATCGCAACGGTTATGTACATGGGTTTGCTGTCAAAGGAGACCGTCATTTCCCTTCCGGCGGTGTTGGTTGTTTACGATTTCATTTTTCGATCAGAAGGTTCCGTACGGCGGATTCTCGGCCATTGGAAGTTCTACATCACGTTTGTTGTCGGTGGGACCGGTGCCGCCTATTTTCTGGTGACCGGTCCCCTGAGTGGTGCTGTTGGCGGATCCCTGCCCGGGCACCTGACGCCGTGGCACTACCTGCTTACCCAGAGTCGCGTTATCGTTCGGTATATTCAGCTTGTGTTTCTGCCGATGGGCTTGAATCTCGACTACGACTTTGAGCCGTCCGCAAGCCTGTTTGAGCCGATGGTCCTTGCGTCATCGATTCTCATCTTTGGACTTATCGCTCTGGCCTGGTACCTTCGCAGGCGGGCAGCGGTAGTTTCGTTTTCGATCTTCTGGTTCTTCATGACGCTAGCGACGACCTCCAGTGTCG
>CAZOZZ010000147.1:0-10429 GCA_964584435.1 uncultured Solibacteraceae bacterium | reverse complement strand
CTGTGCCGTGATCGGGTGACGTCCGGACGTAGGGCAGGCCCAGGGTCACGTTCGTGGCTGATCCTTGCGAGATGAGCTTTACGGGGATCAGGCCCTGATCGTGGTAGGGTGCGACGACGATATCGAATTCACCTCGGTGGGCACGGAAATAGAGGCTGTCGGCGGGGTGCGGTCCCGAGACGTCGATTCCCCCGTCGCGGCATTTTCGAACGGCCGGTTTCAGGATGTCCAGATCCTCTCGCCCGAACAGGCCCTCCTCCCCTGCATGGGGATTGATCCCCGCGACCGCAATTGTTGGGGCAGGGTACTGGAGCCGTCGGAACTCGATGTCGATGAAGCGGATCAATTCGACATAGGCGTCGGTTGAGATTTCCTCAATCGCCCGAAGTAACGGCAAGTGTGTGGTCGCCAGGACGACCTTGAACGTTGGTGTGAAGAACGACATCGCGACTCGTCCGACACCCGCCCTTTCGGCAAGGAATTCTGTCTGCCCCCGGAAGTCCTCTCCGACAAGCCGTTTATTCACCGGAGCAGTCACGATGGCATCGAGATGGCCATCGAGGATCGTCTGGCTGGCTGTCTCGAGAGCGAAGAGGGCCCTCTTGCCCGTTGCCGGGTTGCCACGCCCCGGGACGACAGGAGTTTCGTTCGAACCGAGATCATGAACCAGCAGGCCGGTGTGGTTGCCGGCGGCCATCCGGGAGGCGGGTGACCCCCTCCGAGAGGCTTGTGACCATGGCAGGGTGGGTTCGAAACGTTCGAGGTTCAACAGGAAGGCGTCCTGATCGGCGAAAAGAACCCAGTTGGCTTCTTCGAGGAGAGGAGGAATGGCCTTGAGAACAACCTCGAGGCCAATCCCGGCAGGATCTCCTGCGGTGATCCCAATCGTTGACAGCATCTCAGTTTCGGAGTCAGTTTCGGAGGTCAGGTTCCGAGGAACGCTGGTCTAGACGCGCGTTTCGTCTTCTTTGTACATGTATTTGACGTAATGTTTCTGGATCAGAAGGTTGGGTTCCGAAACCCGGTTGACCTTGAGGCAGTTCTTGTCATACCACTCGATAATGCCGTGGATCTGCTCGCCGTCTTTCAGAACGACGACCATCGGTGTTCGGTTCTGCATCTGCTTGACGTAGTAGAAGTTTTCAGCGTTCGTTTGGTCGGTGGGAGCCGCTTTCCGTCGTGTTTGACGGACTGTGAGCTGTTCCTTCAGCTCGGACAGGCTCGGCCGAATCAACTTCCGATTTGACATTTCTTCCTCTCTACAATCCTAAAATCTATGATTTCGGAAAGACTTACTTGAAGCTCCGCGGGATCGCTGCGGTCAGTCCGGCGCAATCAACGTAATCTAAACTCGGGGAAGATCAGAACTGATTTCGATTCGGTGTCCGGTCAGTTTCCGAGGCCTTGCTCTCGCTAATCTACGGTTGAGTTTGCCCGGATCGGATTGTGCCATCGAGAAGTGCGCATCCCACGTATATGAAGCCTATTCTAAACGACAATCCTATGAATTGTCATTCAGTATTTCGGCGGTGGCCCGGTTGAGGGTCAGGGCCAGGACATCCGCCATCATCTGGCGGTTCAAGTGGTACTTGAGGTTGGATTCCACGAACTTGAGGCAGTCCCCGATCTGCACAAGGCGTTCGGCTGTAACGGTCGTCGAGAGACCAAGGAGCCGGTCATGTATATCCACGTTGACGAGACGGCTCTCGACACCTTCTTTTAGAAACAAGAGATCGGAAATCAGGACCCCGAGTATTCGAATTCGTTCACCGTAATCTTCTTTGGATCGGCCGAGTTCCGCGCTCGCCGCCAGGAGTGACGCGAGTTCGGCCTCGGACGCTGTCATGGCCGCCTCCAGGAATTCCAGCATTTGGTCGCGACCTTCCCTGAGCGCATCCTTGTCGGTCGCAAACGCACGGCCGATGCTGCCCTGGGACCAGCGGACGACTAGTTCGTCGTCGATTCCTGCGTCACGAACCTGATCGAGCGTCAGAGGTGAAAAATGGTAGACCTGACTACGGGATCGAATGGTCACGAGGAGGTCATGCACGTTCTGTGTGATGAGGATGAAGAACGTGCGCGGCGGCGGCTCCTCCAGAGCCTTGAGAAGGGCATTGGCGGCTCCGGGGCTCATCCGTTCTGCGGGATCGATCAGGAACAGTTTCGCGGATCCCTCCATCGGTTCCAGTGACAGCATGGAGAGTAGTTTCCGCACTTGTTCTATCTTTATTTTGCTCGCGTCGGCTTCGATGCTGAGGAAGAAGACGTCGGGGTGTGTTCCAGCTGTCACCTTCTGGCATTGAGCACAAGTGTCGCAAAACTGGGCTCCGTCGCCGAGGCAGTTTAGAGTCTTGGCAATCATCAGGGCGTAGGTCCGCTTGCCGATCCCTTCCGGTCCGGAAAAGATCAGGGCATGGGGAAGCCGCCCATGCTGAAGCTTTGCCTGGAGTCTTTCGACAATGTCCGAGTTGCCGAGGAAGGAGGGCATTCAGTCAATCTCCAGAACGCGCCGAATATGAGACTCGACCTCATCAATGGATCGATCGGCCGGAACCACCCGGATGCGGTTCACGTGCTGTTTTGCCAGTTCGAGATAGCCCTGCCGGATTCGGCCGTAGAATTCCAGGTCTTCGCCTTCGAAGCGGCCCTCGTCTTCGACCTGCAGGTTGTTTCGGGCTCGTGCACGTCCAAGGCCCGTCTTGGGATCGATATCGAGCAGGATCGTGATGTCGGGCCGGTAATCGGCACAAACCAGGTCGGTGAGCTTTTCTATAAACTCCAGCGACACCCCTCTGCCATAGCCCTGGTAGGCCATGGAGGCATCGTAATACCGGTCGCAGATGACTGTCTCACCACGCTCGAGTGCCGGACGAATTTTTTCCTGAATGTTCTGGCTGCGGGAGGCATAGAAGAGGAGCAGTTCGGCAGGGGTTGTGAGGTTGATCGTGGAGGAATTGAGAACGATCTTCCTGATTCCATCCCCGACAGCCGTGCCGCCCGGTTCACGCGTGATCGTGTGCGGGACGGAGCGATCGGTGAGCAGCCGGGAAAGCCGGGCGATCTGGGTTGTCTTGCCACACCCTTCGATTCCTTCAAAGCTGACGAACAGGCCCGGCTTCATAAGCGGGATATTGTACCAGAACCTCCGAAGAGGCTAAGGCGCTGGCACACTCCTCGGTCACGTCAAAATCTGCCTCCAAAGCCTCAATCTTCCTGACGTTTCCACGCGTTTCCGGATGCTTGGGAACGAACAGGGAGCAGCAATCCTGGTCCGGTAAGATAGAAATTTCAAAGGTCCCGATTCGTTTCGCGATCGAGATGATTTCCTCCTTGTCGTTTCCGACGAGCGGGCGTAACACCGGCATTCGCACCGAGCGGGTGATGACATCGATGTTTTCCAGTGTCTGGGATGCCACCTGACCCAGGCTGTCACCGGTCACCAGGACCCGGGCCGTTTCCTTCATCGCGATCTTTTCGGCCAACCGCATCATGAATCGTCGATACATGATCACGCGGGTCTCCATGGGTGTCTCGACCATTATCTTCCGCTGGATGTCGGCGAAAGGAACCATATAGATCCGTGACCGGAGTTGATGTTCGGCCAGGAGGGTCGCGACCTGTTTTGCCTTGTCCTGGGATTCCTTGTTCGTGTGGGGAAAGCTGTGAAAGTGAATGAAAACAGCGGTACAACCGCGGCGAATCATCTTCCAGGCAGCCACCGGGGAATCGATTCCACCCGACAGGAGGACGGCCACTTTTCCGCCCGTCTGGACCGGAAGGCCGCCCGGCCCGTTGAGCCGGTCGAAGAAGATAAGAGCCCATCCTTCAACCAGTTCGATTCGACATGCCAGTTCGCCATGATCCAGGTCGACTCTGGCGCCGCTTCGTTCCTGGACAGCGGCACCGACAATCCGGTTGACCTCCATGGAGTTCAGCGGAAACCTCTTGTCGGCTCGGCGCGTGTCGATACGAAACGAGTCAAAATGTGTTTCCTTGAGGACTTCCCAAACCGCTTCGGTCAGTTCCTCGATGTTCCACTGACCCGCCCAGGCCTCGGCGTAGTAGGCGATTCCGAATACCTTTCCGAGCCGTCGCTTTATCTCCCCGAGGTCCGAGGAGGCTTGAAGATCCAATAGCAGCCGCCCCGAGATTCGCCGCACCTTGCCGGCACCGCACCCGTCAAGCGTCTTGTCGATGTTTCGGCAGAGGCGCTTTTCGAAGTAGTCCCGATTGCCTTTCTTGAGCCCCAACTCGCTGTAGTGAATCACGATCAAGCGTTTCATTTATGTGAATTATGCACCAAATATGGTAAGAAAGTTAATTCGTGTCCCGGTATGTTGGGGTTAGCCGCCCATCCTGCCGGAGAATCCGGGTCGGCCCGAAATCCAGTGACGAGTCCTCGAACGGACCGTTCATCATAGGCCATCCGGCAGAAAGACCAAATGAATCAGGTTTCGGAGAACTACAAACGCCTCCTCGATCGGATCGGGGAGGCGTCGTTACGTTCGGGTCGAAATCCCGACGACGTTCGACTCGTCGGAGTGACCAAGAGAGTTGATGCGGCCCGTATCCGTGAAGCTGTGGAGTGTGGGCTGACCGACATTGGCGAAAACAGGATTCAGGAAGCCGAGGAGAAGTTTCCGCACCTCAAGGATCTGGAGATCACACGACACATGATTGGACACCTCCAGTCGAACAAAGCGAAGAAAGCCCTCCAGATGTTTGCCTGGATCCAGTCCATCGACAGCCTGAGCCTGGCCGAACGGGTCGGTCGCCTGGCGGCCGAACCCGTACAGGTCTTGATCCAGGTCCAATTGGAGCTGGAAGAAACGAAGACCGGTGTCGACCCGTCCAAGATCGGAGGGGTTGTCGAAGAAATGCGAGCCAACAAAGGCCTGGAGCTGAAGGGTCTGATGGCTATTCCGCCTTTTTCTCCAGATCCGGAGTTGGTCCGCCCCCTCTTTGCCCGGCTGAGGTCCCTGGCGGATAAGTTGTCTCTGCCTGAGGTGTCCATGGGAATGAGCCATGACTTCGAGGTTGCAATCGAGGAAGGAGCTACCATAATTCGCGTCGGTACGGCCCTGTTCGGGGCAAGGGCGTGATCCTCGAAGTGAGGGTGATTCCGAACGCCTCCAGAACTGCAATCACCGAAATGCGCGGGCAGGAGGTGGTCGTCCGCGTCAATGCCCCGGCAATCGAAGGCAAGGCCAACCGTGCAGCCCTACGTTATCTGGCACGTGCCTTCGGCGTCAGATCATCGGCGGTCCGTCTGGTTAGTGGAGAAAAAAGTAGACACAAAAAAATCGAGATTGTAGGCTTGGATTCCGGCGAACTTACTAACACACTCGCCGATCTCCTCGATTCCGGTAACAGCAACCCTTAATGGCAGACACGACTGAACAACATCAGGAGGCCGATCCGACACCGGCTCCAGCTCCAGTCCGCCTGACGAACCTCGGGCTGGCCAGGAGCCTGGCCGTATGTGCCGCCGGCTGGCTGATACCAGGCTTAGGGCATATCATTCTGCGTCGTTGGGGAAGAGGCCTGATGTTCACCCTCGCGGTGATCGCCATGTTCCTGTTCGGGGTTGCGATGCACGGGCGACTCTACGATTTTACTCCCGAGCAACCCCTCCACATTTTTGCTTTCCTGGCAAACATCGGTATCGGACTGCCTTATGTAATAGCGCAACGGATGGGCTTTGGCGCCGGTCTGTTGTCGAGCCCCACATACGACTACGGGAACACCTATCTCTGGGTCGCCGGGCTGCTGAACTATTTAATCGTCCTCGACGGCTTCGATATCGCCCAGGGCAGGAAACCATGAGCCTCTCTCACTTCGAAGCGCTGTTCATCTTTGGCGGCCTCGTCTCCGTCGTGTTCGCACTGATCAACAAAACGACTCCAAAAGAACAACTGAAGTACGGCAGCCTCGTCTTCCTGTCTTTCCTGGCCGTCGCCTTCGTCGTTGGCTGGCTGATGTTCCCATTTCCTACCTAACTTAACAGCCGATCGTCACATGCTCCGACACTGTCTGGGCCGGTAATCCGCCAGATTGTTTCGACGCAGAGACGCAAAGACGCAGAGTTGTTTTTCAGGGCCGGAAGCGTTCCTGTTTCGTTAGTTGCAGGCCTGGAGGCCAACTGGCATCTTGAGGAGAAAAGAATTCAGATCTCTGCGTCTCTGCGCCTTTGCGTCGAAACCCCACCCGTCTAGCCAATCAACGTTCCACCCTGGACGAGCGTTTTGTTTCCTATTGTCACTGTTGCGTTTGTGATGAAGTTCCAATAGACGCCGCCGCCGCGGTTGGCTCCGCCCATTTCTAGGTTGTCGCCGAGGCTCAGGCGGACGACTCCCGCGCCGTAGCCGTAGTAGCCGATGTAGGGAAGGGCTGGGTTGATCGTGAGGGCGGGGTTGAAGCCGAGCCCGAACTCCCGGAAGGACTTTGCTGCTCCGCCGGCGGCGGTCAGGGCACGATCCACTGCGGTGCCTTCCGGTCCCTGGATGTCGACGACTTGGCCATCCTTGAACGTGAGGAGGAGACCGCTGGTCTCGATGGCCAGATGATTCCACACGGGGAGAAAGATCGTTCCGTTCGCTGATGTTTCGATGGGAGCGACGCGAAGGACGCCCGAGGGCATCTCGACGTCCCGGTCGATGCGCAGGGTCCAGATCGCAGCGGCCCCGGGACTCGCATCGCCCGTCTGTTTCGAGAAGGGACGGTCGCCCACGGAGAAGGTGACGTCGGTGCCCTCAGGTGTCTGGACTCGAACCGGGGCCGACCGCAACAGCGATATTGCTTCTTCGTGTGCTCGCCGAAGGTCGGTGGCGGCCACATCCAGGGCGGAAAGGTAATCTCGATCGGCTACCTCGGGAGGTGGGGGCGGCATACCGGGAAGCGGATACGTACCGCTGGCCCAGTGGAAATGCACCGAGCGGCCCCGCTTCCGGTCGAGCCACTCGTCTAAAGCACTCCGAACCGACGGGGTGTTGCCCTGATGCACTTCCGGAAGCCAGATAAAGACATCGGCATCATCGAAGAGGCGCCGCATCGACTCCAATTCCCGATCCGACCCCGTGCGGGCTTCATCGGAGAGAATCGTTCCCGATACATAGGCCCCGGCGCGTCGAATCTCATCCCGGAGGGGTTCGATGATTTCCGCAAAAATCCGGGGGTCCACTTTCAGCAGAACACTTTCGCCGGAACCGAGACGGAGTGCTTCGGCGATCCTGCATGCGCACTTTTCATAATCGGCGGTGGTCAGGCTCATGATTTTCGCTGAATTTCGTAGTGGTTCCGGATCGCTTCGACCAGGTCCGGGACCGTTGATTTCTCGGCCTGGATGTCGACCTCAAGCCCTGCATCGGTAGCGCTATCGCGAGTGACCGGACCGATGACGGCGATGGCGATGCCGGCCAGGGCGTGGGACAAATCCGAGACGCCGAGCATTTCTGCCAGGTTGTGGACAGTGGAACCGCTCGTCAACATGATGCAATCCACGTTCTCGTCCTGAAGCACGCGGGCCAGCCGAATGGCACCTTCAGGCGGGCGCTCGGTCCGGTACACGGTCACAACATCGACCCTGGCACCCCGGCCTCTGAGGTGCTCCGGCAGGTATTCCCGGGCGACCTGGGCGCGTGGAATCAAGATGCGTTTGCCTGTCAGGTTGTCGGGAAGGGCCTCGAGCAGGCCCTCGGCACGGAAGTCGATGGGTACGAGATCCGGCGTGCACCCCTTTTCAGTGAGCTTCCGGGCGGTTTGGGACCCGACGGCGGCGACTTGAATTGGAGGTAGCGAGCCCGCCCGGGAGAGAAAGGCTTCTACGGCATTGGCGCTTGTGAAGATGACCCAGTCGTATTCCGCGATTCGCCGAATCGCCTCATCGACTGGCTCCCACGAAGCCGGTGGAACTATTTCGATAGTGGGGACTTCCAGAACGCGCGCGCCAAGCCCCTCGAGGCGTTCGCGTAACTCCCTCCCCTGTCCTCGGGCGCGCGTCGACAGGACCGTTCTGCCCTCAAGTGCCATTGGCGCTGATCTCTTCCAGGATGGCGGCACCTCCGGAAGCTAGCAGACGGCGACCCAACTCAGACCCGATCTGCTCGGCTTCTTCGGCGCTGCCACTGATGGAGTCGGAAACGATCCTCCGGCCGTCGAGGCTCCCGATCAGGCCCTTGAGAAGGAGTCGGTCCCCATCGAAGCGAGCGTAGCCGCCTATCGGTACCTGACAGCTTCCGTTGAGACTCGCCAGCAGGCTCCGCTCAGACAGAACAGTCGTGTTGGTATCCTTGTGATCCAGTGTGTGGAGCAGTTGGACGGTAGGATGGTCGGCAGATCTGCAAACGATCGCGAGCGCCCCCTGTCCAATAGCCGAGAGCATCACTTCCTCTTCGAGGAATTCCGTGATTCGTCGAGCGTGCCCCAAGCGCTTCAGACCGGCGACCGCAAGGATGATGCCGTCGAACGCCCCGGCGTCCAGTTTTCCGAGTCGCGTGTCGACGTTGCCCCTGAGCGGGACTACGTCGAGTGCGGGAAACCGGTGCTTCAACTGAACCTGCCGACGTAGACTGCTGGTTCCTATTCTCGCCCCGTCGGGCAACGCCGCCAGGTTTCGACCATCGGAAACGAGGGCGTCACGTCGATCTTCTCGTTCCGGAACAGCAGCCAGAACGATGCCCGGAGGAAGCTCGTAGGGCAGGTCCTTCATGCTGTGGACGGCAAGATCGATTCGACCGTCCAACAGCGCCTCGTCGAGTTCCTTGGTGAATAAGCCCTTGCCGCCGACCTGGGCCAGGGGGACGTCCAGGATCTTGTCGCCTGTTGTCTTGATCTTCACCAACTCTACATGCGTGTCTCGGCCTGTTTCCAGGGCACTCTTCGTCCAGTTCGCCTGCCACAGGGCAAGCATGCTGCCACGGGTGCCAAGTTTTAAATCCGGGCTCACCCGTTCTCCTTCCTATTCCTTGACATTGAAAATCTTTCGAATGAGATCTATGTATTCAGGAGCCTTGGTGTCATGTGCCATGTCTTTCAGCTGTGAGATCGGGTGATGCAGAATCTTGTTGATCATGGCCTGGGTGATGTGGTCGACGGCCTTCTGCTGGGCCTCGGTCATCTCTCCCAGGTACTTTCGATTCCGTTCGATTTCGTCCCGTCGAATCTTATCCAGGGTTTCGCTAAGCTGGACGATTGTGGGGACGACCTCCCGAAGGCGCAGCCGCCCGCAAAACACCTCGACCTCGTGGTTGACCATGCTCTCGGCGCGGCTCGCCTCGCTCATCCTTTCCTTCATGTTTTCATCGACAACCTTTTGAAGATCATCGATGTCGTAAAGAAAGAGATTGTCGATGTCGTTCACCCCGGGGTCTATGTCGCGTGGAACCGCGATATCGATGAGGAACATCGGGCGGTTCTTCCGGCGGCGGATGATCTGTTCCGCGGTCGGCTTCGTGATCACGAAATGCGGTGCGCCGGTGGAGCTGATGACGATGTCGGTGCGATCGAGGTGTTCATCGAGATGCTCAAACGGAATAGCGGTGCCCTCGAACACACGCGCCATCTCGACAGCCCGTTCGAAAGTCCGGTTGGTCACCAGGACCGTCGACACACCTGCTCGTTTGAGATGTTTTGCCGCCAGCTCCCCCATCTTGCTCGCGCCGATGATCATGACCGTCTTGCCGGAAAGATCCCCAAATATCTTTCGCGCCAGCTCCATCGCAGCGTAGCTGATAGAGACGGCCGACTGGGCGATACCGGTTTCGGTACGAATCTTCTTGGCCACGAGCAGGGCACGATCCATCAGCGTTCCCAGGTGCATGCCGACCGTGCCGGCATCGCTGGCGACACGATAGGCCTCTTTTACCTGGCCGAGAATCTGAGGTTCGCCGATGACCATGGAGTCCAGGCTCGACGCGACCCGGAAGAGATGGCGGATCACCTCGTTGTCTTTCAATGCGTACAAGTGGTTGACGACGAGGCTGTCGGAGGGAATACGGTGGTAGGAACAGAGAAACTCTCGAACGAGGTCCTCGTCAGGTGCCTCGGCAACGACTTCGACCCGGTTGCACGTCGACAGAATCATCGCCTCAGAAACGCCTTCATGGCGGACCAGCGACTTCAGTGCCTGCCGGATGTCCGAGTTGTCGAAAGCCAGACGCTCCCGGATTTCGACCGGTGCTGTCTTGTGGCTCAGTCCGACGAGGGCTAACTGCATATTGATCAGAAACGCCTGTCAGTCACGACGCGCATGGCTGCCTGGAATCTCCTCATTGGGTAAAACTATGGAGTCCACCGAAATAACTGGCCCCAAGAAAAGAAACCAGGACGCTGACAAATCCTGCGATAGCCAGATATGCCGCCTTCTTGCCCCGCCATCCTGCGACAAACCGGTAGCCGATCAAGAGTAAATAGATGCCCCATGTGAACAACG
>CAZOZZ010000146.1:0-10452 GCA_964584435.1 uncultured Solibacteraceae bacterium | reverse complement strand
TCCTTTCATTCAGCTAGAATGCCCAAGCTTTGCCTGGCGCACCAAAGACGCAGAGGGTGTTTTGTTTGGGACGCTTAGTGGAAGAGTTATTCCTGGACTGCGGCCTGGCGGCAAATAGGCACGGCCGGTACTTCAACACGAAGACACGAAGGACACGAAGGAAGATGGATGTTCGTAAGGAATCCCGTCTTCGTGTTCTTCGTGTCTTCGTGTTGAAAAAAATGTTTCGCTAGTCGGACAGCGACGGGATACGCAAAACTGCCTGTCAAAAACTCACTTTGCGTCTTTGCGTTGAAGGTCCCCTCCCTCCTCAGTTCCGGTTTCGCATCAACACCGTCTGGTGGGGGTCAAGTTCGATCTCGTCCGCTTCGGCGTTCAGTTGAAAACTGAACGATGTCGCTTCGCCAGACACGACGACGTCGCCAAGGTGCTCGCCACCAGCATAGACGGGGACCGGCATCACGAAATCGGTCACGCCGGTTTGGGTGATCTGGCCCGAAACCACGGAGGTTCCGCCGGACCGTTCAATCGTGTAGGTCAGATCGTAGGCAGGTACGCCGGTGCCGAAGACCCACTGCTGGAAGAACCAGTCCATTGTGCCGTCTCCGGAGACGTCCATGTTCCCGGTCATATGCTTTTCAAGGGCGGCTTTCAGGTCCCATGTGGATGCGGGACGTCCATCGAACTCATCGAGAAACTCCCGCAGCATCGCCAGGAAACGATCGTCGGATCCGTCTTCGGCCTGCATCATCATTCGAAGCATGTGAACGATCCAGGTCGACTTGGTGTAAACCGTTTCGATATACCCATCCGGTATATCCGAAGTAGCCAGACGGTGGCCCAGCCACACCGGGCCATTGTCGTCATGGGTGGTGCCCTCTCCCGTCGACACAAACAGGCGGGACACAGCATCATCGAGGATTTCCATGAGCGGTCCGTCTTCCCCGTACTTGTGTTGAAGGTACATCGCTCCCGCGTAGTTGGAAAGACCCTCTATCATCCACTGGTCGCGGTAACTCCGCCACCCGACCTTGTTGCCGAACCACTGGTGGGCAATCTCGTGGGCCCGGACAAATTCGGTTGCGATCAGGTTGTTTCTCACGTCGAGACCCAATCGGGCGCGCTGTTCGGGCGTGAAGAAGGACAAAGTCGACACGTAGACCAGAGACGGCCAACCCTGGGAGAACGCGACCGGAAATTGAGATATGGCCAGTCGGTCGAATGGATATGGGCCCAGGGCGTCCGAGAAAAACTCCAGGGTTGCCCTCACATCGTCAAGGACGCTGTCTGCCAGGCCCTGGGTCGAAAAGACACTAAAGTCCGGCGAAACATTCACCACTTGAGGAAACGGGCTCCCGCTCCTGCGTGGAATGATCGCAGCAGCAGCTCGAAGCGCCTGCTCAGTGTTGATGGCCCGCTGGGATTCGATCTCCTTGAAAATGGTCTCAACGTCGTTATTGACACATAAGAAGATCGGCACTCCGGCCGTTTCGTGGCTCTCGATCGTGAAGTCGCCGTAGTTGAATCCGGCCATGAAGAACTCCCTCCCGCTGGTCCAGCGGGAATGTCGGAGTCCGTTCTCTTCCCTCTCCTCTATCAAACGTCCCGTGGCCACCAGGGCGTTCTCGGATGGGTAGTGAAATGCAAGTTCGAAACGTGCCGGATCCTGGAGCCCGAAGTTGGGGTACCAGAGGGCGCGCTCACTCACATAGAAGATCCCCTCACCACGAGCCTCAAGGACGCTGCCCGAATAGTCGAACTCGAGGGTCATCTCACCCGCTTCCTCAGTCGGTGAAGGCAAGATCACCCCGACCCTGTCGAAACCCTCGAACCTGGAATTCGCACCTTCTTCCGCGTGCTGAAAGAACGGCACGGGTTCCCCGTTCAGCCTCACCTCCGACAGGCGCAGCGTTCGGGTCAGATCAAAACCGAGGACTCGCTCGCCGGAGCGTCGGGATCTCAGGGTCAGCCTGGCAACAGCCTCCAGGGTCGAGTCCGGAAGGATCGTCGCATCGATGTCGTACGCAAGGATGTTTACCGGCGAAGGGTCCTCGTGGTCGAACTCCTCGGGGTCTCGCGCCTCGCTTCGCTTGTTGAAACTCGCCCAGATGTCAGAAATACCCGTATCCGACTCAATTCCGGAACTGACGATCGCAACCTCTTCGGCCAGGCGCTGGTCGTAAACCGCATCGAACCACCCGAGTGTCGTTCCACGCAGTTCGGCATAGAAGATTGGTCGGTCGTCGTTTCCAATCAAGTCGGCCAGCAACCGCAGGTTCAGCAGGCGGGAACGCTCACCGAGGTTTTCCTCCCACGGAAGCAATTGGGAAAGCGCGTCCTCGGTCACGTCTTCTTGAGCGCGATCTTGATACTGTGCGATGATCTCCGCGTAGGTATCATCAGTAAATCGGAAGATGCCCGCATCGAAACGCTCATTTAAGATCGGGGATCGGGTAAACTTGAACAGCTGCCTCTTCTCGATGGGATCCGGAGGGATCGAAAGGATCTCCCCGCTGCCGACGAAGATCGCACCGGTCACAAGGCCGTTGACCGGATCGAGGAACGCGATGGTTCCGCGGTTGAACGATATCGACAGCGTGTCGTGACGGATCGTGATGTCCCGCACGCTGTAGATCTGGTTTTTATCTAGACGAAGTTTTGACAACTGAGCTAAGATTTCGTCCTCTCCTCCCTGGGCCGGACCGCCGGATGACGCGAGAAGGAGCGTAGCCAGGAGAGCGAAAAAGGCGTGCATACTGAGGATTGTACATGAAACGAATTCTCTACCCAATCCTCCTGCTAGCTTTCACTGGGACACTTTTCGCCCAGGATGACGAGGAGCGTACCGCTCGCATCACCCGTATCTCCAAACAGAGCGGTACTCTATTCGGCGATCGGGGCGGCTTCGTCGTGCCCAGCGTCGAAACCCTGAACAAGAACCAGTTTTCGTTCGGCGTGGGAGTGAACAACGTCGATCGTACTCCCCGGGATCTGGACATCAATACCGTCCCCGTTTTCTTCTCCTATGGTCTGACTGGACGCATAACCGTTACGGCCGCGATCGAAACCGAAAAACAGGTCGCTGCGCGAAACCTTTCCCAGAATGGGTTCTTTAATACGCTGCCGTTCGTAAACGACCGATTCGTCAGGGGGTTTGGCGACACGGTCATCACTGGAAAGTACCGGCTGCAGCGACGCCAGGGCAGTTTGGGTGGGATCAGCCTGGCGGGCTTCGTCAAGATTCCGAGTGCGAACGAAAACACAGGGCTGGGAACGGGAAAGGTCGATGGCGGCATCGAACTCGTGTTCACCTCCTCCCTGCCCCTCCAGGTTGTGCTGAATTCGAGCATGGGCTTTGTGTCGACAAGCGATGCGGAACTGCCAGTGCCTATCAGGCTGAAAGATGAACTGCGGAGCGGAATCGGTGTGATCTGGCCTGCAGCGGGAATCGACATTTACGGCGGCGGCATCGTACAGAGAATATTCGAGTACGCCACCGTAACGTTCCTCGGGGCCGGAAGCCCCAACGACGTCATCCAGGCTCCAAGCGACATATCGTTTGGTCTACGCTACCTGAGGCTGGACCGTGGAATCACTTTCAACGGCGGATACCGTCGAAACAGCAACTTCGACCGGGAATTCCCGGGCAACACCGAGAGCGATGGGTTCGTCTTCGGCATGACGTACACGAAACCCGTTCGGCCGGTGGTCACAAACAATTTCCCCCTGATTGTTCTGGAAGTCGACCAAGCGGAAGTATCCGTGGGTGGCTCGGTCCAGGTAACTGCGGTCTCCTACGACGCTGACAGCGACCCGCTATCGTATGTCTGGACCGCCAGCGGTGGACAGGTAGTTGGAAGCGGGGAAATAGTAACGTTTGACGCCAGCGACCTCGCACCCGGTGAATACATTGTCCGCGCGGTTGCCAATGACGGGCGGGCGGGACCAGTCAGTCGGCAGTGACGATCACCGTCCGGTAGAACGCTCTCTCTCCCCTTCCCTCACTGACCACAAACCCGATACCAGTCAATCGTAGGCCCCAGTCCTTCCGAAAAGGTTGCTATGGGTGTCCAGCCCAGCAGCTGGCGGGCTTTGGAGATACCGGCCTGGGAATGGAGTATGTCTCCAGGGCGAGGGGGTTCGTAGATGGGTTCGATGTCGCTTCCTATCAGGTTCTTGATCTCGTCCAGGATCGAGTTCACGGTAATTCTGTCACCGCAGGCAATGTTGAAGACCTCCCCTGCGACACCTTCTGCGACACAAGCCCGCAAGTTGGCATCGACGACGTTGGAGACGTAGGTAAAGTCCCGAGACTGCTCGCCGTCACCGTAGATCACGGGTCTTTTGCCGGCGAGGACGGCGGGAATGAACCGGGCGATCACGCCGCTGTACTGGGAGGATGGATCTTGTCTGGGACCAAAGACGTTGAAGTACCTCAACGAAACGGTCTCGAGCTGGTACGCACGCCAGAACACCTGCGAGTAGACCTCTCCGAAAAACTTCTGTCCACCGTAAGGGGACAACGGGGCGGCGGGCATGCCCTCGTGCTTGGGCAGGGTTGGACTGTCGCCGTAGAGTGACGAGGACGAAGCGTAGACAAACCGGCGAACGCCGGCCTGCCTCGAAGCGTTGAGGAGATTCAAGGTCCCATTCACGTTCGCCTCATGAGACGTTATGGGATCTTTGATGGATCTGGGCACCGACGGGATCGCGGCCTGATGGATAACAAAGTCGACGCCGGCAAGATGGTCTCGAAGTCCCTGGTCCCGGGCAAGGTCGACCTCCCGGACCTCCGCCTGATCACCCAGGACCTCCAGGTTTTCTCGTTTGCCCGTCGAGAAGTTATCGAAAACGATGACTCTCTCCCCACAACGGATGAGTTCCTCCGCAATGTGGGAACCGATGAAACCGGCACCACCGGTTACAACATAAACTGCCAAAACACCTCCACTTGTTCGTTCTTCGAAAGCGCCTCAAAAGCGGGCGAGCTATAAGCCGAATTCTGTTCCCCAACGATGTTGAGGAGGCAATCATTCATCTAGGCCCCGGCTTTCACCGGGACTCGAGCGGCCTACCCGGAAACCTCGGACGGGCAGTCCTCTTCGTTTCCCTATTTGGCCTTGCTCCGTGTGGGGTTTGCCAAGCCGGCCCGTCACCGGACCGCTGGTGCGCTCTTACCGCACCTTTTCACCCTTACCGTGCCCGGCGACTGAATGCATGAGCGTCGATGTGCGGTCATAGTCCGCACCTTCATCGGAGAATCATGAATCGAGTCGCCGGGCGTGGCGGTATATTTTCTGTGGCACTTTCCGTCCCTTTCGAGCCCCCGAGTTACGGGGCACACTGCCCTCTGGAGTTCGGACTTTCCTCTCCCTTGCGGAAGCGATTGCCCGCCCGCCCGCTTTCGAGACAGGTCAAAGTATATAACAGGTGGGTTTGGCCGTTGGGAACGGTGCGGTGATCCGAAACACCCGTTAAGAGAGCGACTCGAGCAATCGTCGCAGGTCGGCCGGCAACGGAGAGTGAAACGCCATCGTGGTCCCGGTGACCGGATGTGGAAACTCCAGATCCGAGGCATGCAGGAAATATCGGCCCGGATCCTGATACTTACGTCGAAAAACAGCATCGGCTTTTTCGCCATAAACGCTATCGCCAACCACCGGATGACCGATCGTGCTCAGGTGAACTCGAATCTGGTGCGTCCGACCGGTACTAATCCTTACCTCGAGCAGAGAGAAGCCAGTCAATTCCCTGAGGACGCGATACTCGGAATGGGCAACCCGGCCTCCGGTCGGCCTGGCACTCATACGGGTTCGTACTTTCGGATGTCGTCCGATGTTCAGATCGATCGTTCCCGTCGCCGCCTTCGGGCGCCCGTGAACCAGTGCCGTGTAGGTCTTGCCGACCTCACGCTTCTCAAAGCTCCGGGACAAACGGTGGTGTGACTCGTTGTTCCTGGCGACGATGATCAGGCCCGACGTGAGTTTGTCCAATCGATGAACGATTCCAGCTCGAGTGGACCCCCCGGCGTCGGACAACTTGCCGAAACGCGCCAGCAAGGCATTGACGAGAGTCCCCCGGCGATTGCCCGCTCCCGGATGGACCACCATGCCGGCTGGCTTGTCGATTACGGCCAACTCAGAGTCCTCATAACACACCACGAGCGGAATCGACTCGGGCTCGATCGAGAGAGGTTCGGGCGGGGGAGGATTGATCTCTATCTCTTCGCCACCTCGAATCCGGTAGCCGGATTTCTCGCCGACACCGTCGACGAGGATGGCGCCGCGGCGGTTCAACGCCTGTAGTTGTGAACGAGTGAGTTCGTTCAGGAAGCGGGAGAGAAAGATGTCCAACCGGACGCCGCGGTCTTCAGGCCCGGGCCGCAATCTCATCATTTATGATTTCTGCGGCGAGAAAGATGACCCCCACGGAAATGGCGGTGTCTGCCACATTGAACGCCGGCCAATGGTAGGTAGCGAGATGAAAACTTAAAAAGTCGATAACGTATCCGTGAATCACTCGATCGTAGAGGTTGCCCAGAGCTCCGCCGAGGATCAATGCCAGAGCCAGCTGCAGGAGGCGGTGTCCAACAGGATTACGCATGCTGTAAACGATGACAATAATGACTGCCGCGGCCGCAAAAGTCGACAACAGGGCCGACTTTAGAGGTGAGCTGACCGAGGAAAAGAGGCCGAACGCAACTCCGGTGTTTCGAACGTAAATAAGGTCGAAGAAGCCGTTCACAACCGGAAGGGTTTCTCCGAGGTCAAACCGTGTGTGGATCACCGATTTTGAGATCCGATCCAGAAGCAGAACGACACCCACAAAACCGATGTACGGGAGTCGTGCCCTGATGATCGATATTGGGTGCTTGGATGTCATATTCAGCTGACTGGAACCGGTTTTTGGGATCTGGAAAATATGCTATTCTGAACTTGCTAACTATAGTATAAACAAGTTCATCCAAGACCATCGAAGCATTTTGATGAAGAACGGCCCCACAGAAGAGCCCAAGCTGCCTAGTTTTTCAGCCGTCGCTGAAGACAAGTGGATTACCTCGTTACGGAAGCAGCTCGAGGACCTGTGGGAAGAGCATAAGAATCCTCCGCCGAAGCTCGAACTCACCGCCGAGAAAGACATGAGCGCTCTCGACAAACTGGTCGGGGGGCCTACGTCCTATGTCTCTCTGGCCGGGCAAATCCGCTCGACAGTAGACGACATCATTCATCCGAAAGAACAACCGGAGGTGACGGCCGAGCCGGTCGAAGTCAAGGGCATCTGGTCGAAGCATAGCCGGCGGATTCCGAGTTTGATTTCGCTGGCATCGCACACCATCCTTGTTGTGCTGGTGATGTTCCCGATTCTGGGGTTCGGTCCGGACACGTTCCAGGTGACGGAGACGTTCGTTCCTCTGATCGCGCCCCCTTTGATCTTGAACTTGCCCGAAGAGGACGACCAATCCGGTGGTGGCGGTGGTGGTGGACTCGAGCAGGAGACGCCTCCTTCATTGGGCGAGCTACCGAAAGCGGCAGACGAGCAGCTGGTTCCGCCCACACCCGAAATCCTGAACACCGATCCAATTCTCGTGGCCGAGCCGACCGTCGTGGCGCCCCAGCTTGCCAACCTCGAAAGGCCGGTAAATTTCGCGCTGCTTGGAGCCCTTGAAGGTCTGCCGGGACCACCCTCAGCCGGACCCGGTGTCGGGGGCGGAATCGGAACCGGTCAGGGCCGCGGCGTCGGTGAAGGAAGAGGACCCGGCGTCGGAGAGGGAGAAGGTGGAGGGTTTGGAGGCGGCGTCTTTCGCATCGGCGGTGGCGTCTCACCTCCGACGATCTTATTCAAGGTCGATCCGCAGTACTCGGAAGAAGCAAGGAAGGCCCGTTATCAGGGAACTGTCGTCCTGGAAGCCATTGTGCGGAGAGACGGAACGGTCGACATCCTCCGCGTCATTCGCAGCCTGGGATTCGGATTGGACGAGAACGCAATTCAAGCGCTGAAAAAGTGGAAGTTCCGACCAGGCATGCGCAACGGGGCTCCAGTCGACGTGGCCCTCAACATCGAAGTCAATTTCAACCTCAGATAGCCTCCGAATTTTCTAGAAATGAGGAAAGAGTTGGTTCCCCGTATGGACGGGTGTGCCCTTCGGCCGGACGGACGGGCGAATTCGGCGGATTTCCTTTTGTGATAAGTTTGGAGTTGGACTGGTCAGGAGGTAAGTCGTGACAGAAGCCGTGATCGTCAGTGCGGTCCGAACCCCGGTCGGCAAATTCCTGGGGACATTGAAATCGCTTTCGGCCACCAGCTTAGGGGCGCTTGTCGTGCGCTCGGCCGTTCGGCGTGCCGGTCTGGAACCGGCCGACATCGACGAGGCCATCATGGGCAACGTCGTTTCCGCGGGTCTGGGACAGAACCCGGCACGGCAGGCGGCTCTGGGCGGCGGCCTAACCCCAGAGGTCGCCGCAATGACCATAAACAAGGTCTGCGGCTCCGGTCTCAAGGCCGTCGGCCTGGCAGCTCAGGGCATCCAGACCGGAAATGCCGATATCGTCGTCGCGGGCGGTATGGAAAGCATGAGCAACTGCCCCTACCTGCTCCCCAAGGCCCGCGTAGGCTACCGGCTGGGACATGGCAAAATCCTGGACTCCATGATCCAGGACGGACTCTGGGACGCCTTTGAAGACTTCCACATGGGTAACACCGGCGAGGTCGTCAGCGAGAAGTACAAGATTTCGCGGGAACGACAGGACGCGTACGCGGTCGACAGCCACAGCAAGGCCGTCGCCGCGATCGAAGCCGGTCGATTCCGCGATGAGATACTACCCGTAGAAATTCCTCAGCGAAAGGGCGATCCGATCCTCTTCGACACGGACGAATCGCCACGGCCCAATGCTTCGATTGAAGCGCTCCGAGCACTGAAACCCGCCTTCAAGAAAGACGGCACCGTAACGGCTGGCAATGCTCCCGGCGTGAATGATGGCGCCGCCGCCCTGGTCGTCATGTCATCGGAACGCGCCAGCCAGCTCGGCAGGTCACCTCTGGCCCGAATTGTCGGCCAGGCAGCCGCTGGGATCGAACCCGCCCTCGTCATGATGGCACCGGTCAAGGCCGTCCGGAAACTGGTAGACAAGATTGGCTGGGACCTTCAGGACGTAGACCTGGTAGAGCTGAACGAAGCGTTCTCGGTCCAGGCAGTGGCGGTCACCGAGCAACTGGAACTGGACCCTGCAAGAGTCAACGTCAACGGCGGCGCCGTGGCCATCGGACATCCGATCGGGGCCAGCGGGGCCAGAATCCTTGTCACACTCCTTTATGAAATGGCTCGCCGAGACGTTCGACGTGGCATAGCCACTCTGTGCCTGGGCGGAGGCAACGCCGTCGCCATGGCAGTGGAGCGCTAGGAGCCATCAAGATCCAACCTGCCGGCTGACAGAGCTGGCGCAATCACGAAATCAGGAGGTTCTTCCATTGGTTGATATCAACACGGCCGGTGTCATCGGGGCCGGGACAATGGGAAACGGCATCGCACACGTCCTGGCCCGGTCCGGGTTGCGAGTCGTTCTTTTTGACGTGGAACAGCATTTTTTAGATCGGGCTTTGTCCACGATTTCCAGGAATATGGACCGGGAAGTCGCCAAGGAGAAGCTGACGGGCGAGGAAAAGGAAAGTGCGCTCGGACGGATCTCAGTGACGGTAGAAAAGCAGGCTTTAGCTGAAGCGGACCTCGTGATCGAAGCCGTCACCGAAAATCTCGAGTTAAAGTCGAATCTTTTTCGGGAACTCGATGATATTACAAGGCCTGAAGTCATACTGGCGTCGAACACATCCTCAATATCCATCACTAAACTCGCGTCGGTGACAAAGCGCGCCGAAAAGGTCATCGGGATGCACTTCATGAACCCCGTGCCTGTGATGCGGCTTGTCGAGATCGTGCGTGGGCTGGCCACTTCGGGCGAGACGTACGAAGGGACCAGAGAACTCGCCGAGCGGCTGGGCAAGACTCCGGTTGAGGTAAATGACTACCCGGGCTTCGTGTCCAACCGGGTCCTGATGCCAATGATCAACGAGGCCGTGTACTGCCTGATGGAGGGCGTCGGAGAAGCCGAGGCCATCGACACGGTAATGAAGCTCGGAATGAACCACCCCCTGGGCCCACTGGCCCTGGCGGACCTGATCGGACTGGACGTATGCCTGAACATCATGGAGGTCCTGCACGACGGCCTGGGAGACTCCAAATACCGCCCCTGCCCCCTCCTCCGAAAAATGGTCGACGCAGGTTTCCTGGGCAGGAAAACAGGACGAGGATTTTATACGTATTGAGAATTAGGAGGTCCGAGGTCCAAAGTCGGGCTGCTAGGACGGGGCTAACCTGAACATTTGCGCTCGTCGGTTGTTTTTTGGACGGTAGAGTAGGGGAGGACGCGAAGAGCGACCTCCCCCCTCGTCGCACCGGAC
>CAZOZZ010000145.1:0-10452 GCA_964584435.1 uncultured Solibacteraceae bacterium | reverse complement strand
AAACCGTCTCTTAGCAGATCGGCTCTTCTGTCCGAATTACTCTGACGACGTACACCAGCAACACCATGCGCGCTCTCCGATACCGCCGCGCTTCACCCCGTTGTTGCCGGAGTATCTCATCCAGATCTCTCCGCTGTTTTCGCGACAAACGTATCTCCATAACGCTGATCGCGACTGTACCATAACTTTAGGGGCGCTGTACTAGGTTCCGTTGGAGCTTTGAACGGCATTATCGTATACTTTGCAGGCCAAAATAACCCTATCAAATGACCCTTGTTCCGAAAAGGAGAGCGATGGATGTTAGGTGACTTCAGATCAGCGTTTCGTTCGCTTGTGCGGCGACCGGGCTACACGGTGGTGATCGTGGCAACCCTTGCGGTCGTCGTCGGTTGTAACACCGCGATCTTCACGCTGCTCAATACCGTATTGATCCAGCCCCTGGCGTATGCAAACCCGGACAAACTCGTCTCGGTGTTTGAAAACAATCGACCACAGGGTCTGGAACAGGTAGTGGTTTCTGCACCGACCTACCTGGACTGGCGCGAGCGCTCGCGTTCGTTCTCCGAAATGGCAGCTTTTCGGTACGTCGGACACACGTTGAGTAACACCGACAGCGAGCCGGAACGGATCGTCAGTCTTGAAGTCTCTCCTGCGTTGTTCCGCGTGTTGGGCGTCAGTCCAATCATCGGACGTGCTTTCGTTGACGAAGAAGAAACCCCCGGCAGTTCTCCGGTCGTCATGCTCAGTTATGCATCCTGGGCCACCAGATTTGGCAGGGATCCGAACATCATCGATACGTCGATACGGCTGGACGGGAACCCCTACACCGTTGTGGGCGTCATGCCTGCCGGATTCGAATTCCCGCCATCCGACGCCGACGCCGAAGCGTGGCTGCCGGTACAGATGTTGACACCGGGTCAGCGGCCCCGGGTCCACAGGATGTTCAATGTGATCGGTCTGCTTGCCGACGGTACAACGGTCGATCAGGCAAGACAGGAACTCGAGACCATCAGCCTCGATATCGCCCGGGAAAATCCCGACTCTCATACAGGCTGGGGCGCCACCCTGGTTGCGACACACGAGCAGTTGGTGGGTGACATCCGAACGACTCTCTGGATGCTCTTCGGGGCGGTGACCCTGGTGCTGCTTATCGGCTGTGTCAACGTGGCCAACCTGGTCCTTGCGCGTTCGGCGGAATCCACCCGGGAATATGCCATCCGGTCAGCATTCGGGGCACGCGCGTTTACGCTCCTCCGACTGTCGATGGCTGAAGGAACACTCCTTGCAGCGGGCGGGGCGGTTACGGGTCTCGCTGTTGCGTACTGGGGGGTAACGGGATTGCGACAGCTGGTACCCGCCAGTGTGCCACGGACGAACGAAATCCAGATGGACATGACCGTCCTGGCATTCACCGGTTTGATTTCGATCGTGGCTGGAATGATTTTCGGCTTTGTGCCGGCACTTAGAACAATGCGACCGAATCTGGCAGAAGTCCTGCAGGGTTCTGTCCGCGGAGCTTCGGTTGGACGGGGAGTCCGGAAACTGAGCGATGCCATGGTGGCGGCCGAAGTCGCACTGGCGGTGATCCTTCTGGTCGGCGCGGGCCTCATGGTCGGAAGCCTTCTCCATCTGATCGATACGGATCCCGGATTTCGGAAGAGCAATGTCGTTTCGACCGTCGTCTCGCTCCCGCGGACAAGGTATCCCGGCCGGGAACCGCAGAAGCAATTCTTCACGGAACTGGTCGAACGTTTGGGCGCGTTGCCGGACGTCCAGAGTGCTGGAGCCGTTTCGGCCTTGCCGATGAGCGCCGTCGGAACCGACTTCAACCTGCCGTTCACACCGCCGGGTCAGGAGATCGCATCTCCCAGCGAAAGACCCCGGGCCGGAACGCGGATCGTCATGCCCGGTTACTTCAAGACGATGGGAATCCCTTTGATAGAGGGGCGGATCCTCGACGAATTCGACGGCCAGGAAGACGGGCGACGAGGGACGGTGATCAACGAAACGATGGCCCGACTTTACTTTCGCGACGTGGAGCCAATCGGGCAGATTCTGGCCGTCCCGATGATGGGAGATCTGGAAATCGTCGGGATAGTCGGTGACGTTCTTCATGAAGGGCTGCAGGCGGAGGCCGGGCCCGAGTTATTTGTGCCCTTCGCCGTTTTCCCGCAGGCGGAAATGCATGTCGTCAGCCACACCCTCAGCGATCCCACCCAGATGGTTGCCGCAGTGAGGTCGGAGATTCTGGAGATCGATCCGGAACAACCCATAACCGAGGCGTCGAGTATCGAACGAATGTTGTCGACATCGATTGCTCAGCTTCGTTTCAACATGGCCCTGTTGATCGGACTTGCCTTCTGCGCGGTCCTGCTGGCCGCTGTCGGAATCTACGCCGTGGTCTCTTATGCGGTGGCACGACGCACGATGGAGATCGGCGTCAGGATGGCCCTGGGAGCCGGTCGTAGGCAAACCTTGCGGATGATCATCGGTGAGGCCCTCCGGGTCGTGGCGGTCGGCGCGGTCATCGGGCTTGTCGGGGCTTTTCTTCTTGTTCGGTTGATCCAGAGCCTGTTCTTCGGAATGCAGGTGACAGATCCAGGAACCTACATCGCCTCGCTGTTTGTTGTGCTCAGCATCGGGATCATGGCGTCAATCGTCCCGGCTCTGCGTGCCACGCGAGTCGACCCTGTGGTGGCACTTCGAGAGGACTGAAAATAGGGGCGGGGCGGGCAGAGCCCCGCCCCGAATTCTAGTTTTCCGGTGGGAAGGTAACAGTGACGGTTGTCACGACGTCCACAATTGTACCTCCGCTTCTGTAGCGCCATTGCTGTACCGCTTCGGTGGCGGCACTCCACAGCAACGGGTGGCCGCTGATCACACGGACGCCTTCGACCGCACCCGCAGCCTTCACCACGATCTCCAGCACCACAACACCCCGAATACCACCGGCACGCGCTTCGGGCGGGTATTCCGGGTCTACGCGTTGGATCAGGTTGGCCTCCATGTCGGCACCGCGAACACGCGAAGGTGCTCGTACCGGGGGTGGGGATGCCGGCGGTGGAGCAGGCGGGCGAGAAGGAGGTGCTGCCGGGATGGGTCGCAACCGTGGTTCCGACTGCTGAGTTTGTAGAAATGACGAATGGCGATGTGCTTCACGCCACTGTCCCCCGGCCTTCACCCAGACCGATGAAAAGCAAAAGGCTCCGAAATCCGCGATCTCTCCTGGGGATCTGTGCCGGCCGATCCAGTAGCCCGTCACCACAGCACTGTCTCCATATACAAACACGTCCAGGTCGTCGTCGAGGACGCGGATCTCCTGAACCGAGGCCAGGTCGAAGTCGATAAGGTCTCCCAGATCCGCATCAGAGTCTTCGGAGGTGACTGCCAGCAGCCGACCTCCTCGACGGTCAAAATTACTGACCACCCCTCGGAAATAGTGCTCCCGAATGGCCTCCACATCGCGTTCGTTGACTGCCTCGACGTAGTCGAGAAACGCCGCTCGTACCGCAGCCTCTGATTCACTGTCGATCTGTGCCACCGCACCCGCCGCAGTCATCCACAGTGCAAAGAAGGTATAGAGGATGGGTCTCATCGGTTGGTTCCTCCGTTGACGCACTCGATCTCGCCGTACGGCTCTTACCGGCTTAGACACCGGAACCCGGAAGACAGTTCCCTGTTCTTGAAATCGTCATAAGCGATATCGCCGCCGGACCTAGGGCCCGCTCAAGAATAACTTCACAGGATTGGCGCCCAGATTTACGTCAGATTCGATCGCGACCGATTGAGCAGACCGGAGGAATAGCCCGGCTATTTCGAGGATCTGCGATCGAAGAGCGGCCGAAGATGGCGTGAAGATGGCATGCCAGAATGTGAACTTATTGTTGAGTGGGCCCCTGGGTGCGTTCGAGGAGGATCCAGGATCAGGGAAGCAGAACGTCGATCTGAAGCCGGCATTCGGGCAAGAGATGCGGGGCGAGGAAATCACCACGGTGGAACTCGCGGACTTGACGATACGTGCCGTCGCGAAGATCGGAATACGCGGACAAGCAATCGTTCGGAACGTCTGCAATCCAGTATTCCCTGATTCCCGCCTCCGCGTAGAGACGCTCTTTTATGGTCCGATCGTATTCCAGGGAGGACTCGGCAACCTCAACGATCAACAGAATGTCGGACGGTCCGGGATGTGCAACGGCATAAAAGTCCTCTTTCGGCCGCAATAACACGATGTCGGGCTGCGGTTGGGTGTACTCGTCCAGTTCCACAGAACCCTGCACGCGAACGATCGCTCTCTCACCTGTGGCATTCACCATGGCTCGAAGGGACCGGTCCACGGCGGCCGAGTGAGGTGGCCCGATGGGACTCATGGCGAGGATTTCGCCACGAATGAGTTCGACGCGATCTTTGGACGACAGAATGCCGGCCTCTCCCATACGATGGTAGTCGTGAACGGTGAACAGCCTCTTTGTGACCTCGATAGGCATAGACGCACCCCCAGAATAACGCACATCCATCGCCAAAGTTAAATCATTGATCCGGTGTGGCTCGAACGAGAGGAATGGTCGGTTTTTCGGCGATAACTCGATTTCTCGTCCGATGTAATTTGGATGTGTAAACCGACAGGATTCGGGCTTATTCTAGACGGACAAGAATTGATGCAGAATCGGACAACCACCGAGTGACGTATCGAGATGACGACTTTTGGAAGGAGGAATAATGCGCCTTTTTTTTGCAGCCTTAATCGGCATTTTCACTTTTGGCGGAGAACTCGCAGCCGCGACAACGCTACTACACTGCGGCAAACTGATCGACGTCCGGACCCAGCAGGTTGTGGCCGAGCGAACGGTGGTTGTCGAGGACACCCGGATTGTCAGAGTGGACGCGGGATTCACAAGCCCGGACGGCGAGGCGGAAGTAATCGACCTCGAATCCCACACATGCATCCCCGGCTTGATGGATCTCCATGTACATCTATCAAGCGAACAGAATCCGAATGCGACGGTCCAACGATTCACATTGAACGCAGCTGATTTCGCGTATCGCAGCGTTGGCAACGCCCGGAAGACGTTGATGGCAGGATTCACGACGGTCCGTGACGTCGGCAGTGTGTACGGTGTTAACGTTTCCCTGCGCAACGCCATCAACCAGAGACTGATCGATGGACCGCGGATGTTTGTCTCCGGAAACCTCTCGTCTACGGGTGGCCCTGGGGACCCGACCAACGGATGGCGCGGCGACATCATGGGCGATCCGGGACCGGACGATGGCATCATCAACAGCCCGGAAGAGGCGCGGAAGGCTGTCAGACAGCGGTACAAAGAAGGCGTGAACATGATCAAGATACACGCCACCGGCGCCGTTCTAAGCCTGACCACGAATGGGGACGGCCCGCAGATGACCGAAGATGAAATGCGCGCAATCGTAGAGACTGCCGCCGACTATGGCTTCCACGTCGCGGCACATGCTCATGGCGCCGAGGGGATCAAACGTGCAGTTCGCGCCGGTGTCCGGTCGATTGAACACGGTACCCTGGCCGATGACGAGGCAATCGAACTGATGAGGCAGGCCGGAACCTACCTCGTCCCAACAATCAGTGCCGGGGAGTTCGTGTCCGAAAAGGCGAAGATCGATGGGTTCTTCCCCGAAATCATCAGGGAGAAGGCCGCGTCGATCGGCCCGAAATCGAAGAGCACGTTCTCTCGGGCATACAAGGCAGGGGTCAATATCGCGTTCGGCACCGATGCAGGTGTCCCGGCTCACGGCGACAACGGCCGCGAGTTCGAATACATGGTGGAGGCCGGTATGCCCCCATTGGAAGCGATCCGGGCCGCAACGTTGTCCGCGGCAACCCTGCTGGAGGTCGAGGACCGGCTGGGCACGATCGAACCCGGAAAGCTCGCCAACATCATCGCGGTCCCAGAAGATCCGACACAGAACATATCCATCATGGAACACGTCAGTTTTGTAATGAAAGAAGGGGTCGTATTCAAGCGCCCGTAAGCCCGGGAGATCAAGAAATGAAACTCAAGAGTTCTGCTTTCGAAAACGGAGGCAAGATACATTCAAAGCACACGTGTGACGGCGACAACGTCTCACCGCCTTTAACGATATCGGATGTCCCTGCCGAAGCCGAAAGGCTGGTTTTGATCATGGACGATCCGGATGTTCCAGCGGAAGTCCGGGAAGACGGTATGTGGGACCATTGGATCGTCTTCAATATTCCAGCAAGCGTGTGCAACATCGGTGAGGGGGAAGAACCTCCCGGCACTCACGGCATCGGAACAGGCGGAAACACGGACTATTTTGGTCCCTGCCCTCCCGACAGGGAACATCGATATTTTTTCAAGCTCTATGCCATAGACGTAGAACTGGATCTCCCGGAAGGATCCACGAAGCTTGAGGTTGAGAACGCAATGGAAGGCCACGTTCTGGCGACGGCGGAACTACTCGGGCGGTACGAGCGAAGCTGAACCGTTTGAAAGCTGAGTGGAAAGCCGGCATCCATTTCGTGTCTGAGATCTGAAAGATGATCAGGAGGAAGTAAATGACGAATCTCCCACGCGTCCTGACGTTAGCCTTCATGTCCGTTGTAGCTGTCGGAGTGCTTGCGGCCCCGTCACAGCTCGAACGCACACCTGCGGCCGGAGCCTCCCCGCCACCCTGGGCGTATCCGGTCCGGGCGCCCGACGCGGTGCGTGCTCCACGTGCGCCGGACGACGGCACTCTATTGCGCGTTCCCGGCAGCTCGGTGGCTCTTACGCTGTCCCAAACCAGGGATTTGTTCAACCCGCCCGACTGGCATCCCGACGGCCATCCCCCGATGCCCGAGATCGTGGCCCACGGCCGAAGTCCGGAGGTGCGTGCGTGCGGATACTGCCACCTGACCAACGGGCAGGGCCGTCCCGAGAACGCCAGCCTGGCAGGGCTTCCTGCCGCCTATATCGTGCAGCAGATGGCCGATTACAAGAACGGGCTTCGGAACAGTTCGGAACCGAGAATGGGGCCGCCGAGAGCAATGCTCGCCATCGGAGAAAGCGCGAATGATGCTGAGGTGAGGATCGCCGCGGAATACTTCTCCAGTTTTGCCTTCAAGCCATGGATCAGAGTCGTCGAATCGGATACAGTGCCGAAACCATATGTCTCCGGATCAATGTTTGTCCCGTCCGAAGACGGCGCGACCGAGCCAATCGGCCAACGCATTGTCGAGCTGCCGGAAGACCTGGAAAGAACCGGACTTCGTGACGGGGCTTCCGGGTTCGTCGCCTACGTACCGACCGGTAGCATCCGCAGGGGCGAAGTGTTGGCCACGACCGGCGGCGGCCGGACGATCCAGTGCAGCATCTGCCACGGCCCGGACTTGAAGGGGCTCGGTCCCGTGCCAGGACTCGCCGGCCGGTCGCCCAGCTACAGCGCTCGCCAGTTGTACGATTTCCAGACCGGACTACGAAAGGGGGTATGGTCGGTGCTGATGCAGGAGGTCGTGGCCGAGCTGACCATGGAAGACCTGGTGTCGATCGGCGCATACACCGCTTCTCTCGAACCGTGATCATCAATTGCCAGTGACGGCTAATTCGGGGACGGAGGCACAATTCTAGTAAGTGCTCAATCCGCAAAGGTTATGGGAGTTACGCCTCCGCCCCCGAATTAGGACAGCAGGGTGCGCAAGGTCTGGGCGAGTTCTCCGATATCGACAGGTTTCTCGACCTTGGCGTCGAATCCGTAGTCTTGGTAATTCGCCATGACAGGATCATTGGAATAACCGCTGGAAACGATGACGCACGCCTCGGCGTGTAGTTTGCGCAGCCGACCGACCGCTTCTTTACCGCCCATACTACCCGGCACCGTTAAGTCCATGATGACGACATCATAGGGCTGGCCCGCCTCGAGCGAAACATTGTACGCAGTGATGGCTTCGACACCGTCAAAGACGCCTTGCACCTCGTATCCGAGAGCCTCGAGCATCTGCCCTACGGTGCTCTGAATGATTTCGTCGTCATCCATAAGCAAGACCCTTCCCGTTCCTCTTTCCGGCACCTTTTCCGGACTTGCGATCGGAACCGGCTGTTCGCTCGAAGCAGGAAGGTAAATGTCAAATCTCGTGCCTACACCTATCTTGGAAGTAACGGTCAGATACCCGTCATGCTTCGATACGATCGAATACGCGATAGCCAACCCCAACCCCTGGCCGGACTCCTTTGTTGTGAAGTAAACGTCGAAAACGTTTTGAACGACATCCTCCGGGATTCCGATGCCATTGTCCTCCACCGAAATCTTCACATACGACCCGGCATCCATTGAGTCGTCATCGCGGGATACCTCCACATTTACGGCCGTCACCCTCAACACGCCACCCTCCGGCATGGCATGGTCCGCATTGATGACCAGATTCTGAAGCACCTGGCCCATCTGTCCCTTATCAATGTCCGCGGGCAGCAGTCCCTCCTGGAAATCGAAGTCCGGTCGAATTTTCGATCCCCGGAGAGACAACTCGGTCGTTTCCCGCAACAACGCCTCTATTGGAGTTGTTTCCTTGACCGGAGCCCCACCTCTTGAAAAGGTCATCAGTTGCTGTGTCAAGTCTTTCGATTTTTCCGCAGACTTCTTGGCGGCCCTCACCAACCTGAGATTCGGACTATGCTCATCAACCGACATTTCCAACAGTCCGAGATTGCCGATTACGCCGGTAAGAATGTTGTTGAAATCGTGCGCGATTCCGCCGGCAAGAAAACCCAGGGATTCGAGTCTCTGGGTTCTACTGAGTTCCTCGTTCTGCCTCACGATTTCCTTAAGAAATGCAATCCGGATGTATTCGTGGACGTAAGCGAAAATGCTGATGGCGAGGAGCGAACTGATGAACCTGAACTTGAAATCCATCGAATAGCTGCTTGCCGCAAGTGGATAGTCAGAGGCGAAGAAAAAGATGATGGCTCCGAGAAACAGGGCTATCGCGACGGCGCCTCGTTTCAATCCGAAGTGTATGACAGCAAGCAGTGGAAAAACGAAAGCCCAGAGATGGCCCGTGTTGTTGATTCCACCCGCAACCGCAAAATACAGAAAAATAATTCCAAGGATGGAGACCGCACTATTGCTGGCAAAAGCGTAAGTCTGCGTCTTTCGAACATGGACTCCGGTGAGGGTGAGAATGAGGGCTGCTCCAAAGTCAAGAGCGGCCATTCGGTAGGCGCCGATGTAAATATACTCCAGAAAATAGGCCATCAGGAATATGGTGCCGGCGATGATCAGCACGTTCACCATGATCACTCTTCGAGTTGTCTCGATGTCGTACCTGTCAAACATCCCCCCGGTAACGACGTCCCGGACAAACAGCTTGAATCGGTCTGTCTGGCTAATCAAAGGGTCTCCTTCCACGGATGCGTTTGGATGAGTCTTGTGACGGATGCTATCGACAGTGGGGGTAGAGTGTCAATATCAGGGCAGGCCGTATATATTGATGCAACGTTTTAGAGAGGGGCAACAAAATGGCTACAACAGCAGGAACTTCAGTAAGAGCTTTCGCGGCGCAGGAAGGATGCCAGGCTCACCTGCCGATCGACCTGGCGAGCAATGTCGCTCTGGTGGTGCACCCTCACCTGGACCAGGTCTATGAAACCCTGGCAGTCGTCTGATGCTTCTCGAAGTGCTGTTCGGTTCACTCGTCGGCGGGACGTTGGGTCTTCTTGGAGGAGGTGGCAGCGCACTGGCGGTACCTCTACTGGTCTATGGCATCGGGCTGGAGACCAGAGAAGCGATCGCAACCGCTCTCCTGGTGGTTGCCCTGGCAGCCCTTGCGGGGGCGACGAGGCATTGGGTAGCAGGTACCCTGCAACTACGGATTGCGGTTACATTCGGAATTGTAGGGATCTTTGGAAGTGCGGCCGGTGCACAGTTCGCTCGGCTGCTCGCCCCCCCGGTTCAGATGACCTTGTTTGCCGTAGTGATGATTCTGGCGGCAGGTTGCATGCTCAAGAGGCCTGGACACGGCAAAGCCGATGAATCGAGACTCGAGGGGAAGCAGGTTTCGTTTACCTTTCGGGTCGTGCTGGCGGCACTGGCCGCTGGGACACTGACGGGAGTGAGCGGCCTGGGCGGCGGCTTCGTCGTCGTGCCCACCCTGGTCTTCATCGTGGGCCTCCCGATTCACAAAGCCATCGGAACATCGCTGCTGGTCATCGTCTTCAACGCGTCCGGAGGTGTTGTCAGCTATGCATCGTACGTATCTCTCGACATGCCGACTCTCATTCCGTTCGCAGGCGCCGCCGTTCTGGCCTCCGTGGCGGGGGCGTTTCTAAGCCGTTATGTGCGGGACACCCACCTGCGTTCGGCGTTCGCCATCGGCTTGATGCTGCTCGGCATCTTCACGATCGCGAAGGAAAGTCTGGTGATCTGGTCGTCGTAGGAACTAGCCCGCATTTCTCAAGAGATCTGAGATAAGACGAAAGAGAGAAGGAAGGG
>CAZOZZ010000144.1:0-10453 GCA_964584435.1 uncultured Solibacteraceae bacterium | reverse complement strand
TTTTCCTGCTCCAAAACACAGCCTTGGACTCTATCCATGAGAAATGCGGGCTAGTACCCTCTGAGGAAACTCTCGAGGATGCCGGACGTCATCCAGGAAGTTCCTGACGAAAGGCCCCAATTGGCATCCTGACCGATGTTGTCTGCTCTACTCATCGTCTCGCTCCTCACTCGTCTCTGGAAACTGCCCCCTCGCCACTGACCACCGCCCTGACATACAATCCCTCCAACAACCGGAGGGACACATGAAGGAAAAAGCGCAGTTCATCACGCTGCCCGCTCTTCTGCTGCTGATCTTCTTTCTTGGGAAATTGGTCATGAGCCAGGCCGGAGCCCCGTATGAGGCTGGCATTCAGTTTTTCTCGATGGTAACTCTACAAACACATCTGGCCCTGTTGTGGCCGGCGATTTCGAGACGCTACAAAGGCTACGGTTTGCTGGGCGCCGTCCAGGTGGGGATAATGATCGCCCTCGTGTCTCAAATCCTGATTCTGTTCGGCACTGGCCTCTCTTACGTGGCAGGCGATACGCACTTCAACAATCCGATTGCTCTGAACCAGGAGGGACCGGTCGGTTTTCTTGCGGCGATGGGGATTCGAGTTGTGGGTCTCTTCGTCAACAGCGTAATCGCCGCGGTGACGGCTGTCATCGGCTGGGCCATGGGAGGCTTAATACCCGACGAAGGTGTGGTGGAAGTGGCGGAATAGCCAAAAAAGGCGCACCGGGACGGTGGCCTCGTGTCGGCATCAGGCAGGGTGAAAAAAACAGACGCGGGGACTCGCCCCGAACGAGTCGGTTCCCGCGTACTCAGATACAAAACTTCGAAATAGCCGACTATTTCTTCTTGACGCCGAGCACCGCGTCCTTGGATGCCTTGGCAATCCGGAACTTCAGGACGGTCTTGGCAGGAATCTTGATCGCCTCACCCGTCGCTGGGTTACGCCCCGTACGAGCCTTTCTTTTCTGCTTCACCAGCTTGCCAACACCAGGAAACGTAAACTCACCATTCTTCTTCGTTTCTTTGTGGGCCAGTTCCGCCAGAGTAGTTATGAAGGTCTTGGCTTCCTTCTTACTGACATTCACCTTCTCTGCCAGGGTGGCGATTATCTGAGTCTGCGTCATCTTACCTGCCATACGGGATCCTCCTAATAAAAGTGAGTGTAGAGACTATCGTGATTGCTGAGGAAAATCAAAACTATCACTTGGGCCAGACCACATATCTTTCGCTGGGACCAACTACCGGCCAGGAAATCATACCGGTCAAAACCTCTTGAACGCTTTCTGTATCTCCCGAAGATCGTATCTCACGATGATGGGACGGCCATGGGGACAGACCGTCGGAACATCTGTTTTCATGAGCTCTGCAACCAGCCACCACATCTTAACACTATCCAGGGGATTGTTGATCTTGATTGCTGCATGACAAGACACGGTGGCGGCAATTTTTTTTCGGAAATGGTCGATACTCAACCCTTGCTGTTCGCGGTCCAGACCGTCCAGGAGCTCCCGGACGAGCTTTTCGACAGCCCCTGCCTTCAAGATGGCCGGGGCTGTTTTCACTGCCAGAGTCCGACCTCCAAACGGTTCCACCTCGAAACCGTTTCGCTCCAGTTCAGGCTTCAGGGTTTCGACCAGGACCTCCTGTCGAGGACTCAATTCAATCAGGATCGGCATCAAGAGCTGCTGAACTTGAACATGTTCGTCAGCACGCTCGCGAATGTACGCTTCGAACAGAACGCGTTCGTGGGCCACGTGCTGATCGATGACAACGAGTCCTGAGGAATCGGCCGCGACGATGAAGCTGTCCTGCAGTTGGCCCAGGGGCCGAAGCTCGCTCCGAACCAACTCGAAATCGGGCGGAGCCCCGGACTCAGCGGCCGCATCTCCCCCTGTTACGGTCTGTCCCTGCTGGAAGTCGAAATCCAGAACCCGGCCCTCGGAATATGTGAGTGCCGCGGGAGAATCGACTATCGGCTCTTTCGCGAGAGGCCCTCCCCTCCAGGAATCCGGCACGCGAGGTTTGAACTCCGGAGCACGATAGGGCGACGCACCGGCAGCGCCCTCTTCCATGGGAACGATCGTCTTGTCCGAGGTCAAGGCGTCGGCCACCGTGTCTCGAATCGCATCGTGGATCAACGATCCCTGACGGAACCGGACTTCTGTCTTGGCCGGATGGACGTTCACATCCACGTCCTTTGGACGGGCTTCGACGAACAGCATCGTGACCGGAAACGTACCAGACGGAAGGATGCCGCGATATGCCTCGTTGTATGCGTGCAAAATGATCTTGTCCCGCACGGCACGACGATTAACAAAAAAGAACATCGAGTTCCGGTTGTACTTCTGAACATGAGGTCGGGATGTGAACAGGTGGATCTTCAGCCCGGGCCCGCAGTCCTTTTGATGCTCAACCAACTCGGCAAGCAGGTCCTGTCCGAACACCTGAAAGATGCGGTCGCGATATCCGGTCGCCGGCGGTGCCGCCAAGATCTCGAAGTCCCCGCTCTTCAAAACAAAATGAATCCCGGGAAAGGCGAGGGCGAAGTGAGTACACAAAGACGTAATCCGACCAAGTTCATAGGATTCCGACTTCAGGAACTTGCTCCGGGCCGGCACATTGTAGAAAACATCCTCGACGGAGATCTGGGTGCCCTCCGGGAAGGCATCCTCCCTTGTGGACAGAACCTCACCTGCCGCCACCTCGACAACGGTGCCAACGGACGCATGTCGAAGCTGGGTCTCCAGACGCACTCGAGAAACAGACGCAATCGACGGCAAGGCCTCGCCACGAAAACCCAGTGTCCGGATAGACAACAGATCCTTGGAATCCTGCAGCTTACTGGTGGCGTGTCGCTGGAAACAGAGCGCCGCGTCTTCCCTGCTCATGCCATCCCCATCGTCGATCACGCGAATGAGGGATCTGCCGCCGCCACGAACTTCGACGAAGATCTTGCCCGCACCGGCATCGATGGAGTTTTCAATCAATTCCTTGACGATCGACGCCGGTCGCTCCACAACCTCACCAGCCGCAATCTGGTTGGCAACAACGTCAGGCAATACCTGTATCTTGGACATAAGTCGGGGTTCGTTTACCGAAAAGGCCTCTCACACCGGGACATTTTTTTCAACACGAAGACACGAAGGGCACGAAGAAGGAATTCGGTCTAGAAGAATCCAACCTTCGTTGACTTCGTGTCTTCGTGTTGAGAACAACCTAACATGGGGTCGAAACTGTTGCTTCGGGCATCAACTCTTGCGTGTACGTATTCCCAGTTCCTTGAGTTGCTGGTCGACTACAGGGGACGGCGAACCACTCATCAGATCGACCGCACGGGCCGTCTTGGGGAACGCGATCACATCGCGGAGCGATTGGCCTCGGGCCAGCAGCATGATGATTCGGTCCAGGCCGAGCGCGATGCCTCCGTGGGGCGGGGTTCCATACTGGAGAGCCTCGAGAAAGAAGCCAAACTTCTCATTCGCCTCAGCTTCGCTAAGTCCCAGCAACTTGAGGATTTGCGCCTGGACTGCGCTGCTGTGGATTCTAACGGAACCACCACCACATTCCACGCCATTAAGCACGAGATCGTAAGCCCGCGCTCGAACTTTGCCAGTATCACTCTCCAGGATCGAAAGATCTTCGGCGACCGGTGACGTGAAGGGATGGTGCAGGGATGTCCACCGGTTCTCCACGGCATCGAATTCGAATAGTGGAAAGTCCACGACCCATAAGAAGTTCCACTTGTCCGGTGGAATCCAACCCTCCCGACGAGCCAACTCCAACCGCAGGGCACCCAACTTTGTGAGGGCGTCGTTCCGGTCCGCGGCGATCATGAACACCATCTCACCCGGACCCGCTTCCGCCTGAGCCAGGATGGCGTCGATCGCGGCGGTACCCGCCTTCTTGATCGGGGGAACCGCGGTTCTTCCCTCCTCGGTTACCTTTACCCAGGCCACGCCCGCCCCTCCGAGTTGCTTCACGAAAGCGTCGATCTCATCCAGTATCCTGCGGGAATAGGACACGGGCGCCACCAGGCCGCGAACGGTCTTACCCTGCTCGACGAGGTCCCGGAACAGGGACGGCTCGGCCTTTCGGAATATTTCGGTAAAGTCCTGCAATTCCACACCGAACCGGGTGTCGGGCTTGTCGCTGCCGTAACGGTCCATCGCCTCCCGGTAATTCATACGAGGAAATTGCCGCGGGATCTCGATGCCACGAACCTTGAACACTTCTTCCATCAGGCCTTCCATCACGGCAAAGAACGCGTCCACGTCCGGGAAAGAAACTTCGACGTCGATCTGTGTGAACTCTGGCTGTCGGTCCGCGCGAAGGTCCTCATCTCGGAAGCAGCGAACAATCTGAAAATACTTCTCAAAGCCGGAAACCATCAAGATCTGTTTGAAGATCTGTGGCGACTGCGGCAGGGCATAGAAGCTACCGTGGGACAGCCGACTCGGAACCAGGTAGTCCCTCGCACCCTCTGGGGTCGACTTCGTCAGAAAAGGGGTCTCGATTTCCCAGAATCCCAGGCGGTCCATGTAGCTGCGAATCGCCATCATGACCTGATGCCGAAGGTGGAAATTGGCCTGCATCTGCGGACGTCGCAGGTCGAGATAGCGGTATTTCAGCCGCAGATCCTCGGAAGTGGTGATGTCGTCCTCAATCGGAAAGGGAATGGTCTTGGCTTCACTCAAGACCTCCACCTGCTCGACATCCACCTCGATCTCACCGGTCTTCAGGTTGGGGTTGATCAGGTCCGTTTCTCGTCGCGAGACCTTGCCACGAACGGCAATCACGAACTCGGATCGCAGGGTCTTGGCCTGCTGGTGCGCATCGGCGTCGCGTTCCGGGTGCAGAACGACCTGGGTGATTCCTTCGCGGTCGCGGAGATCTATGAACACAAGCTGACCGTGGTCCCGCCGCCGGTTCACCCAACCCATGAGGACTGCTTCTTTTCCTTCATCGGCTGCGGTCAGCTCTCCACAACTATGAGTTCTCGTCATTTCCTGCATAGACCAGTCGTATTCCTTCCCGGCGTCAGGGGCCGGCCAGTTCCACCAGTTCGGACTCGCTCAACTCCTTTTGCTCCCGGGTGTTCATATCCCGCACCACGAGTCTTCCCGACTTGATCTCATTGTCGCCTATCATGACGACACTCGCGGCATCGAGTTTGCCGGCCAGTCGCATCTGGCTCTTGAGGCTGCGTCCGGCGAAATCCAGATAGACCGAACAGCCTGTAGCTCGTAATTTGCGTGCCAGCAGCGTGGCGTACCGAAATGCATCCTCACCCATTGTTGCCAGGAAGTAGGCCGGGCCGGGTCCCGGAGCCAGCTTTTCAGGCTCCGGAATCGACAGGATCAACCGTTCCAGGCCCATCGCGAATCCGAATCCTTTCGTGGGAGGGCCGTCAAGGTCTTCGCTGAGACCGTCGTAGCGTCCGCCGCCGACCAGCGTATCCTGAGCCCCGAGGCTGGATGAAAGTATCTCGAAGGTTGTTCTCATGTAATAGTCCAGGCCACGAACGAGCCGGCCGTCCACCCGGTAGGTGATCTCCCGGTCATCCAGGTAGCCGCGAAACCCGGCGAAGTGATCCTGGCACTGCTGACAGAGGTTGTCGGTAATCCTCGGCAGTTCCTCAATCAGCGGCTGACAGGACTTCACCTTGCAATCGAAAACGCGCAAGGGATTCTTCTCGCCCCGTTGACGACAGTCTTCGCAGAACCCTGCGGCCCGCCCACGGACTTCGTTCCGCAGGCGCTCGATGTAAGAAGGCCGGCATTCACGGCAACCGATCGAGTTGACAACCAGGTCCAGGTCCGAAACTCCCAGCCGTTCGAACAGAAGCATCAGCATTTCCAGGACTTCTGCCTCGATCGCGGGGTTGTCGTTGGGGGACAGAACCTCTACACCGGCCTGGTAGAACTGACGGAAGCGGCCCCTCTGGGGCCGTTCACGGCGAAACATCGGACCGATGTAGTAAAGCTTGATCATCCTCGCTTCATCGGAAAGATGGTGTTCGATGTAGGACCTGACAACCGGGGCCGTACCCTCGGGCCTGAGAGTCAAAGACGTCTTCTCGTCCTTGTCTTTGAACGTGTACATCTCTTTGGAAACGATGTCGGTTTCTTCCCCGACTCCCCGAACGAACAGTTCGGTAGCTTCGAAGATCGGCGTTCGGATTTCACCGAAGGCGTAGGACTCGAACACTGCCCTCATTTCCGTCTCAATAGCGTGCCAGAGACGCACATCCGGCGGGAGAATGTCGTAGGTACCACGAACCAGTTTGATCATCGTTTCTCTAGCTACCGACGAGGTAACTATCCTTGTAGGCGCAATAACGCCGGGCATATTCGTCGATGTCGGCAACCTCTTCGTCCGTCACTTCCCGTTCCACCCTGGCAGGCGCTCCCATCACGAGACTCCGCGGATCAATATGTGTATTCTCCGTCAGCAGTGCTCCGGCGGCAACGATCGACCCCTCACCGACACGCACGTTGTTCATGATCGTCGCCCCCATGCCGATCAAACAGTGCGATTCCACGGTGCAGCCGTGCAGGATCACGCCATGACCGGCGGTCACCGAGTCACCCACGACCAAGGGGCATTCATTCATCATGACGTGACAAATCGAACCATCCTGAATGTTGGTGCGGCGTCCGATTCGGATGGAATCAACGTCACCCCGAACCACCGTGTTGAACCAGATGCTGGAGTGGTCGCCGATCTCTACGTCACCAATCACATGAGCGCCCGGAGCGATAAACACTCCTTCGCCAAGCCTGGGCCGGACACCCCCATATTCATGAAGCATGAGCCTCCGGAAAACCCTCCTTGACGGCCAGAATACAGCCGTCAAAGCAAAGGACTAACGCTAGCAGATGGGTTGGACCAATTCAAGGAAGCTTGGAGGGTCGGTCTCAGGGAGCGGCCAGCCGGCAGCGAGTAGCTGTTCGGAGATGTTTCGTAGCTGCCCGCTGATCGCTGCCAGCTACTCGCTCCAACCACTAGATTTCGAACAACTCGTCACCCATCCGATCGCGTACTTTTCGGGCGCGCAGGCCTTCGAGCAGAGAGATCACGTCTTTGACCTTGAAAGGTTTCTGGAGGCTGACGGACTCTCCAGGCACTGTGTCCCCCGAAGAAGCCGAAAGCAGGATGGTCATGCATTTTCGATCCAATTGCCGGCACAAGACAACGCTGTCCGGCCCCGTGAGCCCCCGGATATGAGCGTCAAGGATCACCACGTGGTGATCGCCGGCACAGGAGAGCTCAACGGCGTCGCTGGGACTGCTGGAGACGGCGACGCGATATCCCTGCTCGGACAGGTGTCGGGCAAGGTGCGGCTCCTTCTCGGGGACCACCAGAATGACACCCGCACCATCGGACAGGCCTGCCAATATTCGGATTATCTTGTCCAGGTCGACCGGTTTCTGGAGGACGGCCAGAACGCCTTCCGAGCGGGCTTCGTCGATCAGCGCCTCCACCGAGTACGCCGTCATCAGTATGACGTTGGTCTCCCGGGATAACTTCTTGATCTGTTTGAACGCTTCCACTCCGTTCATCCTGGGCATCCGGATGTCCATCAGCACACAATCAAACTCCGCTTCGCTGACCTTCTCCACAGCCTCCACGCCGTCGAAGGCAACGGTCACTTCGTACCCCTTGGCCTCGAGGACGTCACGCAAGGCCTCCGTCATCGTGCGGTTGTCATCGGCAACAAGGACTCGGAAGTCTTCATTCATTTCGGTGATCACCATAGTGGCCAGGCATCAGTCTGGTAGTAACGGATGCCCCCACTATTCCCCTACCGGCAGACTGACCGTAAAGCAGGCGCCTCGACCGGACTCACTTTCGACCGAGATGCTGCCCCCGTTGGCACGGATCAGCGTGTCGCACACGGCAAGCCCAAGCCCGATACCTTTCGTTTTCGTGGTGAACAAAGGCTGGAAGATCTTCTCCATCTGGTTCGGGGCAATACCTTCGCCGCTGTCTTCAACGACGAGTTCGCCGTGGCCGTCGACCCGCCGTGTCGCCAGGCGCAGATCCCCGCCTTCGGGCATCGCCTGGATTGCGTTGTTGATCACGTTGCCCACGACCTGGCCGATCTGGCCCCGGTCGGCCAAAACCTCGACCTCATCGAGCTGGAACTGGGCCCGAACGTTCGTCAGGTCACACCGGGCAGTGACTTCCCGGACGAGTTGATCCAGACCAAATCGTGAAGGCTGGGACCTCCGGGTCCGAGAAAAATCCAGCAAGTTGGAGATGATTTCGTTGGCGTTCGCGATCTCCTGTTCGAGGATGTCGATGTGCCTGTTGACTTTGGGGTTGTCCGACTCCACGGCCATTTTCAGGAAGTACGCGGACGTCTGGATCACGGCGAGTGGATTCCTCAACTCGTGACCGACTCCTCCGGCGAGTTGCCCGAGGAATGCCAGCTTTTCCTTTCGGGCCAACTCTTCCCGCAGTGCCGCGCTGACGCTTCGCTCCCGTCTCAATTTCTCGATGAAGCCACCCTGGATATAAGCATCCATGGCAAGACCGACGTCGAGAAAGACCAGCTTCAACAGTGACGACGCGACGTCGAGCGCTGCCGCGTCTCCTTTCTGCTGCCGGATCTGATCCAGGATCAGGCGGGAATACAGGCTGTAGAGACCCAGGTACCACTGGGGAAGCAACTCGATACGCTGGTGCGCGTCACCGACCTTGAAGCGATTCTCGAAATAGTCCGAATCGACGGTTCCTTCGGTAAGCTCGAGAAAGTACTTTCTCTGATGCTTCTTCACGCGCCGAAGCACCTCCGGGTCCACGAAGAACGATCGTGTCTGCTCGTGCTTCATGAGGTGATCGTAGAGTTTCTCGACAACCTCATCGGCATGCTCAATCGCCAGGGCGTGGATGGACCGGAGGCTCTTCCGATCCTCGTCGGTAAACTCGAGAAACTCGAGACGTCTAGATCGTTCTTCCTCGTTCATGTCAAACTGATCCAACAACGACATCCGTACTTCTCCCCAACTCTTTTCTTTCCCACCATGACGAACCTCGCCGTTCGCATCACTCGGAGCTACCGATCGGGGGAGAAGGATCCGAATGAATCAAATCGGGGAACAGAGAATTCGCGGGCCAAACCCGCCCAGCTTTGCCTCGGGGGTATGCTCTCACGCCGGCAGCGTCGCCATCAAGACCGAACATCATCCGAACATCGTGATCTTGCCCCTGAGCCGTAGCAGCCTGTGGTGGAAGTCTGTGTAGTATGCTTTGGGCGTGAAACCCCAAGCTGAAGATCTCCGTCGCTATCGCGAGAACTACTTCAGGGAGAGCGAGGGCGCGGCGCTCTATCGTGCGCTGACGGAAGCCGAAGCGGACCCACACCGCGCCGAAATCTTCGAGAAACTGGCTGTTGCCGAGGAACGCCATTGCCAGCGGTGGGTAGACCTGCTCACTACGGCCGGGGAACCCGCGCCTGCCTACACACCCAACTGGCGCGTGGGCGTCCTGGCGTTTCTGGCCCGCAGACTGGGAACTTCATATGTGCTCCCCGTCATCAGCAACCTCGAAGCTCAGGTTCAGGACGAGTACGCCGGACAGACAGAGGCGGGAAGAATTCCGGCCGAGGAGCGGAGCCATCGACGTACGATCCAGGCAATGAACGATCCGGTGGGCGGCGCCGACCAGATACTCGGAGCGGAGCGATGGCACCGCGCCAGCTACGGTGGCAGCCTGCGCGCCGCCGTCTTTGGGATGAACGACGGGCTGGTTTCGAATTTCGGCCTCGTCATGGGCGTTGCGGGTGCCAACGTTGAAACAGAGTTCGTCTTGCTGGCCGGAGTGGCGGGACTGCTGGCAGGCGCGTTCTCAATGGCGGCCGGCGAATACGTCTCGGTCAAATCTCAAAAGGAGCTCTACGAACGGCAGATTTTACTGGAAGAACAAGAACTGGAAATGTCTCCTGAGGAGGAGCGCGACGAATTAGCCCTCATATATCAAGCCAAGGGAATCCCGGCAGATCAGGCCGAAGCACTGGCCCAACAAATCATTTCCGACCCCGCTCAAGCGATCCAGACTCTGGCCCGTGAAGAACTGGGTCTCGACCCCACTTCGCTGGGATCACCGTGGGCCGCGGCGGGAAGTTCCTTCCTGGCGTTCGGCATCGGTGCGGTGGTCCCCGTTCTCCCTTACCTGTTCATTACAGGCAATTCCGCAGTTGTCGTTTCGGCTGCCGGAAGCGCGGTTGCCCTGTTCGGCGCCGGGGCATTGATTTCGATATTCACCGGCCGGAGCGTGCTCTTCAGTGGGGGACGGATGGTCGGCATCGGTGCACTTGCTGCTGCGGCAACCTACGCGATCGGAACATTGCTGGGCGTAACGGTCGTTGGGTGATTTGGGAGCGGGCAGTGGGGAGCGAGTAGCGAGTAGCAGGTAGCGGGGAGCGGGCAGCGGCTACTTGCTGATCGCTACT
>CAZOZZ010000143.1:0-10493 GCA_964584435.1 uncultured Solibacteraceae bacterium | reverse complement strand
AAAGCATTATCAACGGTCCATTGAGCCGGAACCCCCGCCTCTGGTATAATTTGCAGGTTGTGCCGCTTGCGGTAGAATCCACCGGGTATCCTGGGCTTCGACTGGCGGCAACCCATCGACGAGGAGCGCAATATTTCTATGGCGAAACGATGCGAAATCTGTGGCAAGGGTCCGATGTTTGGAAACCGGGTCAGCCACGCTCACAACCTGACCCGGAGACGATGGAATCCGAACATCCAGCGCGTCCGCGTTCTCGAGGGAAAAACCCCAAAGCGGATGAGGGTCTGCACGAGTTGCATTCGCAGCGGACGGATTGTCAAGCCCGCTTGATCGACGGCATCAAGTACAACACGGCGTGAGCTAAAGCCCTGTGCAAGCAGGGCTTTTCTATTGCGTGAACCGAGTCGTCTCCTTCATCGTCAAAGGGCTTATGAGGGTAATCAGCCTGTTCGCTCTTATTCTCTTTCCCGCGGCGGCACTTCCAGCCGCGCAACACTTCGGCACAGAGATCAGGAGTATTGAGATATCGGGTGCCCCGGCAGAGGCGCTCGACGTGATCCCGATGCGTTCAGGCGACCTGGTGACCCCTTCTGCGATCCGCTCATCGATCCAGGCTCTTTACGACGCCGGCCAGTACGGGAGCATCGAAGTAGATGCGACTGAAACGGCAGACGGAGGAACGAAACTCACTTTCATCGTGAGCGAGCCTTCCTTCTTCTCCACGATCCGTATCGATCCTTCAGATCTGCTCGACCGGCCGTTGTCGAGCTATATGGACCTGCCTTACGGCGAACGGTTCTCCCGCACACAGCTGGACCGCGTCGTCGAGTCTGTCCGTCGGCAGCTTCGATCGGAAGGCTTCTTCCAGGCCCTCATCCAACCGTCTCGGAAAGTCGACGATGCGACACACCTTGTAAGTGTATCTCTGTCTGTTGACGTTGCGCCCAGGGCTCGAATGGGTGAAATCCGGATCGACGGCGGCCGACAGACGTTCACCGAAACCGAGTTGCAGGAAGCGTTCGACGTCAAATCCGGTTCTCTTTTTTCCCTGGAACGGCTGGAAGTCGGTGTCGCCAATATCGGATCGGAGTTCGCCCAACTTGGCTTCCTGGACACACGTGTCACGCTCGAACCGACCTATGGCGAGACTCGCAACGTTGTGGATGCCGTCGTCCAGATCGAGCCGGGGCTCTTCACGCTCGTCCAGGTTCGCGGACACGACCTGTCGGACAGCGAAATCCGAGACCTTGTGCCCGTGTTCGAGGAGGGCAGTATCGATCCGGATCTGATTGAAGAAGGGCGCGTCCAGATCCTGGAGAGGTTGCGCCAGGACGGATATTTTAATTCGACGCTGACGGTCGAACAGATCGACGCACGACCGCTGGATAACGCCTTTCAGATCAACTACATCGTTGAGACCGGGGAGCGGCATTCGATCAAGGAGGTGCGGTTCGAGGGGAACGAATTCTTCGAGGACGAGTTCCTGGGTGGGCAGATCGGGATATCCGCACGAGGGCTGTTCAGTCTCGGGGCATTCAGTCCGGATCTGCTCGCCGGCGCTACCCGTGTCATCACCGGGCTGTACCGGGACGCCGGCTTCAAAGGTGCCCAGGTCGAAGCGACCTATTCGATCGATCAAACCGTCATCACCGTGGTTCTCGGGATCGAGGAAGGGCGCCGAACTTCTTTGGCGGGCGTATTCTTTTCCGGAAACACAACCATGAGCGAGTCGGAAGTCGCGCTCCTGGGCAATATGTTGCCGGGCCAGGTCTACACCGCAGGTGCGATCGAAGAAGCACGCAGCGCCATCACAGCCGGCTATCACGGCCGGGGATTTCCCAACGTCCGCGTCGAGCCGGCAATAGACCGAAGGGCTGATCAGGATAGCGTGGACGTCACCTTCCGTATCGAAGAGGGTCCCGCCTACCAGATCGGCCGCATCCTTGTTGCGGGAAACACGCGGACACAAGAAAAGATCGTCCACAGGAACAGCGGGCTGTACGAAGGGACGCCCTACGATCCGGAAACGATCCTCGAGGCCCAGCAGCGTCTTTACTCAACCGGCCTTTTCAACCGGGTGGATATCGTCACACTCGAACGGGAAGCATCGAACAAGAGGGACTTGCTGATACAACTCGAAGACGCAGGTCCGGTTCTGTTGACCTACGGCATCGGCGTTCGAGACCGGGAGGGACCGCGAGGGACTATCGAGGTGTCGCATACGAACCTGTTCGGGCTGGACCGCTCTATCAGCTTCCGAGTGCGGGGCAGTAAGCGCGAGCAACGATTCCAGACGACATACCGGGAACCCCGTCTTTTCAACCGTGAACTCGACGGGTTTCTGTCACTCTTCGTCGAACGCACGAGCCAGCAATTCTTCGATGCCAGTCGCATTGACTTCTCACTTCAGACCTTGAAGCAGTTTCGGAATCAGGACAGTGTTCTCTTCTTCGCCGGCTTTGAGACCGTCAACCTGCGCGACATCCGGGTAAATCCAAGCGCCCAGAAGTTTCCAGACGAGCTGGGCACGATTCACATCACCCGAGTGGGTGCCACTTACATTCGTGATCAGCGGAATGATCCTATCAATCCCTCCAGGGGGGACTTCATCACCGGAACGTTTCAGATTGCAAACGGTCGTATGGTCGAAGACGACCTGGACGTCAAGGAAGTAGACTTCACGTCCGTGTTCGCTCAAGCCAGTTTCTTCCGACCGGCGAAAGAGGCGGTTATCGCCGCGTCTGTTCGCCTGGGCTGGAACCAAGCCTACGGTGGTACAACATCGCTGCCGATCACTGAACGCTACTTCGCCGGTGGATCGACAACGCTGAGAGCGTTCGGTCTCGATGAAGCTGGACCCGATCGCGGGGGAAACGCACTCGCGATCGTTAACCTCGAGTACCGGTTCCCGATACCGTTTCTGTTTTCAGGCCTGGGCGGCGCAGCTTTCTACGACACGGGCACGACCTTCCCAAGTATTTCAGATTTTAGTTTCGGCCACTTTACGCACACGGCAGGTTTCGGTGTTCGCTACGAAACCCCGTTGGGGCCAATCATCCGCGTGGATTTCGGATTCAACTTGAATCGGCAGCCGGACGAATCTCGCAACAAAGTGTTGTTCACTCTAGGACACACATTCTGATGCCAGCCCGTAAGAACAGAAAAGAAAGCCGTGTTTTGCTGCAAGGACGCATCCTGGCGTTTTGTTTTGCCCTGTTGTGCGCACCTGCCTTACACGGCGACGTCATCGACCGTTTGATGGCACTGGTGGACGGCAAAATCATCACTCTCAGTGACGTCAAGCAGGAACGGGCACTACGACAGTTTTTCGGCGAAGAAAGTCCACAGGAAGATGCAGCCATACTCGACGAAGTAATCGAGGACTTCTTGATCCGCAACCAGGTCGATCAATTCCCGGGCATTCAGGTCACCACGGAGGAAGTCGAAAGTTACAGATTGCAATTGGGTGATGCCGGGGACCTGGCCGGCGAAGTCGTGGACGTCGCCATTCGCCAGCGAATGAAGCTGGCTCGATACGTGGATCTGCGTTTCCGCCAATTCATCCAGGCCTCGGAAACGGAAATAGAACAATACTACAGTGACGTCTTTCTCCCCAGGGCCCAAACCAGCGGGCTTCGAAGGATACCGCCGCTCGAAGAGGTTCGCGAAACGATCCGAACCAACGTCATCGAGGAAGAAGTAGACCGGGAGATCAGGGTATGGGTGGAATCACTGGTCCGGAGAAGTGAAATTGAAGTTGTTGAGTAAGAGGAACATTGTCGCGGCAATAAGCGTTGTGGGGCTGGCCGCACTCGCCCTGGTTGCTGGCGTTGTGTATTTCCTCGGATCACCCGACTTCGACGAGTTCGCCGAGGACTACGTCGTGACTCAGGTTGAGGCACGGACGGGCGGCAACGCATCCCTGGAAGACTTCGATTTCGATTTGTGGTCTCAGCAGATTCAGATCGAAGGGCTTGTGCTCGAGCGATCTTTCGCCGGCGCTCTTCTCGAAATCGAAAGTATCGACGTCGGACTGCGCCTGTCAACGCTGTTGCAGCGGAAAGTCGATCTTTCGTCGTTGACGCTGGTCCGGCCCCGGATTCGAATCGATGTGAGCCCGGACGGCACCACCAACCTTCCGTCTCCGCCGGCTCGACCCGACACTGGCCCGTCGTCGTTCGAGGTTTCCATCGGCGAATTCAAAGTCGAAGGCGGAGAGATGACGATCGACGAACGTCGGGTCAACATCGACTTCAACCTGTCGGAACTCGATGGCACGTTCGAGTACTCGGGCGGCACCGGTGTGCTGCGCGGCCACCTTGAGTATGAAGGCTCGCTTGAGCGAAACGACCGGCCTACGATTCCGTACGGCTTATCTGCCGATTTCGACCACACCGCCGGCACGGTTCTGGTTCGCACGGCGGACCTGACGTCAGGCGAATCGAGTTTGACTCTTCAAGGACGGATCGACGACGTGCTGCGGCTGGGACAGGGAACCATGGACTATACCGGGACCGTCGCGCTCGGATTCATTAACTATTTCTTCCGAGACGAGCGATTGGAAGGAACTGTCGATGTCGGAGGGGCGCTGGATTTCTCGTCCCAACATTTTTCGACAACCGGTCAGGCGGGCAGCGAGTCCCTTACCGTCGAAGGCTGGAATGCCCGAGACCTGGAAGCCGATTTTGAATACGCTTTTCCGGCGCGAAACCTGACAGCGACGGATCTGCGGATGAGCATGGTCGGTGGCACGATAACAGGTAACGCAAACGTTCTGCCACTTCCAGGACCTTCGCGAGTCGAGCTCGATCTGCACTATCAAGATATCGATGCCGCTGGCCTGCGACGCGCTTACCCGTGGGACAAGCCGTACATGGTCTATTCCCGGGCCACCGGAACGCTGGAGGGCTGGTTCGAAGGAAAGTTCAGAGACTTCGATTTTTCGGGGATGACAACGCTTCAAGCCACGGAGGTTCCCCAACTCTCAACCTCCGTGGCTCTGGCGGTGGACGGTTCGACCGAATTTCGGGCGACACCGGGGTCAGTTCGGTTGTCGGGGGCCACTGGCCGATTCGGGTCGAGCAACATTCTGGCAGACGGCCTGATCGACCGCAGGAACTCTTTGTTGCAGGTGACGATGGAGTCGACCGACCTGGGCGATCTGGACTTCCTGTACGAACCCGCAAACGGCGGTGGACGGTTCGAGGGTTCGATCATTGGCCCGATCGCTGCCCCCCTAACATCGGGAGCGTTCACGATTGCCAATTTTCAACACGAGGGCACCACGATCGACAGGTTCGGGGGCGAGGCGACTCTGGATCCCGGTGGCCTTCAGCTTCGGGACGTTCAGATCCTCGATGGCCGATCCGAGATCACGGTAAACGGTCAGCTGCATTTCGACGATACAAATCCGGATCTGGACCTCGATATCGCACGACTTTACGGCGCCGATCTCGCCGCATTTGTCCCCACGCCAATCGACGGTGTGTTTCGAGGAAAGGTGCACATGGACGCGATCGAGCCAATTCGGGCTTCCGGCACCGTTTCCGCGACCGACCTGACGTATGAAGGTAACCCGATTGGTGATGCGGAAGCCGGGTTCCTGCTTGATGACTCCGAAGTTCGGCTCACCGACGTTCTCGTTCGCCGGGAGGGGGCGGTTCTTTCGGGTAACTTACGGTACCAACGCTCCGACGAGCAAATCGGTATAGAGGTCAGATCCTCCGATGTGACGCTGGAGGATCTACACTGGCTTGGTGTCCCGGCCGCGTTCCAAGGTTCGGTTGAGGAGGCGAATTTTGATGTCGACGGGACTCGATCGCAGCCCCTCGTCCAGGGAAGTGCCGTTCTCGGAAACCTCCGGTTCCGAGATCAGTATTTCCCTCAAATGAAGGTCCAGATCAGTACTACCGGCAGAACGGTCCGTACCGAGATCGAAACCGATGAACACCTGGCGATGGAAGCCGAGTTCGAGACAGCCACGGAGGGCTATCCGTTCCGGGGAAATGCACGCTTTACCGATTATCAGGTCGATCAACTCGTCAACGTATCTCTCGGATCGCTCGTCGTGACGGGAACGGCCTCGTTCGAGGGGCAACTGGCCGATCTGGCCACGCTGGAGGGTGAAGGACAGGTACGAAGCTTGACCGCTCTGTTCAAGGAAAGGGAACTCCAGGTCCTCGAACCATTCACATTTCAATTCAATTCAGAACGGTTGAACCTTTCGGAAATGGATCTCAGCGGCGGAGTCACTTCTCTGCGTTTGGGAGGAACCGTTGCTTTATCCCGCGAGGCGCCGATCGATCTCGATGTCACCGGCAACATAGATCTCTCCCTGGTAGCGGGCGCCTATCCGGATTTCCTTGTCGGAGGAACTTTGGCTGTGGAGGGTAAGGTCGCTGGAACTCTCCGGAGCCCGGAGCTCAATGGACAGGCCCACCTCGAAAACGTTTCGTTCGGCCACCGAGGCGTTTTTCTCAGCCTGTCGGCTCTTGGCGGCGACCTGTTCTTCGACGGCAACAGAGTGAACCTGAATGAACTCGAAGGGAACGCGGGCGGGGGCAACGTCGTGGTACGTGGTTCTATGGGTATCGAAAACCTGGGGGTGGGGGAGTTTGACATTCGTGTCGACGTGTCGAACGTCCGCGTCAGAAATCCCGAGGGTCTCCGAACAGTAGTGGACGGTACACTGGCGCTCCACGGAACCTTAGAGGCGCCACGCCTGGAAGGAGATATGGATGTCGTCAGCCTCTCCTACGATGAAGGTTTCGAACAGTTCCTCGAATTGTTCGAAGATGGACCGGGGGCTGCGGAATCCGAAACTCCGTTTGAGGACATGGCCCTGGCTGTGCACCTGGAAGGGAATCGAAACATCTCCGTCAAGAACGAACTCGCCAGTGTAGAGGCAAGGCTGGACCTGGACATCGCGGGCACTTTCGGTGATCCGACCATGACCGGCCGCATCGAAGTCGGCACCGGCACACTCAGTTTCCAGGGAACCCGCTACCGGATCACCAGGGGCAGCGTCGATTTCGTCGATCCGGTCCGCGTCGAGCCAATCGTGGACATCCAGGCCGAAACCGAACTGCGGGACTATCGGATCATCCTGGGAATCAACGGACGAAGAGACGACATGCGCCTGGAGATGCGCTCCGACCCTCCGTTACCGCAACTGGAAATCGTGAGCCTGATCGCCGGAGGCCGGACCCGGGAAGAGCTGGCTGAGAATCAGTCAGGCGGCCTCGTCCCCACGAGCGAACAACTCTTCAGGAGTGGCGCCGCAACGATCCTGACAGACCTACTCCAGTCACGTGTCGGCTCCCGCTTCGGTCTGCTCAACAGGTTCCGTATCGATCCCTTCCTGGTTGGCGCGGAAAACGACCGAGCAGCCCGCGTCACGATCTCCGAACAGATCACCAGAGACTTGACGATCACATACTCCCAGGACCTCTCATCAAGCCGGCAGCAAATCATCCTGATCGAGTACTTCCTGAACAGCAACACATCGTTCATCGCCTCGCGCGACGAGACCGGCGCCGTGGGGCTGGATATCAAGCTCAGAAAACGATTCCAGTAGGAAAGGGATTTTCATCGCAAAGACGCAAAGAGAAGAGAAGCAGGAAGAGAGTCTCATTTCTTTCGGAGGCTCCCGGTTGGATTCCACCTGAACTTAACGTTACAGTTCTCGACGTTTTTCTTTCAACACGAAGAAACGAAGGACACACGAAGTATTTATTTCAAAGCTTCGTGTCCTTCGTTTTTTCGTGTTGAAGAAAACAGGACCGGATCTGAGAGACTGATCGAGCCGAGCCGCACAAACATCACAAATCTGGGTCTCTGCGTTCTTGCGACTTTGTGTTGAAAAAACTAGTCGACTATGGCGATGCACTCTATTTCGATGGCAACACCCATGGGCAGGCCAGCTACCTCGACAGTAGCCCGGGCAGGTCTGGAGTTCTGGAAGAACTCGCCGTAAATGCCGTTCACCTCTTTGAAATTTCCCATGTCGTCGAGATAGATGGTCACCTTCACCACGTCGCTCATCGAGGCGCCGGCACCAGTCAGGATCCCTTGTAGGTTCTGGAGCGACTGCCGAGTCTGGGCGGCAACGGATTTGTCTTCGATGAGTTGCCCTGTGGCTGGATCGAGGGGGATTTGACCAGACACGAAAACGAAGTTTCCGGCCTGCATGGCCTGGGAGTAGGGTCCTATGGCTGGTGGGCCCAGCGGGGTAGAAATCACTTTTTTCTGCATGGTTTATCTATTGTCCGATCTTGGTAGCGGTGTTTATGGATTTTGAAGAACGCATCGCATCATAGACGCCGTCGAGACCCCGTATGGCAACGATGACCTTTTCCAGATGTTTCATGTCCGGTATTTCAACCGTCATGTCGATCACGCCGCGTTCTTCATCGGTTCTGGCGGACACATCCAGTATGTTGGAACGGATCTTGGAGATCGCAGCTGAAATCCCGGCAAGAATGCCAGGACGGTCAGCTGTGATGATCGTCAGATGGACTGCGTATGCTTCGGCCGCTACAGCTCGTCCCTCCCAGGCGACATCGATGCGCCGATCAGCCTCATACATCAGGTTCTGCACGTTCGGACAGTCTTTGGCATGAACAGCGACTCCCTTTCCGCGGGTCACGTACCCGATGATTTCCTCCCCTCGGATAGGATTGCAGCATTTCGCTCGATAAACGAGCAGGTCATCCATGCCCTTGACCTTGATCTTGACGTCTTCGCCGAATCCGAAAACCTTCTTTACGGCGGCGGTAAATCTCGAATCGCGTGCGACGGGTTCACCCAACGATTCCGGCTGGACCTTGGCCAGAAGCTGTCGGGCTGAGACTTTTCCGAAGCCGATTGCCGAAAGGAGATCGTCAACTCTTGCGCATCCGTAGTCCGGTGCGGCTTTCGCCAGCCGGTCGCCGTGGGTCAGCTCCTTTATGCTGAGCTTGTACTTGCGCGCTTCTTTCTCGAGTAGTTTCCTGCCCAACTCGATGGACTTGGTCCTTTCCTGAACGGTGAGCCAGTGACGAATCTTGTTTCTTGCGCGGGACGTCTTGACAAAATTCAGCCAGTCACGACTGGGATGATGGCCCGGCTGGGTCATGATCTCTACGATGTCCCCGTTTGAGAGCTTTGTCTTGAGCGGCGACAGTCGCCCGTTAATCTTGGCGCCCACACAGGTGTGCCCCACTTCGGTGTGGATCGAGTAGGCAAAATCGACGGACGTGGCGTCACTCGGAAGGGTAATAACCTGGCCCTTGGGTGTAAACGTATACGTCTCTTCCGGATACAGATCGACCTTGAGCGTGTTCAGGAAGTCCGTCGGGTCTTTCATCTCCTGCTGCCATTCGACCAGATGTCGGAGCCAGGACACACGCTGGTCTTCACGATCGTCGGCTACCAGTTTTCCGTCTTTGTACTTCCAGTGCGCGGCAATCCCGTCCTCGGCCACACGGTGCATTTCAGCGGTCCGAATCTGCACCTCAAACGCCTGCCCGCTGGCGATGACAGATGTGTGCAGGGACTGGTACATGTTGGGGCGCGGTATGGCGATGAAATCCTTGATTCGGCCGGGCACCGGACGCCACGTGTTGTGGATCACACCGAGCGCGGCGTAGCAGCTCTTGATGTCGTCGGTGATGATGCGGATAGCCAGCAGGTCAAAGACCTGGTCAAGAGTGATTCTCTGACGGCGAAGCTTCTGGTCAATCGAATAGATACGCTTGATCCTTGCCTCTGTGGTGACCCGTATCTCATGCTCTTCCATCTTGGAGGTGATGACGCCCCGGACCTCGTCCAGGAATTGCTCGTTGACCTTCCGGTTCTCCTCTAGTGCGGCTTTGATTTCCTGGTACGATTTCGGGTCCAGAAAACTGAACGCCAGGTCTTCAAGCTCTCCACGAATCTTTCCCATGCCGAGCCGGTGGGCCAGAGGGACGTATATTTCGAGCGTTTCGCGGGCGATTGCCTCCCGACGGTCCGCGCGCAGGTGTCGCAACGTCCTCATGTTGTGCAAACGGTCCGCAAGCTTGATGACGATGACGCGGATGTCGTCACTCATCGCCAGCAACATCTTCCGGAAGTTCTCGGCCTGCTTTTCCTCTGTGGAAGTGAAATAGATCTGGCTGATCTTCGTGAGGGCGTCGACGATGTGGGCTATGTCCGACCCGAACATTTCCTCGAGCTTGTCGAGCGAAGTCAGCGTGTCTTCAACGACGTCATGCAGCAGGCCGATGCTGACCGTTACCGCATCCATCTTCATCTCCGCCAGGACATTGGCGACCTCAAGCGGATGGGTCAGATAGGGCTCACCCGATGCCCGAACCTGCCCCTTGTGCTCTCTTGCTGAGAAGAGGTAGGCACGACGCACAACCTCCAGATCGTCTGCGGGGTGATACTTCTGGATCTTGTCCAGTATCTGTTGTAGACGGATCATCGTTCAGACCCCAATGCTTTGCCTACACAGTGGCAGCGAGGCCCCC
>CAZOZZ010000142.1:0-10716 GCA_964584435.1 uncultured Solibacteraceae bacterium | reverse complement strand
CAGACCTTATGACTGCTTAGGGAAGTGGTGTACGTCAAATCGAGGCAAGGTCACCCCGTCTTCCTAAAAATTAAACAGGTTGGTGAATTTGAAGATTATCGCGCGGTCCAGAAGCTCACCCGTAATCGTGTCGCGGCGGTCGTTGTAGACGATAAAGAGATCGCTCAACGGGTGGTGGATGAGTCGGAAGCGGATGTTCGAACTGAATTGACTGGCATCCGTGTTGTATTGCAGGAACGCATTGAGGAAGGCTTTCGTGCTGAACGAGTACTTCACTCGGGTACCAAGCAGGTTGGTCACAAACGAGCCACCGGGGAGGTCGACGTCGTTTCGGTTGTAATTGATCTGTACGTTCAGCCGGTGGTTTGGCTTCAGCGACAACTCGCCGCCGAAAGACTTCTTCGTTCCGTTCCAGAAGTCACCGACGTTGAGAAAGATACTGCCGCCGAACATCTTGCTACGATCCGAGTTGTAGAAGATGTTGATGTTGTTGAACTGATAATCCCCGGCAGGCAACTCGATGTCGGACCGGATTGAGAACGGTGCATCGAGGCGCTCGAATCGACGGTTGAAGGCGGCGTTGAACCACGCGTTGTTCTGGAACGAAATTCCGCCGTTGATGTTCTGGCGCCGTGTCTCGAGCTGATCCTCGCTGCTGCTTTCGAAGTAGCTGGCGTTGCCTCCGAAGAAGAAATTGCGGATTCCATGCGAGTCGACACGAGGCTTCCAATTCACGTTGCCATAGTATTTCTTGACGTCGCTCCGGGGCATGAACCCGAGTTCGGGATTGAAATTCTCCTGGGCCTCGAAATAGCTGCCATTTACCGTCAGATCGTTGCTGAGCCAGGCCGTTTCAAATTGGCGGGCCTGGTCACGCCCTTCGCTGCCAGGCGTCTGGCTCTTCATCAGGTACGATCCGATTTCCAGCTTCTGGAGGAACCTGAAGCGTGTATCGATTCCGTAGACGCGGTTGTAGTCGTCGAGCTCAGAGCTGTCCCGGCTGGTCACGATCGCACCGATCCACGAATTCTGGAGGAGGTTCTTCTTCACGCGTCCGATCGCGTAGCTGTTCGAAGCGATATCTCCAATCGACTCGGTCTTCATCGTGATCGCACCGAGATCGTAGCTTCCCGCCTGACCGGTGAGCCGTGCCCCACCCACTATCGGCACGGGTATGCCTGAAATCAGACCGATCCGGCGGCTGAAGAACGGTATGAGGTCTCCGTTTCCGTTTCTTCCTCCTCCTCCGAAAGAGTTGATCGGTTTTCCGAACGAGAACGTGCCGGCATTCTCCAGGAAGAACTCGCGCTTTTCCGGAAAGAAGAGGCTGAAACGTGTCAGATTGACCTGCTGTTGGTCAGCTTCGACCTGTGAGAAATCTGTTCGGTAGGTCGCATCGAGCGTCAGCGACTGTGTCACGCTGTACTTCAGATCGAACCCACCGTCGAAATCCGTGTCGCCTTCGGTCTTACCTGAAGTACGGATCTGGCTGATCGTTGCACTCCCGTACGGTTTGACTTTCAGGTTCCGACCTTGACCGCCGACCTCCACCCCCTGGAGCGTGCCCGCCATGGACACACGGTTGACACGATAGCGACGCGGAAGAGGAGCCCAGTGGCTGTCTTCGGTCTTACGGCGGACGCGGCGGACCATGTTGAGTCCCCATTCCTGGCTGCCGTCGCTGGCAAAGCGGAGCGTCTTGAGCGGTATGACGAACTCTGCGATCCAGGACTCCCCGTTCACCGTGACGCCCACGTCCCACACCCCGTCCCAGTCCGAGTTCATGATGAAACCGTCGTTTGCTATCTGCGAATCCCGTTTGGCGCCCGCCGGGTTGGTCGCGAAGAAAAAGCCGGACCGTTCGTCCTTGAGAGTGTCGAGCGTGATGCCGAACCCATCATTGTCCATGCCGTTGAAATCTTCGTCGAGCTGCGTGACGCGGAGGTTGTCCGTATCGGAGTCGTAACAGATAGCGGCAACGTAGAGGTTCCCGTCGTCGAAAAGGAATCGAACTTCGGTCGGCTCGGTTGCCGGCTCTCCCGGCCTGGGCTCCCACTGGATGAAGTCGGTGACCGGCGGCGCCGACCGCCATGCGGCCTCGTCGAGTCGACCATCGATAGTGATTGGACCTTCGGAAAAGACCGCTTCTGCGAGTTTGGAAAACCGAGCGGTCTCGTAATCGACGGGTGGGATGATAGGACGGGATCGAGCCGTATCGTCGTCGGGCAGAAGTTGAGCTTCTCAAGTATGAGACGTCAACAGAACACAGAACAGTAAGAAAACAATACGACGCATAAAAAGACCATGATAACAGAGGGGCATCGGTTTGGCTCGGAACGACCTCCGAATCGGCCCACAAAGCGTACTGCTTTTGCGGTCAGCGCCAGCTCTGGGTATAATATTTTGCCTGCTACATGAAGGCGCCGTACCCAAGCGGTAAGGGAGAGGTCTGCAAAACCTTTATGCATCGGTTCGAATCCGATCGGCGCCTCTAGAGAATCAGCGAGTTAAAGGCCCGGCGTCTTGCCGGGCCTTTTCTGCTGTAGTGGAAACCTCCTAACGACGTCCCCAAAACCGCCTCGTTCGCACACCGACACACCGATGGTGGAGGACGATGGATAGCGTGTTCGACTGTGACGTTAGTCACTTCTCTAACCTTTCCACCAAAGATCGAGTCTCAAATAGTGAAGGCGGGCAATTGAGGCTGGCCTGGGAATGCTTTTAGTGAGGCGGTGGTTCCGATGCCCGTTCTTTTCCTGACGTTGTTTCTGCAGAGCTTGTTACCGATCTTCGATGTCCCGGACACTGAATACATCGGACTGTCGCTCGTCAACACGGCTACCCAGGCCGCCGATGTGAGCGTGACCCTCACGGAGAGTGACGGTTCCGGCTCACAATCAGGTCAGGTGACCTTGAATGCGGGAGCCCAGGATGCGCGTCTCATCCGAGAGATACTCGGTACGGAAGCCGCGCCCACATCGGGATGGATCCAGATAGATTCGAGCCAGTCGGGAACGGGAGTTTTCGAGGCGTCGGGAAACGGCGGTTTTCTTGCAAGCGCCCCGGTTGCGACCCTGCTGTCAACCTCCTTGATTCTTCCGAACATCCAGGTGGACACGGGCTTCAAGGAACTGGGCGCGACCGATACGCTCGTTGCCATTGTCTTTCCGGGATCTTTTGTTCCGGCCAGCGTCACGATGGAGTTGGTGGGTCTGGACGCCGTCGTTGCCGGTTCGGTTACGGTCGGTATATCTGTTCGTGGGAGCCGGATCCTGAGAGTGTCGGATGTCTTCAGAGATTTCATGCCGGACAACGGTGTGGGCGGAAGATCGTTCCAGGGTTATCTGCGGTTGACGTCGAATTTGGGGATTGCCGCCTGGGGGAGAGTGGAAACTCCCTTGTTCCGGAAGACCCAGCTGGCGCGCGCTGTGACCGAGGTGGATGCTTCCGCCACCACGCTTGCTCCATACTTCGTTTTCGGTGTGGGGTACACATCCGTATTGAACCTGGTGAATCCGACCGACGCAGCCGTCAGTTTGGAGCTCACCGCCGTGGACGGCAACGGAGAAACGATCGGCGAGACGGCGAAAGTGACGCTGGGTCCGGGTGAGGGAATTCGCCGAGGCGTCGAGGAACTGTTCGGGCTCGCTACGATCCCAACGTTTGTAGGCGCGATCTTCACCGGCCATATTCGAATCCAGGAGTCCAATGGTAATCCCGTTCGTCTCATGGGAAACATCGACATCAACAGCGTCGGACGGGGGACCTTCTTCGAGTCGGCCATGTCCTACCCACTTTGGGTCGACTCCGCCCGGAGTTGGATCGTCCCCTTTGCGCTGGGCGGGCTCGATTACTATTCCGGTTACGCGATCGCGAATCTGAACGAGATGTTGGCGGTCCAGACCGACGTTACGATTGAGGTCTTCCGCAACGACGGTACGATAATCGAATCATCCCAGGTTTCGCTTTCGCCTCGTCAGGGATACGCCGCGATGGTTCCAGCGGAACTGACGTCGGGATACGTGCGCATCACTTCGAACATGCCCGTGGGCCTGGTTGCCAGCCTTGGGACGCGTGACGCACGGCTTCTTGAACAGGTGCCCGTCTTGGCTATCATCGATTGAGCACCTGCCCGATTAATTAGGGTATTGAGGGCTCTGTTCCCTAATTCTTCCCAATCCGATCATTATGCAGTGACCGCAAACACTCCGCGTAATTCCCGTTAATCTGTGTAATCTGCGTAATCCGCGTACGTCCTCCCATCCCTCTTCTACCTCCAGGGATAGGGTTTGACCCAGTCCTCTAACACCCAGCCTGCCTTGCCCTCGTGTTCACCAGACTGGATCCGGACCCGCATGTAGGACAGCCGAATGTCGATGATCAGAACCCTGGTGCCGCTTTCCACAACTACCCCTTGTCCGGCGGCGGACACACTTTCGAAGGCTTCCCTCGGCGACTTGTTTTCGAGAAGTGCAGGAAATGCTTCATCTGATACCAGGTAGATCGGACTCCCTCCGGCCGCAATCAACAGACCGGGATTGCCTGAGGCGAGAAACCCCTCGATCTCGGTGTCGAAGAAGACGACACTCACGGCCAGTCCGACGATGACCAGTGTTGGAATGGCCATCAGGGCGGCACAGCCGAGGGGAGTGACGCCCAGAACCGTCTCCTGCGGTCTGATAGCACCGGACGCGTGACCCGACGTTGGGTGATGGTGACCTTCGCCTGACATCGCGACTTTGCCCTCCTACGGAAGGTATGGAGCCTAATTTCACCATACCAGAACCGGGCTGCCGGTGACGGTGTATCCGTTTTGTTTGTCGGGAGCGTCAGTGCAGGGCGGGTCGGAACTCAAACTGGGGTCGATGGTACCGCCGGCGGTGCCTGCGGAATCCGATGTGGGGTAATCTGAAGTCCTGGAAGATCGAGCCAAGCCGGGTCTTTCCGCACTTACCGCAACGGAACGGTCGTAGCAGCAGTAGAATTGCAGCCCGTTCCCTCCAACCCGAGTATGGTGACCGAAACCAATGGGTGTTGTTACAGCGGCGACAGTAAACCATGACATCTGATTATCCCACCAGAGCATGAGTTTATCAATTACACTTATTATGTTTAATACATCTCAAGTATAATTCGCTATGTCTTTACAGACTAGTCTGCCTTGAGCCATTCAGGAACTTGTCGGATGACCACGGAAAGATCCCTCATCAGAACTCCCCGTCTACGTGTCACGGTGAATTCCTTTTGCTAGATCAGAAACGCCACAGCTATCGCTATAACCACGCCACCCGCCAGTACCAGGTTCCACACCCGTTGCACTTTCTGCATCTCGACCAACATTGCGTGCTGTCGGTTCAGAGTCTCGACCAGCATTCCGATGTTGCGGTCCAGGACACTCAATCGCTCTTCGAGGAAAACCTTGACCTGGTCGATGCTTTCCGTCCGTTCCAGAGCTTGTTCCCGGGTCTTGAATGCGTTCGAGCGGATGTCGTTGATGATGTCCTGGCCGACTTCGGTGGAGGCGGCCTCCCGAACCAATCCAAAAGCCAATTTAAGCCAACTCATTATCGTAAAACTCCAGGGGATCTACCCGGTATTGCTCCCACTCCCAGGGTTCGTCCCGGTCTTCGAAATAGCCCGTGATGTCGTCGCCAGAGACTTCCATCTCGGTCGGTACGAACTGCATCAGGCTGGTGATCAGCTCACGATCTTCGGGCTGACGAAAGTGGGCGAGCAAGGTCAGAAGGTGTCCGCGCAGTGTGCTGCTTTCATCCGAACGGTTGATTCGCTCGCGGAAGATGCTCAGCACGCTGTCCTTTAGGGCAGGGTGAAGCACCGCGATCCCTTCGAGGGCCGATGCGGCGACTGCCCGCATCGTTGTGTCCAACGTGGAATCTTCGAGGATCGATTTCAAAGAGGCTGCCGCCGGCGTGCCGATTCTCGAAAGAGCAAAGGGCAGTTCTTCGAGGACATCTTCGTTGCTTGTGCTCGACGCCAGCAGGATAGCGTCGATCAGGGCCGGTATGGAGGGTTCGAACTTCAGTGCTCCCAGCAGTTTTACGGCATGGAAGACTGCAACCCGTCCGGCATTTTCGGTGTGCCAGAGGCGGACGTTCCCAAGCATCTCGACCAGCTTTTCCGCTATTTCGTTTCCCCGGCCCACCACCTCCGCGACCGTCTGTTGAGACAGTTGCGCGTCGCCTTTCAGGAGTTGGGTCAGGAGCTCTCTGTCGTTCATGGTTCTAACATAGTAAACGATGGGGGTGGCTGAACGCCGTGAAGGATGTTGCTTCAGACCGGTTCGGCCAGCCAGACTTCGGTGAGGTACTGGATGTCGATCGCCGATTCCCGTTTCATGACCTGCTCCAATTCACGCTCGAATTGTTCGAGTTGTTCTTCGCCAATACATCGAATGTAGGAGGTGCTGCGGGCCAACCCCTTCCAGCTTTCTATGGTCATTCGGTCAGTGTGTTTGAGCTTCTCTTGTTCTACTGATCGGAAGAAACCGTCCCTTTCCAGGACCGGAGTCCAATCTATGTCCCGGTATCCGCACACGTGTTCCGGATTGAATTTTCTGATCAGGCGTTCGTATTCTTTCTGGTGGTCCGGCTCCTTCGCCCGTGTGTTCCAGAAAAGCGCGAGATAGCCGGTGGGTTTGATGACGCGCGCGAACTCCGCCAGTGTATCGGTCGAGGCGAACCAGTGGAAAGATTGGGCGCACAGAATGAGATCCGCACTCGATTCCCCGAGAGGGATCTGCTCCGCAACAGAACACACCAGGTCGCGGTGTCCGCTCCTCCGTCCGGCGTCCAGCATCTTTTCACTGATGTCGAACGCCACGACCTGAAATCCTCGCTCCAGCAGGGGAGCGGACCCCTTGCCGGTACCCGCTCCGACGTCGATTATCATGGAGTTGCTTTCGAGTGAACAGTGCGCGGCAAGAAAGTCGTACAATTCCGTCGGATAGTCCGGACGGTAGGCGGCGTATTCCTCGGCACAATACTCGAAGGGGATCTTCATCAACTAAAACCCACTCTCATGGAAAGCTCTGACATACGCCATGTTATCCGAATCCTCAAGAAGGAAGTGCCCAAGTGGCCGGTGCCCGCACTTGCGCACTATACTCGCTCACCATTTACCGTCCTCATCTCGTGCATCCTGAGCCTCAGAACGAAGGATCAAACGACCACCGGTGCCAGCGAACGGCTGTTCGAAGTTGCCGAAACTCCGGAAGCCATCCTTGAGATCCCGAGTGCCGACATCGAGCGGTACATCTATCCGGTTTCTTTCTACCGCGTGAAAGCGCAGACGATCCGCAAGATTTCGTCCGAATTGCTGGATCGGTTCGAAGGCCGGGTGCCCGACACCCTGGACGATCTGCTCAGCTTGCCCGGTGTAGGGCGCAAGACCGCAAACATCGTCGTCACGCTGGCATTCGAAAAGCCGGGAATCGCCGTCGACATCCACGTGCATCGAATCTCGAATCGCCTGGGGTACGTTCGGACGAAGAACCCCGATGAAACGGAAATGGAACTCCGGGCGAAGCTTCCCCGGCGCTATTGGATCGTTCTGAACGATCTGCTTGTCACTTTTGGTCAGAACCTGTGCAAGCCTGTGAGCCCGCACTGTTCCGTCTGCGCCATACGGCAGTACTGTGATCGCGTGGGTGTCGACCGGAGCCGCTGAACTACTTGCTCTCGCGGATCAGCTTCGCCAGGTGCTCAAGCATTTCCAGGGGGAGTTGCGTGTAGGAGGAAACTTCCTCAAGTTCGGCCGGTCCGCATCCGTCGAGAGATGTTTCCAGGATGTGACGGCAGGAGTTGCAGCCGTCGGTCGCATAGATGATACGTGGTTCGCGTGAATAAGCCATCAGGCGGGTGGCCCCGCTGTCACGAAGGACGTGTCCCTGATCCTCGTAGCCCCCCGGCTCAGCCAGCCAGAACTCCGGTTCCGGCTTATGCTCGGCTGCCACAACCTGTAATAACGAACCGACGTCGAAGTCGACGAGTTCCTTCGCCGGATCCTGAAGCTTGCGATCGTCAGTGTAGTGGACTTGCATGGCCCTCGCCCCAAACTGTAGGTGCGGTCTATGACCGCTCATATGCGCTCACAGAGCGCACCTACAGTTTGGGAGCGCACCTACATTATTATTTTTCCAGTTCTCCGGCGACGATATTCAGCGAGCCCAGTGCCGCTATCGCGTCGGAGATGTAACCGCCCTTGATCATGTCGTTGAAGGCCTGGAATATGTAGAAGCAGCTGCCGCGGCATCGGAGCCTGTAGGGGGTTTTCCCTCCGTCGCTGACCAGGTAGAAACCCAACTCCCCGTTTGCCGCTTCCCAGTAGGAATACACTTCGCCCATCGGCGGCGATATCCCGTCCTGGATCAACTCGAAATGATTCATGAGGTCTTCGATGTTGGAATACACACCCTCTTTCGGTGGCAGGCTGATCCGGCGGTCATCGATCTGCACCGGCCCTTCCGGTAAATTGTCGAGAGCCTGCTCGATGATCTTGATGCTCTGGCGGATCTCTTCGATGCGGACCAGGTACCGATCGTAGATGTCGCCGTTCTCACCGACGGGAACAGAGAAATCGAACTGGTCGTAGTCGTAGTTCGGGAACCACTTGCGGATGTCGTAGGGCACTCCACACGCACGAAGGGCCGGCCCGGTGAATCCCCAGTCGATGGCGTCTTCGGCCGAAATTCCGTTGATTCCCTGGGTTCTTGCCTTAAACAGTACGCTGTGCCGGTTCAGGCGTTCGATGTCGTCCACGTACCTCGGAATCGACTTCAGAACCTCGCGCGTCTTCGTGACGAAATCAGCCGGCAGGTCCCGTGACACGCCGCCAATACGTACGTAGCTGACAGTCAGCCTGCCACCACAGCACGCCTCGATCAGGTCGTAGATCTCTTCGCGCGGCCGGAACGCATACCAGAAATTCGTGATCGCTCCCAGGTCCACAAGGTTCGTTCCGATGCAGACGAGGTGATCTGCGATCCGGCTGAGTTCGGAGAGGATTACCCGGATGTATTGCGCGCGTTTGGGAATCTCGACACCGAACATCTTCTCGACGGCCATCGCGTAGGTGACACCGTTCATCATCGAGGACATGTAGTTCAAACGGTCCGTGAACGGAATCACCTGCCAGTAGCTGTGGGTTTCCGCCATCTTTTCGAAACAGCGATGGAGGAAGCCGATCTCGGTGTCCGAGTCGATGATTGTCTCGCCTTCGGTTGCAACCTGCAGACGGAACGTTCCATGCATGGCGGGATGTTGCGGCCCAAGGTTCAGGATCATCGGTTCCGGGTGACCGTTCGCCGCGGCAACTCGTCTGGCCCGCTCAACTACCGGCAGATCGATGGTTTCCGTGCAGAGCGTTCGTTTGCCGGGAGGGAAGTCCCGGCGCAGAGGATGTCCTTCAAACTGAGAGTGCGTCAGGAGTCGCCGCTGGTCCGGGTGACCCGTGAAGTCGATACCGAACATTTCGTAAGCTTCCCGCTCGGCCCAATTGGCGGATTTCCAGATGTCGACCGCACTGTCGATCCGGGGCGTGTCCCCTCCGACGGGAACCTTCACCCGCAAGCGATGCTTATTCGACAGCGACAGCATGTGGTAGACGACGTCATAGCGTTCCGCCCGCTGGTCGAGATGATCGACACCGGCCACGTCCAGCAACATCTTGAAGTCGAACTCAGGGTCGTTCTTCAGTCCTCTAAGGACATTCTTGATGTTGTCCCGCTTTACGGAAATCGACAGGTCGCCTCGGAATTCGCGCATCCCGATCAGATCGTCCGGGAACTTTTCCTTGAACGCGCGCGCGATCGGTCCGTCCAGTTCCTGGTTGTCTTCGAGGAAGCGAACCAGAGGACGCGACGGTGGGTGCAGTCCGTGAACGGTGGCGTCGACGTCCGGAAGCTCTCGAATCCGATGTGCCGGGTGTCGTTCGTAGGATTGTCGCTTGTCGGAGACGATCTGTTTCTGAAGCTTGATGATCGCGTCGAAAACGGCTTCGGGAACCGGCGGGCACCCCGGAATGTACACATCGACGGGGATAATTTCGTCGATACCCTGCATGACATGATAGGAACGGTAGAACCCCCCGCACGACGCGCACGCTCCCATGGAAATGACCCACTTGGGTTCGGCCATCTGGTCGTAGATCTTCTTGAGGACTGGCCCCATCTTGTCGTTGATGGTTCCCAGTACCAGAAGGACGTCCGCCTGGCGAGGTGAGAAGCGTACGACTTCGGAGCCGAAACGGGCGATGTCGTAGTGGGCGCCGGCGACGGCCATGAACTCGATCGCACAGCAGGCTGTTCCAAACGGATATGGCCAGAGGGAACTCTTGCGCGCCCAGTTGGATAGCGCGCCTACCGTCGTGGTCAGAAAGTTGCCGTGTTCGACCTCTTGAACCTCTGTCAGCTCACGCATAAGCAGTCAATTCTAGCACAGCGATCGGGGGTGGTTGTTGGGTTGGCCTGCCTCGTTCAGGCGAGCGGGAAACGGGTCTCGACGCAGAGGCGCAAAGGCGCAGAGAAGGAGAGGGTTTTGTGCTGACGTTTCGGCGGTGACGACGAGTAATTCCAAAGTGACAAGGACGGTCCTTCTGCGAATACCAAAACTTCCGCTTCACACGGACCCCGTCCCAACAACATCCTCTCTGCGTCTTTGGTGCGCCAGGCAAAGCTTGGGCATTCTAGCTGAATGAAAG
>CAZOZZ010000141.1:0-10734 GCA_964584435.1 uncultured Solibacteraceae bacterium | reverse complement strand
CTTCGTGGGGGGAAGTGAATAATCTCTGGTTGAAAAACATGGGGATTGATTCGGATCGAGTGGTGGCCACCGGGTATTGTGGGTTTGACAACTACTTGCCGTTGAAAGAGATGCGTAGGCCCAAAGAAATAAAGAAGATTCTATTTCTTCAGTATACGCAGGATTATGCGATGAATGTTCACGAGTCCGTGTTCATGGAACTGGAGTATCTGGTGAAATGCTCCAGAATTGCGGAAGAGCTTGGTATTGAGGAGATTAGTTACCGCCTGCATCCAGGGCCCGTCAATGAAGAATATTATCAGAATATTGCCAGCAGGCTGGATCTTCGGATCCAGGTTACCAAGGCTGGATATTCATCATTTCATGAACATGTGGAATGGGCCGACTGTGTCGTTGGACCCGTACGGAGTGCGACGTTTGCCGAAGTAGTCGCAATCGGACGTCCCTATATTGGAGTACTGTTGAAGCCGACAACCGGCGTCAATCCAGAATACATAGAAGGATGTCGACCAGCGACAACCTACTCCGAGATCAAAGAGATGATCAGGAACAGGGAGACTTCTGATGTCGAAAATATCCTGAAACTTCAGGCCAGTCTTCCACAAGAAGGAACGGCTTCACATCGAATTTGGCAGGAGCTCATGGCCTTTGATTCATAAGGACTTTCAGGCCGGCTCCGGCATATTCTTCAATTTTTTTTGTGTGGACACCAGTCAATGTGTTTTGTTCACGAGTCCCGTGACTTTGGCCGGGAAGCGCACTGGACTTATCTCAAGAGCGAATTGCGAAAGTTGATTCGCTACCCCCGCGTGAAATTCACCGAATTGATTTAAGTCATAAGGGAGGCCGACCTCGAAGCGACTAAAAGGGCTCTGGAAGATGTGCCGAAGGCCGCAGGCGTGATGTCGGATTGTTCATGAAAGTCGGACGATTCAGTATAGGCTCTCAACATCCAGTATTTATCGTGGCCGAGGTTGGGGTCAACCATAACGGCGACATGGGTCGCGCGATGGAAATGATCCATATCGCAAAACAAGCGGGAGCCGATTGCGTCAAGTTTCAGACTTTCAGTGCGGAACGGCTAGTGAGAGCGAACGCCCCCAAGGCCATGTATCAGTTGCGGAATACCAGTGAGGACGAGAGTCAGATCGATATGCTCCGAAATCTGGAGTTGTCCGAGTCGGATCATGAGCGGCTCTACTCGTGTTGCACCGATGCCGACGTGCTGTTTCTCTCGACACCCTATAACTTCGCCGACGTCGATTTCCTTCATGAGTTGGGCGTGGAGGCATTCAAACTCGCCTCGATGCATGCCGCCGAGCCGTGCTTCGTCCGCTATACTGCCGAGAAGCAGAAACCCGTCTTCCTGTCCACGGGAATGGCGACACTTTCAGAAGTAGACGAGTCGGTACGGGCGATTCACGCGGCTGGTAACAGCCGCTTTGTCTTGCTGCAGGGCACTACGAACTACCCATCGAAGGTCGAGGACGCAAACCTCGGAGTTTTGAAAACACTTCAAACTGCTTTTTCTGCACCCGTCGGCTACTCAGATCATACGCAGTCCGATATTTCCAGCATCGCGGCCGTGGCTCTCGGGGTGTGCTTCATCGAGAAACACTTCACTCTGGACAGGACGTTGCCCGGTCCGGACCACGCCAGTTCTGCAACTCCGGACGAGCTTCGGTGACTCGTAACTCGCATTCGGGAGGCTGAAGCGTCCATAGGATCTTCAAGCAAGGAACCAAGCGCGCTGGAGCAGACGAACTCCATAGTGATGAGGCGAAGTATCGTGGCGGCACTGGACATTCAGGCCGGGACAGCAATCACGGAATCTCATCTTGAATTGAAACGGCCTGCTGATGGAATGAAGCCGAGCGAGTGGCAGGGATTGCTGGGGAAGAAAGCTCGTGTCGCCATCCGCAAAGATACGAGCCTTCGACCCGACATGTTCGAGTACGAGTAGGGCTTCTTTTCTTCTTTGATTGCCGGCAGCCGTCTACCCATTCCGTCCCTACTCGTGATGTTACAGGAATTCCGGAGGGCAGGACTTGTCGTCGCATGTTCCTTGTGCGGGATTGCAATAAGATGAGCCAGTTGATCCGCGGCAAGAGAAATGAAGGCCGGTGTTCCATGTGGAAGACAATACAGCCGTGTGAGGGGCTAACGTGAATCCTTCAAAAGGAACAGGTGGACAGTCGAGGAGCGCCTTCAGAACCTTGTTGCGATTGCCCCGTGTGTTGCCCATTTTTGTCCTGATGGTCCTCGCTGGCTTGACGGAGGGGCTCGGGCTGACGTTATTCATGCCGCTCCTCAGCCTGTTGTCGGGCGGACAAGAAGCCCTGGTCTGGCCGTTTGCCGAACTCATGAGTGGGCTCTCGGCGGTTGGCCTGTCTGCGAACGTGTGGTCACTGACAACAGCTGTTGCCGTGATTGTAATTGCGTCGTTTAGTGTTGCGTATTGGCAGACCAGGATGCTGGAAACTTCTGTTAAGGAGTTTCAAAAGATTCTCCGAGACCGTGCGATAAGAGCTTTGGTTCTCTCTTCCTGGCCTCATGTGAAGAGCCAGTCGGTGGGGGATGTCGTCAATCGCCTCACGATGGAGGCAGAGAGGTCGAGCGTTGCCGTTTATCAACTCTGCAAAGCCTCGGCATTTCTTGTCCATGCTGGTATCTACAGCCTTCTGGCGGGCCTGATCTCCTGGCAGTTGATGACCATCGTAGTCGCGTTCGGCATCGTCCTTCACAAGACCACGGTGCTGGTCACCAGGCGGGCCGCTGTCCTGGGAAGCAGGGTCACGAACGCCAACACAGCTTACGGAGCTCGCGCGGTAGACTACATCCGGGGGTTGAAGCTCCTGAAGGCGTCCGCAGGTGAACGAGAAGCCCTTCGTAGACTCGAACAGATAAGCCAGGACGTCTTCGCTTCCAACCGTGACGCAAGCGTGAGTCGGGCACTCATGACGTTCTTCATGCAGGCGGTTCCGGTGGTGATCGTAGCTGTGGTCGTGCTCTGTTCGGTCAGTCTGTTTCAACTGCCGTATTCCGCCACGCTGGTCTTCCTGCTGCTGATCGCCAGAGCAGGACCACGATTTTCGTTAGCCCGAGAGTATTACTATGGCTATGAACTGGCACTGCCCGCCCTCGGGATCATCGACGATCTGACGGCATCGTCTGTGGCGCAGGCGGAGGAAAGGCGAAGTGGGAGCAAAGACTTTGACGGTGTTATGGAAGGTATCTTCCTGAACGACGTTTCGTTCGCCCATGAAGACGGAAAGGACGAAGTGCTGACCGGAGTGAGCATCTCCATTCCACGGAACAACATGGTCGCCCTGGTTGGAGGGTCCGGTGCAGGAAAGTCCACGATTGTTGATCTGATTACCGGACTTTGCGTGCCGACGAAGGGAACGCTTCGGATTGGTGACACTGCTTTGTCTGAATTGAACCTCGCCTCGTGGCGCCGGCGCATCGGCTACGTAGGACAGGAGGTCATGGTTTTCGATGATACCGTTCGAGGTAATCTATGCCTGATCCACCCGGAGTCCGACGAGGGGCAGATCGTTTCCGCCCTGGCGGGCGCACACTTGACCGATGTCGTGCGGGCACTCCCTGACGGATTGGACACGGAGATAGGCGAGAATGGCGTCCGCTTGTCCGGTGGAGAGAAACAGCGACTAACCCTGGCACGGGCCCTGGTGGGAGACCCGGACTTGCTGTTGCTCGACGAGGCGACGAGTGCTCTTGACAACGAGTCCGAAAGATTGGTTCAGGAGGCAATTGAGGCGGCTGCCGGAAAGTACACGATGCTTGTCGTGGCTCATCGCCTGTCGACCGTGCGTCGAGCGGACATGATCTACGTGATGGAGAAAGGTCGAGTCGTCGAACAAGGCAAGTACGCTGAGCTGCTGGCCATGAACGGCCGGTTTTCTCAGCTCCATGGCTTGCTGTCCGCCTGAGGTCGTGCCTGAATGAACCATCCCAATGTCCTTCTGCTGACCGTCGATGCGCTCAGGGCAGACCGCATTTCCTTTCAGGGATATGAGCGGGGAACCACCCCTGTGCTCGGGGCTATGGCTAAGAACTCTGTGTGGTGTGACAACGCCTTCTCGCTGGCGGCGCACACCCAGGCATCTTTCCCGTCCATCTTCACTTCTACGCGGCCCCTCTCCTTCGGTGGTTACGATCGGGGCGTCCTCGACCGCCCCAATACACTGACGGAGATGCTCCAGGGTGCCGGCTATGAAACAACGCATCTTCTCACGTTTCCCTGGTTGCGGGACCGGTACGGATACGACCGAGGGAGCGAACGGACCGAGCATTTTTATAACATCGCAAATATCGTCGGCTCGACCCTGGCGACCTTTCGTAGCGAAGTGGAGGCGCACTTGTCCGGGGCGCAATCGTTTGAAGCACTCGTCGACAAATCCGGCCCTGTGATCCGGGGATGCTTCGAGGACCTGATCGCTTATTGCGGGACACGGCAGGCTCAAGCGGATCTCGAACAACGCTACTTTCCAAATTCCTTTTTCGTCCAGGCGGGCTATGACTGGCCGCGAGTCCAGGCGGTGATTTCGCAACACCTCTCGGAATTCGATAGATCCGCATCCGACTACGTGCGGCGCCACATCCTCGGTCTGCCTCGCGAAGCGGCCCACCTGTGGGTGACTGCCGATTTCAAGATGAAGCGCAGGCCTGGTGCCCTGGCCGGATTCGCGCGAGATCTGGTCAATGTCTGGATCATTCGTCTTATCCATGGCCGCGCCAGTGAGAAAGAGGCTCTGGTAAGAATGCGCCACAAGCGCTTTGCAGACAGTGCGGAACTGGCGGACCGGGTGATATCAATCCTCGAAGAACCCCGGGAACGGCCTCTCTTCCTGTGGACTCATTTTCTGGATGGTCATGTGCCGTATTGTGCGGGGCGACTTCCCGGTTGGCAGTCGCACACCGGTTCGTATCTCAAGCAACTCGGCTACGCCGATGACGTGGACCCAGCTATCGCCACGATCCCCAGGCCCCGGTCAGAGGAAGAATTCAGGTTATGGCGCCAGTTCTATGATGCTGGTGTCTATTACATGGACGAGCAGTTTGGCCGGATCCTGCAGGCTCTGGATGACACAGGACAGCGGGAAAATACGCTAATTGTTGTTGCCGGAGATCACGGGGAGGAAATCGGAGAGCACGGAGACATCAGTCATCACTTCCGTTTCTACGATCACACGGTCCATGTGCCCCTGGTGTTCCATCATCCGGACCTGGAAGAAAAGCGGATAGACGACCTCGTGGATCTGCGAGACCTGGCACCCACCATTCTGGAAATGGCTGGAGTTTCCCTTCCCTCAACCTACGAGGGGAAACCGCTGGGTGGAGTGGCCGGCCAGCAACGATCCCACATTCTCTTCGAGACGTTTCATCGAGGGAACTGTTTGTTCCGGGATCGTCCGGTGTACATGGGTGTGAGAACGCAAACCCACAAGTACATCTGGCGCGAATGGATCGATCCGGTCGACAATCTGTCCAAGGACAGGGTTGAACTCTACAACCTAACGGAAGACCCTGAAGAAATGCACAACCTTTATAACCCCGATGATCCGATCGTTCGGGATTTCGACGCAATTATTGCTGAACGGCTGTCCAAGATCCCCTCTTTCGTTTCCAATCGCAGCACATCCGATCTGGCCGCGCTAGGGATAGAGAGTCCAGGTGTTGGCGATTGAGTCGATGGCAGACGATCTGAATATGGATTTGACGAACTCACCAGGCCCTTCGCTGGGCATTATCCTGGATGTGAAACGAGGGAGTCCGCCGGCTGAGGGACACCCAGCCTTCCTTTCGAGCAGACTGAACGGCCTGGATGCCTGGCAAGTGCTGGAGTGGACGCTTTATGCGTTTGGCGAGTCCGGTGTAGAAGACTCTGTCATTCTCTGCAGTGCCGATGCAGCCTTGCCTGATCAGAGCCGCAACAAGGTCCGCTGCAAGCAGTTGAATGGCGGCGAGCTGCTGGGGAGTTTCATGGAGTTACTTCATGGTTTGCCCGCAGGTCTGTTGCTGACCTATTCCAACATCCTGTTTCGACCTCAACTCTGTCGGAAGCTTGCGAGTGGGGGGGCGGACGTCGTTCTTGCCGTCGATCCCGAATGGCGTCGCCGCTACAAGGATTCCAGTCCGCTTCGGAGGACGCGTGCCGAGAAAGTCTCCTTAAGAAAAGGGCAAGTTAAACAGATCGGGTGCCTTCTGGATGATGCGGACTGTCACGCCGAGTTCATCGGCTTGGCGTATTTCTCTCCCCGTGGAATTAAAGCGCTTCAGGAGTCCTGGGCCCGGGTTCATTCGGAACAGAATGGCCAGCCATTTCACGACGCCCTCAATGTAGATGAGGCCAGCATCACCGATCTGATTCAGGAGTTGATCGAAACGGGAATGTCTGTCGCTGCGGTCGATGTGACCAGGGAATGGGTCGAGGTCAAGGAGAGCGCAGATCTTGCCCGTTTCGTGTACGGCACGAAAGCCGAGACTCTGGAGCGACTGAAGCCGGTTCTGGTGGACACTCAGATTTCAGACCTGCTCCACTTTGAGGTGGCCAGTTGGCACGAACAAACCGAAGAGCTACTCGAGACGATCGCCCAGCGGTTTCGAAAGAAGAAGATTGTAGTCCGCTCGTCATCGTTGGCGGAAGACAGCTGGACGGAGTCCCTCGCTGGTGAATTCCAGTCGGTTCTGGGGGTGGACGCCGAAGACTCGAGTGCCGTGACAGATGCGGTAGACCTGGTGATTGAGAGTTACAGGCGTTCCGATAAGACGAAGGGAGATGGTTTCCTGAACCACCAGGTACTGATCCAGACATTCCTGGAAGACGTGTCGAGTGCCGGAGTGGTATTCACCCGTGATCTGCACACAGGGGCACCCTACATCGTTATCAACTATGATGACCAGAGTGGAACGACCGATTCGGTTACTGGTGGCAGCGGCCAGAATCTAAAGACGCTGGTCGTTTACCGGGGCCAGGAAGCAGGCCTCGAGGGATCGGACCTGGGCCGGCTTGTCCGAGCAGCCTATGAACTGGAGCGCATTACGAGTTGCGACAGTCTGGACATTGAATTCGCCATTACCTCCGACGGTACGGTTCATCTGTTTCAGGCCAGGCCGCTGGCGGCATCTCACAAATGGCCTCACCTCGACCTGACGCGTTTTCGGACGATGATCGGACGCGCAAGAGAATTTCTTGCGAACCGCGTAAAGCCTTCCGAACGGCGGACGGTTCTGTCGAACATGACCGACTGGAATCCAGCGGAAATGATTACCACCGCACCGTCTCCGCTGGCGTTCACAATGTATGAGTACCTGATTACCGACTCCACGTGGCGGCGTGCCCGTGCAGAAGTCGGTTACCATGCCGTGCCGGGCAAGAAGTTGATGGTCGGCGTGTGTGGAAGACCTTACATCGACGTTCGCAATAGTTTTTCATCTTTCGTCCCCGCTACCATCCCTTCGGCACTTCGTGACCGTTTGGTCGACGTGTGGCTGGACTACCTGGAGGATCATTCGGAACTCCACGACAAGGTCGAATTCGAGGTCGTTCCCACCTGCATGTCGCTGGATTTTGGACAGGATGCCGAGAGGCTGAGGAGCGCAGGATTTCAAAATTCCGAAATCCTTCTGCTGGAGAATGCTCTTTTGAAACTCACCGATGACATGCTCACACAGAGCGTGCGGCCTGTGGTCGGGGAAATGGACAGGGTGCACACGCTTTGGAAAAGGGCCGACGAAATCAGTCGGTCACAGCCGACGCTCAGGGCTGTAGGTACACTCCTGATGGACTGCCGCGAAGATGGCGTGTTGCCGTTTTCTATTCTGGCGCGCTATGCATTCGTTGGTACGGTGATCCTGCGTGCCCTGGTAGCTCAAGGTGTTCTGGAGCACCACGAGATGGAATCCATCACCCATGGAGTACACACGATAGCTGCCGATGTTGTGTCCGATATGGTCAAAGTTCAGAAAGGAGAACTCGAACTGAAGACCTTTCTCACAGAGTATGGACATTTGCGACCCGGAAGTTATGACATCACATCGCTTCGTTATGATGAAGCTCCGGATCTCTATCTTGGGGCTCGCGACAGTGGCTGGGCCTGGAAAACCGACCGGGAACCCTTCCGCCTTTCGGACAGACAGCGTGGGGAAGCAGAGAGATTGTTGCGGTCGCTTGGGTTTACGGCAACCGTTGACCAGGTCATGAATTTTATAGTGGAGTCCATACGTGGACGCGAAAATGCCAAGTTCGCTTTCAGCCGCAATCTGAGCGAGGCACTCCGACTTCTATGCCACTTCGGTGAAGCACATGGGGTCGAACGGGCGGATATGGCGTACCTGAACATTCACGAACTACTCTGGTCGGTGGACCGCAGCGAAGTCGACGACCTGACCGGACTGCTCAAAGACCGCATTGCCGAAGCCAGGGAGAGATTCTCGTTCACTTCTGCCAGTCACCTTCCGGACCTGATCTTTGATGCCGACGACATGAACCTGATTCGGCAACGCCGGACGCGGCCGAATTTCGTCACTCACAAGAAGGTGATGGCACGAACTGTCTGCCTGGATGAGCACTCCACTGCGGACCTGGCCGGAAGAATCGTGTTGATCGAAAGTGCGGACCCGGGGTTTGACTGGGTGTTCTCCCGAAAAATCGCCGGACTGATCACGATGTTTGGGGGGGCCAATTCCCACATGGCCATTCGCTGTGCCGAATTCGGGATTCCAGCCGCAATCGGTTGCGGATCAGTTCTTTACGAAGCCGCACGCTCGGGGGGCTCGGTCGAGTTGGATTGTTCCGGCGGCATACTGAGGATTGGCGTTTAGCATGAGGCTGGGCCTGACAATGCGAGTTGTAAGTGCTGCGGGTTACACGGAGAGTCGGGACGCCATCAGTCACGACTGGATTCGCCTCTTCCAGGAACAGGGATGGTCCCCCCGACTCATCCCAAACCGACTGAATGAGGTTGGGCGCCTGCTTGACGATCTGGACGGTCTGATCCTGACAGGAGGCAACGATATTTCCGCGGACCTATCCGGTTTGCCTGCGAGTTCTGTGCGGGAGCCGGCGCCGGAAAGAGACCACCAGGAACGGAAACTATTGCAGGAATCCGAACGCCGCCGGTTGCCTGTGCTCGGAATTTGCCGGGGATTACAAATGATCAATTGCCACTACGGTGGACGCCTTGTCGAGGTCGATTCAGATTCTCATGCCGGGTCCACCCATTCGGTCCGCTTCCTGGAGGAGCCCTGGCAATCCCTCTGGGGAGAACGAGTGGATGTCAATTCTTACCACGATCGCGGCATCGCTCCGGAGGGAGCAGGGAGAGATCTGGTGCCTTTCTCGTTGAGCGGGGATGGAACAGTTGAAGGCTTGTATCACCGCAACCTTCCGGTGCTGGGGATCATGTGGCATCCGGAACGGTGCGAGAACCTGGGTGAGAGCGACGGCGAGTTTCTCGGTCGCTTCTTTGGCGAGGTCGGTTTCTGGAACAGGGAGGGTCACAGTTGAGAGCTATTCTGCTTGCCGCCGGAAGAGGAAGTCGCCTGAGTCCTTACACGGACGATCGCCCAAAAGCGATGGTCGAGTTGGGTTCCAGGCCACTGTTCCACTATCAACTGGAAGTCCTGAACCGTGCCGGCATTCAGGACATTACCGTGCTGACTGGATACAAGGGCAGCAGGATCGCGCATCCACATGTTGATTTTAAGCGTGTGGAAAACCCGCGCTGGAATGAGACCAACATGGTGGCTTCCCTGGATTGCGCGTCCTCGCTGCTGACGGGCGACGTCATCGTCTCTTATGCGGACATCGTCTACCAAACCTCCGTGGTGGAGACGCTTCTGGCTTCCAGTGCAGACATCTCAGTGCTGGTGGACACCGGCTTCCGCTCGTACTGGGAAATGCGCTTTGACGATCCTTTGTGCGATGTTGAAAGCCTGAAAATGGACGGGAGCCACAACATCGTCAAGATCGGCGACAAGGTCGAGAATATCGACGAGGTCGAAGCTCAATACATCGGTCTCATGAAGTTTTCCTCTCGAGGTTCGGCTGCTCTTCGAAGTGTCATGGATACCCTGCGCAGTCACAAAACCTTCGACGGAATGTACATGACAGACCTTCTACGACACATGATCAGCCTGGGGCATCCGGTAAAGGCCGTACCACATCACCATGGATGGCTGGAGATCGACACGACCGAGGATCTTGAACTCATGCAAAGGATGCTTTCAGATGGTTCGTTGCAGCGATTCTGTGATTTGGGGGAAGGGTAAATGGTTGTGTGGATTGTCGGCATGTACGCCGCTGGGAAGACGACGGTTGGCGATGCCCTTTATCACACGCTGAAGAAGGAGTCCAGGAACGTCGTCTTCATCAATGGGGGCGACATTCGTTCGATTATGGGGCACGATCTCGGACACAGTATGGAAGAGCGATTGGTCAATGCCGGTCGGAGTTCCCGTCTATGCAAGTATCTGAACGATGAGGACATACACGTGATCTGTGCCTTCCAATCGTTGTTTCACAGCACCCAGGAATGGAACCGAGCCAATATCAGCGACTATTTTGAAGTGTTTCTCGACGTTTCCTTTGACACGCTGCTGAAACGTGATCACAAGAATTTATACAGGCGAGCATTGTCCGGGTCTCTTAGCAACGTCGTTGGGGTCGATCTGGAATTCGTGCCTCCCCAGAATCCAGACCTAGTTCTT
>CAZOZZ010000140.1:1046-11020 GCA_964584435.1 uncultured Solibacteraceae bacterium | reverse complement strand
ACCTGGTCGCGTCCTACTAATGGACTGTACCGGAACTTTAGGGGTGCTGTACTAGCGATCAGGGCTGGGATCGTGAAATGACCCGGCCGTTCAGTGTGGCCGCGAAATTCCCTCCATCAATGGCGAACCGGCCGTTCACGAAAACGTAGCGCATCCCTTCGCTCAACTGATGTGGCCGCTCGTATTCGGCACGGTCCCGGATAGTTGCGGGGTCGAACACGACGATGTCGGCGATCGCACCCTCCCGTATCTGTCCCCGGTCCTTCATGCGGAAGACGGAGGCCGGCAGGGAGGTCATGCTGCGGACCGCGCTTTCAAGGCTGAGGACCCCCTCGTCGAGGGCGTATTTTCGGATCTTTCGTGGAAACGTTCCGTAGTTTCTTGGGTGGGGAACACCTTCGCCCATAGGACCCAGGCCCCCGTCCGACGAGGTCATCGTCCATGGCTGGCGCATCAGGACCCTGACGTCTGCCGTGTCCATATTGAAGGATACGAGCCCGGCGTTTCCTTCCTTCAACAGCTCGGTGGCCAGGTCGGCCGGGTGCATCGTCCTTTCGTCAGCGACACCGCCGAGTGTTCTCCCCTCGATGGAGGGGTCCGGGGCGTACCGTCGAACCTGAAGTCGGCCGGCGCCGCCGCGCCGCTCCAGGTTCTCTATCACGTCCTGGCGCACGCGAAGCTTGTCCGTGTCGTCGTTCAACCTCCGGATGAGTTCTTCTCTTCCGCCTACCTGTGCCCACCGCGGTATCAGCGCGCCCGTGACGCTCGTACCGGATGCCTCGTACGGGTACTGGTCTGCATAGACCTCGAGACCTTCAGCCCGGGCTTGCTCGATGCGGCGGACGAGGGCTGCAGAATACCCCCAGACGCGGGGGCCGAGCGCCTTGATGTGCGTGACGATTCCGGGAAGTCCCCCTTCGCGGGAAACCCGGATGACTTCGTCGACTGCCCCGACGACGCCGACATTGTAGTCGGCCTCATCGCGAATGTGACTCGTATAGAGCCCCCCGAACGTTCCCGCGACCTTGGCGAGTTCGATGACCTCCTCCGTCTTGGAGTAACTGCCCGGTGCGTAGTAGAGTCCACTCGACAGGCCAAACGCTCCCTGTTCCATCCCGCGTCGAACCAGATCCTTCATTCGCTCGAGTTCCGGCGCGGTCGGATCCCGGTCCTCCATCCCGATTACTTCACCGCGGATCGAACCGTGGGGAACGAGCTGTGCGACGTTTACGCCCAGGCCGTCCCGCAAGAGCTCCTCCTGTTGGGACCGAAGGTCCGTCGGTCCACCGCCGTCCGGGTTGGCGACGACAGTCGTTATTCCCTGTGCCAGGAGTGGCTGACCGTGACTCAATTCCTCGCTGGACAAGCCGCCTGCTGAATGAGAGTGCACATCGATAAAACCGGGTGTGAGGTAGAGACCGCGCGCGTCGATAGTCCGAGCTGCCTGGGCTCCATTCAGGTTCCCGACCGCGGCAATACGGTCGCCCGAGATTCCGACATCAGCGTAGTACCAGGGGTTGCCCGTTCCGTCCAGGACCCGAGCGTTCAGGATCACGATGTCGTAGGACCGCTGTGCCTGCGCCTGTGACGAGGTGAGCATTATCAGGAGGATGGTCGGTGGCAGTAGTTGCTTTAGCTTCATCGGATTCCCTGGTCTTTCGAAATGACCTCTTCTTCGAAAATGGCCTTTGTCGTCGTCAGTCAGTTAACGGTTCGACGCTCCCAGAAGCGCACGGATCTTCCGGGTCCAGGCAGCCTGGGCCCCCGGCAGGGTGCCGTGAAGCGTTTCCTCGTCATAATTCTGTTGGGCACGGGCGGACAGTTCGTTGTTGTGGTCCGAGATGTCTTCGACGGCCGATGGATTCCCGCATGGATTTCTGACGTCGTCAAACGCCTTACGGGTTCCCCGCGCATACAGTTCGGCGATGTCAAAGTGAATCTGCTCGTGTTCGAGCAGGCTGGCGGGCATGTTCGGACGCGCCCAGGAGTTGCTCCTGTCGAATTCGGCCCACACTTTGAAGTCGGGAACGCTGTTCGTACATGAAAATCGGAGTGCGATGGTCAGTCGACTCTCAGCCCCCTGGTAAGGGCGACCGGCCGCCCCCGGTTCGCCCTGGAAGTCATCCCAGTTGAGCGAGACACCTTCCTGCCAGACCAGGTGATGCTCGTCCGCTACCTGGAAGGGAAGTGGCGAAGCAAATGCGAGGTGTACCGCGAAGATTCCAGCCAAAAGCCGCATGACGCTACCAAAATACACCAGGCCGGGATTCACCGCGAAGTCCGAAGGACTGGGAAGCAGCAGATTTCTCTCTTTCAGAATTTCAGATACTTCGTTTCTTTCGTGTCTTCGCGTTGAAAATCCCCCTGTCTTATTGACCCTGCTAACGCTCGCGGCCGCATCTGCCGAAGAGTTAGTCATGGCACACGAGGACAAGGTCGCTACAGCCGCAACACTAATGCTTATATTGGGCGAAGAAGCCGCGGCCAATGTAATGAAGCACTTGAGTGACGACGAGGTCCGGCAGATTTCCAGCCGCTTTGGTGCAGTTCATGGTCAGGCGGACGAATGTGCCGAGCAACTCGACCAGCTACTGGATGCCAGCAACTTCCCCGGTTGAAGAGAATCTCTTGTCGATAGCCCCCTAACCCTTGCATTTCCACACATTCATACAAGGCACCATCTCGCCATACGGACGTCAACGGCGGACCATGAGTTGACAATGCCCTCGCGTAGTGTGGTAAGAAATAATCGATGTCCGAACCTGGAGAAGCGAGCGGAGAAGTTGTTGGACGGCATCTGATTGCCGACATGACGGGGTTGTCCCCGGCTCTCCTGCGCGATGGCGACCGGATCATGAGTGCACTCAAGAAAGCGTTGGCCGAGGCCGGCTTTCATGCCTTCAGGAGCGTGGAGCATCAGTTCGTCGAGCGTGGGGCGGGGTTCACGGGGGTGGTCCTTCTGGCAGAATCCCATGCCGCCGTTCACACCTATCCCGAGAGGCAATATCTCGCGCTGGACATCTTCGCCTGCGGCAGCATCGACCCTGCCTGCGTTATGGATGCGCTGGTGGCGGAACTGGGTCCCGTGACCGTCGACGTAAGGACCTTGACCCGGACCCCTCGTACCCGTATTCCTGCAGATACACAAACCTGATCAACAGATTATTTCGAAATCGTCTGAATTCGGATGGGCGTCGATCAGAAGGTCCACGCGATGAGGATCGAAGCACCGATATAGCCGAACGCTTCCAAGAGGCCGGCACCGATGTTTGGCTGTTCCTGGGTCTGTTCGTCGGCCAGCTTGACACCGGGCGCAAGCAAGAGGTCGGTGAATTTGTGGACGAGGAACAACATGATGAAGCCAACCCCCACGTCGATGGCGAACAGGACGAGGCTATCGGTCCAACCGGTGAAATCGCCACCGATTGCCACGCTGATGATATTGCCCATTCCGATCAGCGCTCCTCCGAACGCCAGCCCCACCGCGGCGTTGTCTCTCTCGAGTTCTTCCAGGAACTTGTAGGGTGTCACCATCTCGTACAGTCGGCCGGCAACCACCAGCACCACTTGTGCAAGTAGCCAGAAAGCCAGCAGCACAAGCATGCCGGAGCCCACGGCGCTGAGTGTGCTCACCGCTGGAGAAGCTCCGCCGGCATCTCCCTCGGTAGCGCGGAGAATGATCAGGCCGTTGGCGATATATACGCCGGCCTCGACAAACCCGACGCCGAGGTTGCGATCTTCGACAACCTCTTTGGTGTTGTCGAATGAAGGCAGAAGGATCTTCTCGCACATGAAGCTTGCCAGAAGCATGAGGGCGATCGCGGAAAGGCCATAGATGCCGATCGTCACTACGTCCGTGCTCAGACCCTGGGATTCGCCCGAAATCGCTCCGCCGAAAGCGATCAGGATTCCAAAATAGTAGCCCACCGTGGAGATCGCCAGCGCCTGGTTGTCTCGAGTGAAGAGTTCGGCATTCAGATCCACACGGCGATACAGAGCCGAATAAGCGAGCTTTGCGATCCAGAAGAGAGCAAAGGCTTCGAGGATGTAAAAGAAGGATTCGCCGATCAGATAGAGATTGTCGGTCAGAGAAACCTGTGCCGGCACGGATGCGGGAGTCTGCGCAGAGAGGGTAAAGCCGGGTCCGGCAAATGCTGGAACGACTAACAGAAGTACGACAGCGAGAAGGACCGGCTGTTTGCTCATATTGTGAAATCCCTGTTGTTTCGGTCGATCGCAGATCATTTTCCGAGGCTGCGCCCTGAGCCCGCCCGACTGCGGGCCCTGGCCTGAAAACGTGACTGTTTGGCCTGATACCTTTGAGAGAAGCCTGGCCGCGTTCTGGCCGTCGTTGTGCCGTTCGCGCCGAACGTGGGCCGGCCTCCCGTCTGAGGGCCGTAGTAAGCCTGTCCCCGATTCCTCGAGCCGACGTAGTTGTCGTAGTCCCCGCGGCCGATCTGATGACCTCCCAGCGCGGCTCTCATAAAGGCATACTGCCCGTACCAGATCCAGAAACCGCCACCACCCCAGTACCCGTATTGGCTACGGCCCACATGCTGATAGTAGGGAGGGTAGCTCTGGTTCATTCCGGTCAAAGTCCCGTCCGGGTTCTTTGAAGCCACGACCATACCGATGGCTTGTTCGTAGCGGGTCGCCGTCCTGTCGGAGATCGAATAGGTGTCCACCCGTTCATCAAACTGTGCCGCTTGTCCTACGTCCGGGTTCTCACCGACCGGGTCGGTGATCCGGTAGCTGCTCTTGAGCGTCATGGAGTTCCGTAGAAATCCATCGTCGACATCGTCCACGATGATCGAATATTCGGGATACTGGGCAAGTTCCCGCACCAAGGCAGGCACGGGGTCGCGGCTCGACAGCAAACCGCCGGCCAGCCAGAAGCCCATCGCTATGAGGACCACGACAACCGCGATCCGGATGAAGCGTTCCTCTTGTGACTGACGGGGTGGCATTCTTCGACTCATTGGATCATCTCGGTTCCTGATACTTCCTAAGTGTTCCCACTCGGCAGAATGTTCGGGAATTGATATTCTTCCACATATTTGCCTGCAACGGACTTAAAATCCCTTTCTCCGTACTGCGTGACGAACAGCACATTCTTCCCGGACGCGTCACAGTAAGACCAGCTGATGAACTCGCTGCCCGGGCCCCTGGCATCTTCATGGAACAAACCTGCACCGCTCTCGGTCAGGCTATAGCTTCGCCCGTTGTGGGTTAACCGTTCTGGAGGGTCCTCGTGTCGGACGGTATGTTCAACGACGTCCTCGGAGATCTGGTTGATAGGAATGCTTTCCGTTAGTGTCCAGACAATCTCGCCGTCACTATCCGCCCGCTCCAGGTAGACGACTTTGTCGGAGGTTTCGAGCACCCATTCTCTGGTCTCGAAGCCGGAGTAATCGTATGTGTTGTAGCCGGTGACTTCCCATGTCTGCATATCGTAGTCGACCATGTATCCCACCTTCATGGCCCCCAGCTTGAAGTCCAGCAGCGGATCGGATTTCGCATCGTCCCGGCCCAACCATTTCTTCCATCCCATCGTTCATTCTCTCCTTACCATCGTGCAAAATCTTCGCGATAGTACCTCGCCAGAGTCGGTCGTTCCAAGGTGTTGGGCTCCACTTCAACCCGCGCCATGTCTGGGTCAAAAGCGAGCCTGGACAAGAACAGTTCCTTGTTCAGGTAACGCAGGCCGGGCATGAACCGAATGTCGCCGGGATCGATCGGTTCGGCCGAGCCGAGATGGAAGCCCCACTCGCCGAAGGAAGGTACGTAGGCGTGAAAAGAGAGCACATCGAAACCCGCTTCTTCCATCGACTCGCCGATACACCAGTACGCCCGGCGGGCATAGTAGGGGCTTGTGGCCTGTGTGAGCACTACTCCTCCAGGAGCCAGGTGCCGCCGAATCAGCCTGTACGCTTCGACCGAGAACAGTTTTGATATCTCCTCTTCCCGCGGATCCGGCAGATCGATTATCACAACCGAATAGGGTTCGTGTTCCTTCTGCAGAAAAGTAAAGCCGTCCTCAATAGTCACCTTGACCTGCGGGTGGCTCAACGAGTTTCGATTCAGGTCCGTGAAATAGAGATTACGCCTGGCCAGAGTTGTCATCTCCGGATCGAGGTCCACGAGCTCTATCTCTTCCACGTCGGAATACCGGAGGATCTCGCGGACGGCGAGCCCGTCGCCCCCGCCGATGACGAGAACCCGCGCCCGGTTCCGCGATAGCGCCATTGCGGGATGGACCAGGGCTTCGTGATACCTGTATTCGTCAACCGAGGAAAACTGCAGGTGTCCGTTCAGGAAGAGTTGAGTCTCGTCTTTCCAGCGCGTAACGACGATCTGCTGATACTCCGACTGAGTGCTGAAGACCACCTGGCCTTCGTAGAGGGAATCTTCCCACCGCTCCATCAGGGGTTCGGCTTGAATTGCGACGACGACCAATACGCCGGTAACCAGGATGCCCTGGAGGAAGAGTCGTCCGCGATCCCTGGACGACAGCTCGGCCCGCACTGCCAGGAGAATGCCCGAACCGGCAAGAACGTTCAGGGCGCCGGCGACGAGTGATGTATGAAACGCTCCGAGGACCGGTAAACAAAAAAAAGGGAAGAGAACAGCCGCAACCAGAGCACCGATGTAATCGACCGAAAGCACATTCGACAGGATCGTCCGTAATGATCCGTGTCTTTTCAGGATCCGTGTCAGGAGCGGGATTTCCAGCCCGATGAGCGTACCGATAATCAGGATGATGACGAGCATCACATACCGATAGACGTTCGTGTAGGCATAGGCGAGGTACAGAGCGGGAACTGTCAGGCCACCGAACAGGCCCAGCCAGATTTCCAGCGCCACCAGTCGCCGGATCAGTCTGCCGTGAACAGCCCGGGAAATCCATGAGCCCAGGCCCATGGCAAAAAGAAAAAAACCAATCGTCAGGGAGTATTGCTCGACGCTGTTTCCCAGGAAATACGAGGAGATGCTTCCGACCAACAGCTCGTAGACGATTCCGCACGCCGCAGCGACAAAAATCGATGCGAGTATCAGGAACAGCCCCAGTTTCGACATCGTTGCCTCGTCGGTCCCGGGATCGTTCCGGCCCAGATCCCTCGGGGCGAGACCGTCGTCAGGTTCTCTGCTGAAGCTCATTGGACTGCCGCCCTCTCTGCCGATAGACCATTGATTGATGTTTCGAACGTCCTTCCCAGGTGCTCCATGACCTGCTCAGCCGCCCGGATACCTGAAAAACAGGCTTCTTCGAACAGCGGCAGACCGGTCGTGTCGCAAGAGGCAAAATAGACGTTTCCGAACGGTTCTCTCCGAATGGCGCTCTCGCTGCCCCATATGATTCCCGGTCCCGGACGGATCATGGCGTGACCCCACCGGTAAACATCGATGCGCTCCACGTGACGCTCCAGGTCCGGATGAGCCGCCAGCAGGTCCTGCATGATGACGTTGACCCAGTAGGGATGTTCTTCTTCGAGGAGCTTCTGCCTGGCCAGGTCGAGTTCCTCGACGAACGGGAGATAGTAAACCAGAACCGATGGATTGTTTTCGTAAGCCTTTCGGCTTTGATGGTCAGCGACTATGTAGCCCAGAGATCGGCCGCTGTAGAGTACGTTGTCCCACGCGATCGACACATCCGCGTTCGTGGGCAGCTCGTTCACGTGGATAGCGGCGGTCAGCCACGGGCTGTATTCGCAGGATTCGATCGCTTCCACTTGAGGTCGGGGCAATCCATCGACTAGAAAGGGGGCGGTGTGGAGCTTGGCTGCATAGACCACTGTACGGGCCGACACGCTGCGATATGTCTGGCTGTCGGTGTCGAAGTAACCGATCCGCACGCCGGGACCCTCGTTGTCGATCCGGAGCACCGCGGATCCCAGCCGGTATTGAGAGTCCGTCAGGCCCTCGGCCAGCCGTTGGACGAGAAACCCATTTCCCGCAGGCCACGTCAACGTGTCGGAAGGGTATTCGTTTCGCAGCCGCTGGTCATAGTAGCGGCACGCGAAGTAGTGAATGCCGGCCCACGCCGAGACGGTAGCCATCGTGCCTCCGTAATCGTCCCGGCAAGCGTAGTTGATCATCCAATCCAGCCGTGGCGAGTTCCACCCTTTGGAGCGGACGTAGGTTTCCATCGAAATGTCATCGAGTTGTCGGACCTTCGAATCCGTGGTGCTGTAGCCCAGAGGGAGGACGAATGCGCGGCGGCCGTCGAAACCACGATACAGAGTCCAGGAAAGCATGTCGTCCTCGAAGGCCAGTATGGCTTCCCGTTCCTCGGTTGACGCACCATTCAGGAGATCCCATTCGATCCATCTTCCGTCCATGAAGAGGCGCTCGGTGGGCCATCGCAGGATATGTTGTTCGGCAATCCTCGGCCTTCCGTCCTCGTCATAGCCTTCGATTATGCCGAGGTCCGAGAGGACTTCCTTGACACAATCCGCTTCCGCCGGTGGAACGTTGATGTAGTGTGCCGCCCATGGGAATTCGGCGCCCTCCCGGTTCCCGGAAGCGGCGGTACCTCCAAGCCGGGATTCCAGTTCGAGCAGGACAAAGTCGTCCATTCCGGCGCGCTTGAGCTTCCACGCCGCGCACAGCCCGGAAATGCCTCCCCCGACGATGGCGACGTCGTAGGTGTGAGCTTCAGGCTCGGGGAATCGATCGCGCGGCCTGGGTTCGCGAAGAAGATGACCCACCTGCTGATTTCCACCAACGATCGTCCCGGGGATGTCGAAGGTTCTGGGAGGCAGGGTGCCTGAATTCCAGCACGAAGGGACGACCGCTAAGAGGCTGCTGGTCGCGGAGAGGCGAAGGAACTCCCGGCGTGTGAAGGACGGCACTTCTGGATAATAACCCGCCTGTTTGAAACTTTCTTCAAACAATTCCCGAAGCCTCTTATGCCGGTTGGGGTCGCAACTGAGGTCAATTGTGAGGAGTCCGATCCTGGATGCAGGTGCGGTCTATGACCGCACATTTTTGGGAGATCGAGAACGTGTGCGCTCATAGAGCGCGCACCTACATCTTGTCGCGAGCGAGGTGTCCAATCTCAGATGCCCATCTTCTTCTTGAGCTCAGCCAGCGAGTCGCTGGTCGCTGCCGAACTGGGTGCTGCGAGGGTTCGGTCTATCTCCTCGTCCAGGGATACGCTTCCGTCCGTCATTTCCCCGTAGGCTTCGGCAAGCGACTCCTCTTCCATCACCTTGTCCTTCATTTTCTCCAGCAGTGCAATCGTGCCGGAGGAGTTGACGGTGGACATCTGCTGGTTGATCTTCCGCATAGACGTGGCAGTCTTGGCGCGTGCCCTTAAGGTCACCAACTCGGTCTCGTAGCGGCTGATCGTTTCCTTCAGCGTCTGCACCTTCGCCTGGAGCTGATCCCCCATGTTCTTCTGCTGCTCGTGATCCTTCTTCAAGGTGCCTGCGCGTTGTAGAGCACCCTCTTTCTTGCTCAACGCTTCGGTTGCCAATCGTTCGGCGTCGGCTGCATCCAGATCACCGGTCTTCATCTTCTGGAGTAGAAGCATCGCTTTTCTCTCGTAATCCTTCCCGAGCTTTTTCTGGTCGTCCGAGTCTTTCTTGAGACGAATCGCGATCGCCTTGACCTGTGCCAGACTCTGCATGGAACCCTGCAGATCTTTCTTCAGGTCGCGAATTCCTTGCTCGCTCAGCTTGATCGGGTCCTCGAGCTTATCCACCACGGAATGCGCCTGGGACTGCACGTTCTTAAAAAGTCTTTGAAAGAAACTCATTCTTTAGTCCCCCCCGACTGTCGGTGACTATATTCCAGCAACTCCGCACCGTTTTCGGCCAGGGCAAGCCCCAGCGCCTGAATGGAGCCTTCCAACTCGTTGCGATCCAGATTTTCCAGCTGCAACGTATCGCGGAAAAGAACACGGTTACCTTCCTCGTCGTCGAGGACAAACGCACCGTGAACCATCGTGCGGTTCATCTGGAGAAGGCGTT
>CAZOZZ010000140.1:0-1036 GCA_964584435.1 uncultured Solibacteraceae bacterium | reverse complement strand
GGACATCCATGATGAGTTGTTCGAGGATGACGATCGGTGGCTCACAGTCGATGATCAGGTTTTGAATGCCATTCTCCTCATCCTCAACGACCATCAACTCCTCGGCCTCATTCTCGCTGACGATCTTCAGATCGATATCGAGCAGATAGCCCTTCACCAAGTCCAGGTTCTCGGACATGTTTTACTTCTCCTGTCGGTTTGTCTCGCTCTTCAGCCGTTCCTCGAGCGTTTCGTAAGCACCGTTCAACCGTCTGGTCAGTTCCCCGGCGATCTTTCGTTTCTCGGGATCCTTCGAATGCAGATCCGGGTGATATTTCCGCAACAACCCTTTCCATGCCTTCCGAACCGTGAAAAGGTCGGAACCATACGGCACCTCCAGATTGGAATACAGCGCGGCCAGCGCCGGATCAACACCCTCGGCGGCAGTCGCAGCCTGTCGGCCGAAGTCGTCTGCCCCGTGACCCTGAGTTTCCCACTCGCGTTGGCGTGTCCAGGCGCCGCGACCCCGTCCGTCCCTGTCAGGGAGGATATGGGCACGAATCAGGCGGATCACGCGGCTCACCATGTTCAAAGATTCAGCTCCTTCGAAAACAGGTCTCCACGAGTCATGCGTCCAGACAAGAATCATAACTCAATACCCTCATGGCGCACTTTGTAATATGGTTCGAGATGCACGATCAAACGGAGGACCGGCATGTCTGACTGGGAATCGGGCAGTGAACAAGAAAGTTTCGATGAGAAGAGCTTCGAAGAGGAACTCGAAGAGGTCTTTGAAAAGCGGCGCCGGCGCCGCCAGACCATCAAGGCAGTAGTCTTCGTAATCGTCGGTCTGATTGTTGCTGTTGTGGTCGTTCGGTTTGTTCCTTTCCCGCGCTTGCGCCGCGCCCCGGACCCCATGGCCATCGGCGAGCAAGCCGCAATGGGCATTTCCTCCTTGCTGGCAGTGGATGACGATGCTTTGTCCGACATTGTACGTCGTCAGAGTGTAGCCCGTCAGAACATTTCAGACAGAGATCCCTAAAAAACTAAGAGACAC
>CAZOZZ010000139.1:0-11211 GCA_964584435.1 uncultured Solibacteraceae bacterium | reverse complement strand
GTGCGACGAGGGGGGAGGTCGCTCTTCGCGTCCTCCCCTACTCTACCGGTGACAGGGAGGTTTCGTTAGCTGATTCGTATAGGTTCAGGCCAACAGGGCAGCTTACCGGGCATACGGATGGTGGTTGATGATCGACAGGGCCCGGTAAAGTTGTTCGAGCAGCAAGGCGCGTGCGAGATCGTGGCTGAACGTCAGTTCCGAGAGTGACCAGAGCAGGTCGGCACGTTTCTTGACGGTGTCGGAGAGGCCGCCGTAACCGCCGACAACGAAGACGATGTCGCGCGGGTTCTCGCTCATGTGTCGGTCGAGGAATTCGGAAAAGGTCTTCGAGGAGTAAGATCGGCCGGCTGGATCGAGGGCGACCACGAAATCCGCTTGACCGACAGATGTCATTATCTTTTCGCCCTCGGCTTCTATCCGCTTCCTTTCGTTCGCGATCCGAGGGTCCTTGATTTCGATGACGTCGAGTGGGATGAAGTGGCGGATGCGTTGGGAGAAGTCTCCGCACACCTCGGCCAGGTTCTTGTTCTTTCCTATCCAGACGACCCTCAGTTTCATGGATCAGTCCGGGATCAGATGGCGCCTTCCTTGATCCACTCCTCCGCGTTGCGTCGCGTTCCGGCCCGCCAGAGTCGCTCCAGATCGTAGAACTCGCGCGCGAGTTCCGTGAAAATGTGGACAACGAAGTCCAGATAGTCCATCAATATCCACTCTCCCTCGGAATACCCTTCGACGTGAGACGGCCAGTGTCCCGATCGTTTCAATCGATCGTTGATGCCATCCGAGATCGCCTGATTCTGACGTGTCGAAGTCCCGGCACAGATGACGAAACGATCCGAAAATGAGCAGATGCCGTCTAGTTCCAGGACGACGACGTTCAGGGCTTTCTTGTCCAGTGCAGCTTCCAGTGCTTCCTGCAGAGCGATGTCTTTGGTTGTTAGAGACGTAAGACTCTCCTTTAAGCGTAAAGCTTGTGTTTCTCGATGTAGGTCCGCACGGTGGGTGAGAGCCAGGCGCTTGTGTCCCCACCACGCTTAATTTCCGATCGAATTTCGGTCGAGGATATTTTGTGTTCCAGCGAAGGGAAGTAATAGACGCGCGTGTCCTCGCCCATGGTTGCCGCCCCTTGTTCTATGACCTCAACAGGCACAATGTCATCACGCATGGGGAAGCCTGGACGATGCACGACCGCAAAATTGGTCAGTCCAAGCAGCTTTCGAAACTCTTTCCAGCTCTCGATGTCGTTGTACATGTCCGTGCCCGTGATGAACACGAACCGGGAACCGGGATACTTCTGATGCATTGTTTCTATAGTGTCTACGGAGTATCGGGCTTCGAGCATGTCCACTTCTATGGCCGAAACTCTGAAACTCTCAAATGGTTCCGTTGCGAGTGCGACCATTGAGAATCGGTGGAATGGTGAAGTGATTCCAGTTGAGGGCTTGTGGGGAGGAACAAACGTTGGAATGAAATGAACTTCATCAACCTCAAAGGCTCGAGCGACCATCCGAGCTGCGGCGAGGTGTCCGTTGTGAATGGGATCGAAGGTCCCGCCGAGAATGGCTATCCTCACGAACCCCCGATCTCGTCTGTCGACGCAAGCTTACGAACTACGCTTCGTTTCAACCGATCGAGCCCCTCACCAGTGACTGAAGAAATTCTAACCAACTCTTTGTTTTCCTGTCCACACCATTGCTCCAGCTCTTCGAGCTTCGCCGGGTCGGCGGCGTCGATCTTAGTCGCGACGATAACGGTAGGCTTACGGATGAGCTGCGGGTCGTGTTGGCCGAGTTCAGAGCGTAACACTTCGATCTGTTCCACCGGATTCCTTTCTTCGCCCACGGAAACGTCGATCAGGTGCAGAAGCAGTCGCGTTCTTTCTATGTGGCGGAGAAACTGCAGGCCCAGGCCGTGCCCTTCGTGCGCGCCCTCGATCAAGCCGGGGATATCCGCCATGACGAAAGTTTCGAAATTGTCCACGGACACGACTCCCAGGTGCGGTTGGAGTGTCGTGAACGGGTAATCGGCAATCTTGGGATGAGCGGCTGACACCGTCGATACGAGCGTGGACTTGCCGGCGTTGGGGAAACCGACCAGACCTACGTCCGCAAGGAGCTTCAGCTCCAGCCGAAGTCCTCTTTCCTCACCCGTCTTGCCATCTTCGGCATGTCGAGGGGCGCGTTTGACCGACGAAACGAAGTGCGCATTCCCACGGCCGCCGTGGCCACCAGCCGCCGCAAGCCACTCCTCGTCAGGGCGATCGAAGTCGTGCAGAAGTTGACCGGTTTCTAGGTCGTAGACCAGGGTTCCGACCGGAACATTGATGGCGAGGCTCCGGCCGTTCTTCCCGTGCCGCTTGCTGCCTTCCCCATGACGTCCACGATCTGCTCGAAAAATCCGGTTGTAGCGAAATTTGAGCAGAGTGTTTTCGTGTTGATCCGACCGAAGTCGGATATCGCCACCATCACCCCCGTCTCCACCACTGGGACCGCCTTTTGCGACGAACTTCTCTCTCCGGAACGCGATGCATCCGTGGCCGCCGTCGCCAGCACGAACGGTGATTTTGGCTTGGTCGATGAACATAACGAAAAAGAGCCAGGATCGGGGTGACACCCGGATCCTGGCTCTTTTTTTCGCCTGCCTACTGCGGTGCGGGTTCGATGCTGATGAAGCGGCCCAGCCGGCCGCGATCACGGAACTGAACCACACCGGTTACTTTCGCGAACAAGGTGTCGTCTTTCCCTCTTCCGACGAACGGGCCCGGCTTGAAACGGGTTCCATGCTGGCGGACGAGTATCGACCCACCTGTCACAAGCTGTCCCGCAAATCGTTTGACGCCGAGGCGTTGCGAATTGCTGTCTCGTCCGTTACGAGAACTGCCTACCCCTTTTTTATGGGCCATGACTGACTCCTAAACGCTGATCTCTTCGACGCGCAGCTGGGTGTAGGCCTGCCGGTGTCCGCGCGTTCGGCGGTATTGCTTCTTCCGCTTCTTCTTGAAAACGATGATTTTCTTGTTTCGATCCTGCTCCAGGACAGTGGCCTGCACCTTGGCTTCGGGGATCAGCGGCGATCCGACGGTGACCTTCCCGCCCTCTCCGACCATCAAAACATCCGTGAGCTCGACCGTCGAGCCCACCTCACCGTCTAACTTTTCGACTTTGAATGTGTCGCCGGGCTCCACGCGGTGCTGTTTGCCGCCAGCCCGGATCACTGCATACATGTTCAGAATCCTCCCCTAGGGACAAAACCCAATTTTACTTATATTTGGTTACGGGTGTCAAACCAGGGCAGTGGCCAGTGGTCAGTGGTCGCGATCGGTCCACGTCCGACAACTGACCACTGATCACTGACCACTGGCCACTGCCCCCTACCTAATCCCAGTCAACAGGGACATGTGCACCCTATTCCTGCCGGCGTCCTTTGCCACGTACATCGCACGATCTGCCGCCTCGATCAGTCGGTCCGCATCCCCAGCTGTTCCTGAGCCCTTGCAACAAACACCGACGCTGATCGTTACCTCCCTGTGGGCCTCCCTGGCAGTCAGAGGCAGGTCTCCTACGGAGCAGCGTAGCCGCTCAGCCATGCCTTTCGCGCTGTTCATGTCACATCCCGGAAGGACGATCAGGAATTCTTCGCCTCCCCATCTACCAACCGAGTCATAGGCACGTACTGAGGATGCGAGCCTTCTGGAGACCTCCTGCAGACATTCGTCGCCGGCCAGGTGACCGTAAGTGTCGTTGAAACGCTTGAAATTATCGATGTCGACCATGGCGACGGCGAGGTGTGTGCCCTCTCTGTCCGCTCGTAGGAGTTCACGCTTAACGGTGCCGTAGATTGAGTTCCTGTTGTGCAGACCTGTCAGGGAGTCTGTGGATGCCTCCCTTTTGAGGGCCTGCTGCAATTCAATGATCCGGCGGCCGGCACGAAGGCGGACCCTCAGTTCCTGAGGGTCGAAAGGCTTCACTACATAATCGTCGGCACCGGCATTGATGCCTTCGATGATGTTGTCCCGACCGCCTTTTGCGGTGAGCAGGACGATGTAGCAGTACGCGCCTTCAGCTCTGGTGCGTATCCGCCGACAGGCTTCGAGTCCATCCAAACCGGGCATCATCCAGTCCAGCAGGATCAGTCTGGGTGGATCGTCCCCGGTCATGACATCCCAGGCTTCCACCCGTTGGAGACGGCGGTGACTTCATATTCCCACCTGGAAAGTTGCTTTTCCATCGTTACAAGGAAGGAACTGTCGTCGTCGGCTATCAAAACTTTCATGCTTGATTACGTACGCCTCGGGCGTCCTTTCGGTAGGTGCTCGGATTCGGTCCCCCAGTCGCACTCGGCGAGGACGACCGGTGAGAAACGAAGGCTACGCCTTCGGACGCGTTCGGTTCGTATGTACGTTCATTATAAGGGCATTCGATGAACGGTCGACCTCCATGGTCACTATCGCCTGGTCCCCGAGTTGTCGGTATCCGACCCCTTTGCCCTGGGATGGGCACTGTCGTACTGTTTCCGGAGGTGCTCGAAACTGACATGGGTATATCGCTGGGTTGTTGACAGGTTGGAATGGCCGAGAAGTTCCTGGACGCTGCGGAGATCCGCACCACGCTCCAGAAGATGGGTGGCAAAACTGTGGCGCAGAGTATGTGGGGTGGCGTGGCGGCCCGGCTTGAGGTAGCCGCGGTACTGTTCAAGCAGGCGTTCTACGGATCGGACACCCAGACGAGTTCCTCTCAGGTTGATGAAGAGAGGGAGATCGCCGCTTGCGTCGCGCTTGGTCAAACCCTTCCGTCTCCGTTCTGCCATGTAGGCATCCAGTGCCAGGGCCGCATACTGTCCGAATGGGACGATTCTCTCCTTTCTGCCCTTCCCAAACACTCGAACGAGCTGTCCGGCAAGATCGACATCCTGATCGCTCAACCGGACCAATTCACTCACACGCAGTCCGCTCGCATACAACAGTTCGAGAATGGCGCGGTTCCGCAGGTTCTTGAGTGTGGCCTCTTGTGGAGCCTCCATCATGACGCCGACTTCCGCTTCGCTCAGGTAAGTCGGAAGATTCTTCGGCAATCGTGGAGAGGAGACTAATTCTGCCGGGTTATGTGATTGGTACTGCTCCCGCACCAGGAATTTGAAAAACGTTCTCAGGCAGGCCAGTGTCCGGGAAACGGAGCTCTTCCCGAGCTTCGACTTGTAGAGAGTCGTCAGGAAGTCGCGGATAAGAATGTGGTCGACGGCGTTGAGCGCGATATTTCGAGTTTCAAGAAATTCTCGAAAACGACCCAGGTCCCGGCCGTAGTTGCTGATGGTGTGCTCTGAAGCTGCGCGGTTCTTGAGCGAGGCCAGGAATTCTTGGGTTTCCCTTTCCATGGTCAATGCCCATCCTACACTGGTTGACACTGCCCGAAGTATTCCAGTGCCCTTTCGCAGATCTTCTTCTGTCGCTCGGCTTTCTGCAGTTTCCGGGAAGTCACCAGTGCCGGCAGCAGTCCGAAGTTTATGTTCATCGGCGCAAAGTGTTTCTGCGGGGTCGAAACGTATCCGCAGAGGGCGCCTATGGCGGTCTCGTTCGGCAGGACCAGCAGTTCTTCGTCCTGTGACGTTCGAGCGGCGTTGATTCCGGCCACGAGTCCGGTCGCGATGTTTTCGATATAACCCTCGGTTCCCGCCAGCTGCCCGGCAAAGAACACTCTCGGATCACCCTTCGCCGCCATCGATGGGGCCAGTATCTCCGGTGCGTTGATGTAGGTATTGCGGTGGATCTGCCCGAGTCTCAGGAATTCGGCGTTTTCCAGCCCGGGGATCATCCGAAAAACCCTGCGCTGTTCAGGGAATTTGAGGTGGTTCTGAAAGCCGACGAGGTTGTAACTGGTCTGCATCAGATCCTCCCCTCTGAGTTGGACCACGGCGTAAGGCCTTCGTCCGGTCTCCGGATCCGCCAGTCCGACGGGTTTCATGGGCCCGAATCGGAGCGTGTCCAACCCGCGGCGAGCCAATTCCTCGATCGGGAGACACGCTTCGAAGTAACAGAGTTTTTCGAACTCGTGCAACTGAACGTCCTCGGCGGAAGTCAGGGCGCCGTAGAAACGAAGATACTGTTCCTTGTCCATCGGACAGTTCAGGTAGTCGGCGTCTGCCTTGCCGTATCTCGAAGCGCGGAAGACCCTGGAATGATCGATCGACTCCGCATCGACGATCGGAGATATCGCATCGTAGAAGTACAGGTGTTCGCGACCACAGAATTGATGGATCGATTCGGAAAGGGCGGGAGAAGTCAGTGGCCCGCTTGCGATCACCACGATTCCATGCTCCGGGATCGCGGTCACCTCTTCGCGGTGCAGTTCGATGTTCGGTTCCCGCCGAATGGCTTCGGTTACGGATTCGGCAAATCTCTGGCGATCAACAGCCAGGGCCCCTCCCGCGGGTACTCGAACCTCGTCGGCAATCTTGATCAGGAGCGAGCCGGCCTGACGTAACTCCTGCTTCAGGAGCCACGAAGCGTTATAGGGTTGATCCGATTTCAGCGAGTTACTGCAGACGATTTCGGCCAGTTGATCCGTCGTGTGGGCGGGCGTTGTCTCCCGGGGGCGCATCTCGTAAAGATGCGCCCGTCCGCCGTGTCTGGCGACTTGCCAGGCTGCCTCGGACCCGGCCAGACCGCCGCCTATTATGGTTATCGCCTCACTCATAAAAGATCGGCTCACGCCGATTTAAGAGGCGGTGGTCGTTTCCAGGGGGATTTTGTAGTCGCATTCGGCCTCATTGCAGTAACGAATGTGACCATCGCGTTTCGTGGTTTTTTCCATCAGGTAGGGGGCTTTGCACTGTGGACAGGTTTCCGCCACAGGTCGCTGCCACAGGACGAAGTCGCATTTCGGGTAGTTCGCGCACCCGTAGAACGTCTTTCCGCGCTTGGATCGGCGCTCGATCAGGTCACCGCCGCAGTCGGGCTTCGGGCATCCGACCCCGATAGTCTTCGGCTTGATGTACCTGCATTTGGGGTAGTTTGCGCAAGAAGTGAACTGGCCGTAGCGTCCCTCTTTGAGGACGAGGTTCGTGTCGCACTTCGGGCATTTTTCGTCGAGCGGGATGTCCGGGGTCTTGGGCTTGCTCTCGCCAGGTCCGATCTTTCGCGTTGTCTTGCACTCAGGGTAGCCCGTACAGGCGTAGAACTGTCCGAAACGTCCTCGCTTGAGCGTCATGGGCTTGCCGCAGTTCTCACAGGGCTCGATCGTCTCTTCTTCTTTCTTCTCTTCCTCTTCCTCGTCGTCTTCCTTGGGGAGTTCCCTCGTGTTGCTGCAGTCCGGGTAACCCGTACAAGCGAGAAAACTGCCGAACTGCCCCCATTTGATCACCATCGGCTTGCTGCACTTCTCGCAGACTTCGTCTGTTGGAATCTCCTGCCGTTTGATGTTCTCCATGTTGACTTTGGCTTCGGAAAGGTCTTTCTGGAACTTCGAATAGAACCCGTCCAGAGCCTCAACCCACGTCGTCTTTCCTTCCTCTACGTCGTCGAGTTCCTCTTCCATCCGCGCGGTATAGGCGACGTCGAAGATATCGGCAAAATGCTTGACCAGCAGATCCGTCACGATCGTGCCAAGTTCGGTCGGCTTGAACTTACGCTGTTTCTTGAGAGCGTATTCACGATCCTGAATGGTCGTCAGGATGTTGGCGTAGGTGGACGGGCGACCGATGCCTCTCTCTTCCAGGGCCTTGACCAGACTGGCTTCGGTGAAACGCGGCGGAGGTTCGGTGAAATGCTGCTTCGGATCCAGTTCCAGAAGCCGTAACGATTCGCCCTCGGTCAAGGGTGGCAGCTGAACGTTGACGTCCTCCGGGGCGATCTTGGCATCTTCATCCGACGTCTCTTCATAGACTTTGAGAAAACCATCAAACTTCTGGATTCTTCCGTTTGCACGGAACAGGTAACCTTTCGATTCGATTTCAACCGTTGTCTGGTCGTAGACCGCGGGGTTGATTTGAGAGGCGACGAACCGTGTCCAGATCAGCCAGTACAGTTTGTACTCGTCAGCGGTCAGGAACCCTTTTATAGCGTCCGGTGTCTGGTCGACGAAGGTTGGACGAATAGCTTCGTGAGCATCCTGTGCGTCTTTCTTGCTCTTGTAGACAGCTGGTTTTTCCGGCAGGTACTTCTTGCCATAGGTTGTGGCCACATAAGAGCGCACCGCGCCCAGAGCGTCGTCGGAAACACGGGTCGAGTCGGTTCTCATGTAGGTGATCAAACCCACACTCTCTCCGCCCCCGATTTCCTTCCCCTCGTACAACCGTTGGGCCACCATCATCGTCTTCTTGACGCTGAACCGCAGCCGTCTGGATGCATCCTGCTGCAGCTTGCTCGTTGTGAAAGGCGGTACAGGCCTGCGTTTCTTTTCTTTCTTGACGACGGATTGAACAAGGAAGTTCGAATTTCGAACCGCGGCGACGATGTGGTCCGCTTCGCCTTGATTCCCTATCGCGATGTTCTTGGCCTGGTACTTGACCAGGCGGGCTTCGAAACGTGGGGGTTCGTGACCCTCGAGCTTGGCTGCGATCGTCCAGTACTCTTCAGATTTGAACTCCTGAACTTCCCGCTCGCGCTCAACGATGAGACGCAGGGCAACGGTCTGGACCCGTCCGGCCGAGATGCCGCGCCGCACCTTGTCCCAGAGCAGGGGACTGACTTGATAGCCGACAATCCGGTCCAGGATGCGACGGGCTTGCTGCGCGTTCACGGTATTGGAATTGATTTCGCCGGGATTCTCTATTGCGCCACGAATCGCCTTAGGTGTGATCTCGTTGAAAAGCACCCGGAGAATCTCCCGGTCCTTGCCCTCCAGGATCTCTTTCAAATGCTGGCAGATCGCTTCGCCCTCTCTGTCAGGGTCAGCGGCGAGATAGATCTTGCTAGCGGAGCGCGCGGCGGCACGGAGTTCCTCGACAACCTTTTCCTTGCCCGGGATCACTTTGTAAGAGGGGACGAACTTTTGATCGACGTCTATACCGAGCTTGCTCTTGGGCAGGTCCTTGACGTGCCCAACCGATGCCTTGACGACGAACCCGGTGCCGAGATACTTGCGTATCGTGTTCGCCTTGGCCGGCGACTCTACGATCACAAGCGACTTCTTAGCAGTCGTCTTCGTCGCTTTCTTTTTCGTCGCCTTCTTTTTCGTTGTCGTCGTCTTTGTTGGCATAGTGTTCAGGTAGTCTCGGACTGGGTCTCAACGTGTTGAGACATGTAAGTTATTAAGTAAAGTCATCCCAAAAATCAACCTCGTCTTTCAAAATTCCCAATTTTTCTATCCGCCCGACCTTACCGAAAAGTTGCCCGGACATCCAGATCCATCTCGTTTCGCACGGCCCGATCTGTCGCTACGAGTTGAGGATATATCGGCTGCCGGGAAGTTGTCGGATCACCCCACGGATTTCGAGCTGGAGTAGTGCTGTATAGACATCCGACGGTGCCAGGGCCACTTTCGAGAGCAAAGTATCGATTGCGACTGGCTCGGAGAGAGACAACGCATTCTGGACGGTGCGTTGGCCCTCATCCAGCTCGGGCCCGGCCGGCTGATTCTCCTTTTCTGTCATGGCGTCGATCCTCTGCCGGATCTCGAAAGGGAGTTCTTCGGTGACGTCCTGCCAGTCGCTGACCAGCCGTGCTCCCTGACGAATGAGCAGGTGTGGTCCGAAGCTTTGCCTGGACGTGATCGGTCCCGGTACGGCGAATACTTCCCGGTTCGCTTCCAGCGCTAACCTTGCCGTGATCAGGGATCCGGAATGTTCGGCTGCTTCGATCACGATTGTTCCCAGGGTCATGCCCGCAAGGATTCGGTTTCGAAGTGGAAAATGGTGCGGCAACGGGGGCGTTTCCATTGGAAACTCCGACAGAATCGCACCATTTGTTTCCACTAATTCGGCTAGTTTGCGGTTTTCTCCGGGGTAGACACGATCCACGCCCGTACCGAACACCGCAATGGTCTTGCCCTCCGTCATCGCTCCGCGATGCGCTGCCGTGTCGATACCTCGAGCCAGGCCCGACACTATCGTGATCCCACGGCTCGCCAGATCCTCGGCCAGACGGTGGGCGCAATTGATTCCGTAGGGGGTCGCCCTTCTTGCCCCCACTATGGCCACCTGAGGCTCGTCCCCGGAACATCGACTGCCCCGGATGTAGAGAACCATCGGGGGATCGAAAATTTCTCGAAGCAGCCGCGGATAGTCGGGGGAGTGAAGATCAACCAGTCGCACCCCGTACTTGATTGCCTTTTCCCACTCCGCTTCCGCAGCATCGGCAGAACGATTCGAAAGAAGGTTGTCGACGAGATCCGATGATAGAGAAAGGCGTCTCAGGTCCTGAGGCTGTGCCGCCAGTACCGCTTGCGGTACCTTGAAGTGTGCCAGCAGCACGTGACAAGCCCGAAGGCTGAGCCCGGAAACCAGCCGCATCCGGAGGAATGCTTTGGTCCTTTCGGTTGCCGCATCTTGAGCATTCGATCGGGTTTCTGTCATCTTTGGAAGAGACTTTGTTGTGACCGAACCTGAAGACTTCATCATCGAATTCTCCGATCTCGTTCCGGAAGCCGAACCGCTGGACGTACTCGATGTCGCATCCGGCTCCGGACGTCATGCCCTGTTCTTCGCCCGAAAGGGGCATTCGGTCGTCACGATGGAACGCTCCGAAGAATCCAGAACCAGTCTCCGCGATGCCGCACGAAGCGAAAATCTGTCCCTTCAGATCATCGAATCGGATGTCGAAAACATGTCCTTGCTTCCGGACGAATTCGACATCGTTGTGAACACCCTGTTCCTCTACCGACCCCTTTTCCCGCAATATGAAGCAACTTTGCGGCCAAACGGCCTGCTGTTCTTCCGAACGTTCACGACCGACCACCTGGATGTCCTTGGACATGACAAGCCGCGGCGCGATTTTCTGCTCGAGCCCGGAGAACTGAGAAACGCCTTTCCCGGCCTCGACGTGGTTCATTACGAGGAATCGGTCGAGGGACGCCGAGCGATCGCCACCCTCGTAGCCCGCGCACCGGGTTTGTTGTGATCTCCATCAGAAGGAGGGGATTCACCGCGAAGACGCAAAGAACGAGAAGGGATTTTTTTCACCGCAGAGACGCAGAGGCGCAGAGGGGAAGGGATAAGGAAAAAAGACTCTGCGTCTTTGGTGCGCCAGGCAAAGCTTGGGCATTCTAGCTGAATGAAAGG